>NZ_JAHPPD010000079.1:5553-12169 GCF_019061365.1 Lentilactobacillus dabitei
GCAACTTACGCTCCGGTTGCTAACCGCCTGGCTCCGCTCACTTGTTCTTAGGACAGCTCCTCCAAGCAGAAGTCTGCATGTAAGCACCACCGAGAAAAATTCCAAAACCGGGAATTTCCCTCGGTGGAGACTTACATTCCGACTTCTAACCGCTTGGATCCGCTCACTATCATCTTTGCCACGTAATCGCCAAAACCACTGGTACTATATACGGTGGCATCCGGCGTTTTCGCAAAGTCTTCTGTCACATTGTGCGTGACAATTGCCTGACTAATCCCTGATCGAATTAATTTGGCAGCTGCTTGCCAACCGATATAATCAAACATCATTGCGCCTGACAAAATAATTGAAGTTGGGTTCAGCTTGTTTTGACCCGCAAATTGAGGTGCTGTGCCATGGGTTGCTTCAAAGATTGCCCGGCCAGTTTGGTAATTGATATTTCCACCTGGAGCAATTCCAATACCACCTACTTGGGCAGCCAAGGCATCCGATATGTAATCGCCATTCAAGTTCATGGTCGCGACCACGTCAAAATGCTCTGGAAACAGGAGCGCTTGTTGGAAGAAATTATCGGTAATCACATCATTCACGATTAATTTGCCAGCTGTTCGAGCATCGGCTTCGGCTTGATCAGCCGCTACTTGCCCCTGCACCTTGTGAATTACATTGTATTGGTTCGTTGTGAAAACTCGGTCACCATAGCTTTCGGCCACTTCGTATCCCCATTGCTTAAAGCTCCCCTCGGTTTTCTTCATAATATTTCCTTTATGAACCAGCGTCAGAGTGTGCTTCTCGTTAGCCAAAGCATAATCCACGGCTGCTTTCACCAATCTGGACGAGCCTTCCTTAGAAATTGGCTTGATGTCAAACGCAGATGAATCCGGAAATCTAACCTTATCCAGTTTACCCTGCTTGGCTAATAATTGTTCCCATTCCTTTGCGTCTTCTGTATCAACATCCGCTTCAATGCCAGCATAAATGTCTTCCGTATTCTCGCGAAAAACATCAATGTCAACATTTTCCGGATGGACAACCGGTGACGGACTTCCCGGATAATAAGTTACGGGTCTGAAACAAGCATACAGATCTAATTGTTGCCGTAACGTCACGTTGATTGATCGATGACCAACCCCGATTGGCGTGGTTAGCGGTCCTTTGATCCCCACCAAGTAGTCCCGCAAGCTGGTCAATGTCTCAGTCGGCAGCCATTCGTGGGTTCGTTTAAATGCCGTTTCACCAGCTAATAGTGGCAGCCAATTCACTTGCTTTTGACCGTGATATGCCGTCTTAACCGCTGCATCAAAAATCGTCTTGGCAGCACCCCAAATTTCTGGACCAATCCCATCCCCTTCGATAAACGGAATTGTTGGCACGTCTGGAACTTGAAGCCGCCCATCTTTCATGGTTATTTTTTCGTCACTCATGCAAATGAGCCTCCTTGTCAGCATGATAATGCCGATTAGTTTCACCGATATATTCAGATGAAGGCCGAATCAAACAGCCTTCCTCACGCTGCTCCATAATGTGCGCTAACCAACCGGCAGTCCGGCAAGCCGCAAACATTGTTGTAAAGGTATCTCGGTCAAGATTGAAGCAATGGTAAATCACCGCGGTATAGTAATCAACATTTGGATGCAGATGAGTCTTTTCAAACATAAAATCCCGAATCTGCTCTTCCATTTCAAAGTACGCTTCATTGCCGGTTTCATAAGAAATCTTCCCAGCAATTTCTCGCAAAATTGCGGCCCGTGGATCACCATGCTTATATACTCGGTGACCAAAGCCCATGATCTTTTGCCTGGAAGCCAATTGCCGTTCAACATATTCAAGCGGATCTTGACCGGTTTGTTTGATCGTTTCCAACATTTTGAAAACCTGTTCGTTGGCGCCGCCGTGTAGTGGGCCTTTAAGAGAACAAACAGCTGTCGTTAAGCATGAATAATAGTCTGATTGGGTCGAAGCAACTACCCGAGCCGTAAAAGCCGAAGCGTTGAACTCATGATCGGCATGGAGCACCATCACCGTGTTAAGCATTTCAATTTGTTCTCGAGTGGGCCGCTTGCCAGAAAACATGTAAATAAAGTTTTCCACCACCCCAAAATCAGGTTTGGATCGCTTAATTGGCTGATCATTTCGAATTCGAATAATCGCCGCAACCGCTGTTAGCATTTTCGCCAAAATCCGTGGTGGCTCATCGTGCTCGTTGTCATTGGTTGTCCCAAGGAGTGAAACCGTTGTCCGCAGAATACTCATTGGATGCTGCGGCTCTTTGGCAATCCGCCCCATCAGGCGAACCGTTTCGGCTGGCAGCTTCATTTGGGAGACCAACTCACGGCGAAAACTAACTAATTCAGATTCGGTTGGCAGTCGGAGATTCCAAAGCAAAAGCACAATCTCTTCGTATGGCACATCTTCTAATTCTGTAATTGGGTACCCAGCGTATGTCAAAATTTCGTTCTTCGTAGAACTAATTTTGGTTTGATCAACAACGACGCCAGCCAGTCCTTTTGGTAATTTCATCCTCTTACCTCACAATCAACACTGTGAGTTAATCCAAATAGTTCCGAATCAATTGTTAGTCTTGTCGGGAAATAATTCAGGTATTATTCTCTGAGGTGCTTACATGACTATTTGAATTAACTATTCTAGAAATAGATCAACTTTCAATTTTATTTTGGACGATCAACGGCATAATGCCGCCCTTTTCGTAATAATTCCAATCAACTGGAGTATCAAACCGAACCGTCACATCAAACTTGGTCTGCTGACCATCTTTTTCTGCAACGATGTGCGCCGTTTGCCCATCTAAATCAATTGTGAATGTTTCAGTACCATCAAGTCCCAGTGTTTCAGCGTTTTGACCCGGGAGATACTGAAGTGGCACAACGCCCATCATGGCTAAATTAGCTCGATGAATCCGTTCAAAACTTTCGGCAATAATAGCTTTAACGCCCAAAAGTTTGACCCCTTTGGCCGCCCAGTCTCTAGATGACCCCATGCCGTAATCTTTGCCTGCCAGAATCACCAAGCCCGTCCCAGCCTGTTTGTATTGTTGAGCGGCATCAAAGATAGTTGTTTCTTCATCGGTTGGCAGATAACGGGTGAACCCACCGACTTTATCTGGGGTGAGTTGATTCTGTAAGCGAATATTGGCTAACGTCCCCCGCATCATAATTTCATGATTACCTCGGCAGGAGCCATAGGAATTGAAGTTCTTCGGCTGAATTCCCTTCTGGCGCAAATATCTGCCTGCAGGAGTCTGTGACCCAATGAATCCGGCCGGTGAAACATGATCGGTCGTAATTGAATCACCCAATTTTGCCAGTACGCGCAAGCCACTTAAATGTTGCTGACCAGCTGTGCCATCGAAAAATGGCGGGGAGGCCAAGTAAGTTGAATCTTCATCCCACTCGTAAGTAGAAGACTTTGGTGCGGGTAACTGATTCCATGTTTCGTTTTGATTGAGAATTGATTGATAGTTTTGTTTAAATTCTTTTGGCTTAAGATATTTCTGATTCAATTCGGCAACCTCAGCATCACTTGGCCAGAGATCTTTTAAATAAACTGGTTGGCCATCCTTTGAGGCTCCAATAGGTTGCGTCGTCAAATCAATATCACAGGTGCCAGCCAGCGCGTAGATCACAACTAATGGCGGCGAAGCCAAGTACGTATCCTTAATCAGCGGGTTCACTCGGCCTTCAAAGTTCCGGTTACCACTTTCAACGGCGGCTAATGGATAAGGATCCTCGGCCACCCGGCTTTGAACATCTTCTTTTAATTGACCCGAGTTACCAATGCAAGTGGTACAGCCATACCCAACCAGGTTAAAGCCCAGTTTATCCAAATAGGGTTGCAGACCCGACGCTTCTAGATACTGCGTCACTACTCGGGAACCCGGGGCCAATGATGTTTTGACAAATTCTGGAACTTTAAGCCCATATTCAAACGCTCGTTTAGCTATCAAACCGGCTGCCAGCAAGACTTGGGGATTCGATGTATTGGTACAGCTGGTAATGGCGGCAATTCCCAATGATCCTACCCGAAGGTTAAAGTCTTTGCCTTCGACTTTAACCGGATAATCTGGCAAATCGCGACGGTCATCAAATTGCTTGGGCATCTTGTTTAACGTGACCGTGTCTTGCGGTCGGTTGGGCCCCGCCAGGCTACTTTGAACGGAACTTAAGTCCAAGGCGTCATCCTCGCTGTAATGTCGGTCTTCACTCTCCGTATAATACAGGTGATTGGCCTTGGCGTATGCTTCCACCAATTCGATGAGATCAGCTGGGCGGTTGGTGAGTTTAAGGTAGTCAATGGTTTGCTGGTCAATGGGGAAGAAGCCGCAGGTGGCGCCGTATTCAGGTGCCATATTTGCAATAGTTGCCCGATAGGCCAGTGGCAGAGACGCGGCTCCGTCCCCATAGAATTCCACAAATTTGCCGACCACATTATGTTCCCGCAGTATATGAGTCAGGGATAACGCCAAATCAGTTGAAGTAATGCCTTCCGCTAATTTGCCGCTTAATTTCACCCCAACCACTTTGGGCACGGGCATATAAGTATCTTCTCCGAGCATGCTGGATTCAGCTTCAATCCCACCGACTCCCCAACCAAGGACTCCGAGGCCATTAATCATGGTCGTGTGGGAATCGGTACCGACCAATGTGTCTGGAAAGGCTTCATAACTTCCGTCGGCTAGTTGCTTGGCATGTATCACATCTGCCAAGTACTCCAAGTTCACCTGATGAATAATCCCAGTGTCAGGTGGAATGACGGTCAAATTGTCAAAACTGTTCTGGGCCCATTTTAGAAAGGTGTAACGTTCCTGGTTGCGTTCAAATTCCTTTTTAATGTTGTATTCAAACGCTTCATCGTTACCAGAATGATCCACTTGAACTGAATGGTCGATCACGAGATGAACCGGCACCTCCGGATTGATCGTGCTCACATTGCCATGTTGAGCTTTGACTGCATCCCGCATCGCCGCCAAATCAACCAATGCGGGCACGCCAGTTAAATCCTGTAAGATAACCCGTTCAGGTTGATGGGGAATATCCTTGTCGTGATGGGTATCCCAGTTGCTAAAAGCTGGTAAAAATTGTTCCTTTGCGGAATCCTTAGAAGCATGGCGCAGGGCTTCTTCTAAAAGAATTCGGATCGTATACGGAACCGTTTTGATGGTTCCTCCGTGATCTTTCAGATAAGTACCAATATCATAATATTTATACGTTTGACTCGCTAACTTCAGCTGTTTCAAATATGATTTATCCATTATGCTTTCAACCATCTTTCTTTAGCATGAATCAATCGACTGGCGGTATCAAAAGGCTCACCAAATTCGGTTTTAGACAATTAGATTGCACTATACTCAGCGTATTTTAATTCTAATTTCATGTATATTTAATCTAAATGTTAGAATACGCAACTGTCAAGGTAAAATTGAAAAACAGTCCATAAAATTCACATTTGAGCTCATAGCATTTACAAATAAGTGATGATATTGCCAAAATAAAAGCAAGTTCTTCAGGAATTAAGTTCATTTCCTGAGAACTTGCTTTTTAGCGCCTTGAGGACACACCGTTTTGCGCCCACGCTTTCGCATTTTTCAAATGAGAAGTTATTTTTACGCGATTGGAGTCGCTATCAATTGGGTTTTAAGGTCGACCTGAACCAATCAAACAGTAGCTCCCCCACTAATACCACCGGTCCCAGCAGCCCATATATAATCGCCAAAGCAATTTGGGCCACCGTAGCGAATTGGTCATCGTGCATTTTGGAATAAAAGACAACCCGGTCACCTTCAATGGCTCCGGGATTCGTGACGTCCCAGCCTTTTTTGCCGATATGTTTGCGATTCCGATTCTCTAAATCCTGCTTGTATCGCTTCATCCCTTGGGTTGCTATTGACCGATACCCTGGATAGAGCTGCTTACGAATACAGAGTGGCAGTTGGCAAAGCCACGAGACGATCAGCCAAATATTGAACCCATTCCACTCAAATACAAAGTGGGCATTTTTATCCAAATTGAAAAAGTAACCGAGGACCAGAATAATGGTTGTTTGGAGTATGAAACGAGCAAGTATCCGGAGCTTCATAGCTGTCATCTCCTAAAAAGTGAGCGGATCCAGGCGGTTAGAGATCGGAGTGTAAGTCTCCTCGAACGGAAATTCCGGTTTGGGGAATTTTTGTTCGAGGTGCTTACATGCAGATCTCTGCTTGGAGGAGCTGTCCTAAACAAGTGAGCGGAGTAAAGCGGTTAATAACCGGAGCATAAGTCTCCACAACCGAAAATCCTGGGTTTAGATTTTGGGTTGTGGTGCTTATGTGCAGGTTATTGCTTTACGCAGCTGTCCTAACCTGACTGGAATTAAATGACTGATATTTTCATTAATATAGTCATCGCCGAAAATAATGTCAAGCCTAAAAAGATAATTGCAACTAAATTCGGCCTCCAAAATAATTGCTTGATTCCTCACAAAATAAACATCATTGAATCCCATACGCAATGCAGAATCGTACTTGGCCACAAATTCTTTGACCCTTGAATTTACACTTTAAGTGCAACACTAATTAAATAAAGAATGGCCCATGGCCAAATTTCTGTAAAATGATGTTTGC
>NZ_JAHPPD010000008.1 GCF_019061365.1 Lentilactobacillus dabitei
GCAAACATCATTTTACAGAAATTTGGCCATGGGCCATTCTTTATTTAATTAGTGTTGCACTTAAAGTGTAAATTCAAGCCAAAAATAAAAGTAATAAAGAGAATGATGGTTACCAACCAAATAATTACTAACAAGATTGACATAGACCTTGACATAGATTTTTTCATTCATATCACCCTCAAGCGTATTGAAAGCGCTTGCGCTTACACCATAATTATAAATTAGCTAGGAACAAAAGCAATCAAAGTGATTATTAATTATCCCAATTTATTTAACTAAGTGAGAACCAGATCGGAAACTTTTCCGCAACCATTAGTTGCATCCCCATGCGCCAATGATTCGCGTGCATTTTAATGACAATTAGGTAATGATAAATTGTATCAGATGCCCAATTACTGATTGGCAGTTTAGCCTACACCGCCCTCTTCTTGGCGATCGGATTAGTGTCATTCCGTAGGCAAAATGTGTAGCCAATTGCTTGAATATTGAGGGAATCCATTTGGTTGCTTTTACCCATTATTCGGGTTATATTGACCGCAAATAAGGGGTGATAATTATGTTTAATTGGGAAACATTTGAGCCAGTCGAATACAGTCGCGATGAGAAGCCAAGCTTTGTGGAGTTGACCAAGCGCAGCTACGTGACCGCCGAAGGAGATGCTGATGACCATTCTGCAGATCCTAACTTTTTAAGGTTAGCAGCCGCTGCCGCTCGAATTGCTAAGATAATTAGTGGTGGACCCGACAAAGGGATTCCAGTTTCTGGATTTAAAGAATATGTGCTATATCCAGTTCAAGCAGTCTGGACAGCCCAGGGGAACAATGAACATTTTAAAATTTGGATTAAACAGCCATTATTCATTGATGAAGCTGATTTTTCAGCTGCGATGACCCAAATTGATTTCGATAACTTTGATGAAGATGAGGTTCACTTTGAACATCTGGCAGAAGGAACCGAGATTCAGACGATTAACTATGGTGCAGTCACAGCTGATGCACCAGCGTTCCAAGTCCTAGACGAAGCCATTAAGAGCAGTGACTATCAGCGCCTCCATGCAGATCAACATCGGGAAGTCTACATTGACGGCCTACCAGTTGATGCGGATAAAGTAGTCTTGGTTAGGTTTGAAATCGATCCCAATGGCCACTCACTACCGGGATTGGTTCATAATTAAATAGGAAATTAATTGAGATTCGTTTTGGTAATCCGCTGAAACGGATCTTTTTTTGACGAATTCGTCGCAATTTTAAAAGAGACATGTTATAGTGTAATAGTAAAATATAACACTAGGGAGGTGGCACAATGAAATTCGACGATAAGATCCCGATTTATTATCAAATTAAGAATTACATTTATGGTCAGATTATTACCGGTAAACTGACTCCCGGCGAAAAGATCCCGGCAGTCAGACAACTAGCCATTGATTTGACGGTTAATGTCAATACAGTGCAAAGAGCGTTAGGGGAGCTGATTTCTGAAGGTATTCTGGAATCCAGACGCGGTTTAGGGAACTTTGTAACCGAAGATCAGGCCACTATTGAAGAAATGAAACATAAACTGATTATGGAACGGTTGCATGAGATGTACGAGAATTTACATGACTTAAACGTCACGGATGATGAAATTGTTCAGTATCTTAGACAGTATATAAAGGATAGGAGGACCACTAAAGATGGCCAATACAATTGAGATTGAGAATTTAACGTATCACAAGAATTACCGCCGTATTTTGGAAAATATCAACTTACAGATTGAGCAAGGTAAGACGGTTGGTCTCCTTGGTGAAAATGGGGCTGGGAAAACGACCTTGATGCGATTGATTGCTGGCGTTGCCAAAGGTGCTCATGGAACGGTTAAGATTGACGGTGAAGATCAAGTGGCCGCCAAGAAAGCGGAAGTGAGCTTTAGCGGCCAGCTGGACGGCTTTAACCCAAGCATGCGAATTGACAAAATCATCCGATTCTATGAAGACGTTTATCCAGACTTTTCAACTGACCGATATAATCAAATTGCTGGTTTCCTGCAGATTGATGAGGGGTTGCGGTTATCGGCTTTGTCCAAAGGGATGAAGGAAAAGTTAGTCATTGGCTTGACCTTATCTCGAGATACCAAGGTTTACTTGCTGGATGAGCCCTTTGGCGGCATCGACAGTATGAGCCGCAAGAAGATTATCCAAAGTATCATCAAATGGAAATCCCCGGATTCCGTGATTGTGGTTTCCGATCACTATGTTTCCGAAATTGCCAGTATCCTAGATGAAGTGGTGATTATTAAAGATAAGACGATTTACACTAAGAAAAGCGCTGAAGAAATTCGCGCTCAATACGCAGAAGGCATTGAACAGTATTACGAGAGTATTTATGAAGGGAATGATCTGAATGACTAGTTTTACCAGTATAACCAAAGCACTGGCGCGACCCAAAATTTCAATTATCAATCGGATTTTGGTCGTCGATGTTTTGGCGATTGTGTTGACAATTCTGTTTGAGGTTTACAAAGGGACGTTGAGCGGGATCGATCCCTTACAAATTTCCTTGGCCTATTCAATGATTGCCTACTTTGCGGCATTTGTGCTGCTATCAAGAAATATGGAACATGTTTACATCAGCAGTGCTTATCGACTGATTCCCGTCAGTGATACCAAGTTATATTCCGCTAACCTCTTATCAGGCCTAATTGGAATGCTTTACTTAGGATTAACCCAAGCTGGGTTGGCATTGATTACCTCAGCCCTGAACTTTCCAGAAATTGTGAAGCAAACTCGGCAAATGATTTCTGACACTTATCAACATTCCGACAAAGCCCACTTTGGGGAAAATTTAACTTTCATGATTATCGGGGGCATCCTATTGGCAATCGCGATGGTCTTGCTTCTCTGGGCCACAATCAGTCTAATCCATTTGATTGGTAATTCATTGACGAGTTTCTTGCCAGATGGCCGGCAAAAATTCTTTAAATTTATCCTGTATGTCGTCGTGATTGTTGGCTTCCTGTATTTGTCCTCTTATATTATTGGCCTGATCGGGTTCTTTACCAACTACTATAAGTTGTTTAACTTTAATAATTTCTATCTGCAATTTTTCCTTGGGATTGGTTACTTTTATGTCATGGCATTAGTGGAGTCAGCGGCCAGTGTTTATCTGTTGAAGCATTGGGTGGAAACTGAAAATTAGGATGATAAAACAACAACCCCGAACGTCTACAAAGTAGAGGTTGGGGGTTGAATCCATAGTAGATGAATATTATATTGTCTTAGCCAACAGGTGTAATTTAGACAATAGATTCAGTATTGGCTTAAGATCGATATTGTAAGACAATTGAGCCAAGAGGATGAAGGTAAGGATCACTCGATGATGTGCAAATCACTTAATAAAAATATGCAAACTACTAGTTTTCGATTTCCGAAAACAGGTTACCTAAATACTTACAAATGTTGATATAGCAACGTTGCTCTAAAGGAAAGCTAGCCAAATGAGGATTTTAGACTTACGTTTAGGGGGATCAAGATGATCGATAGTCATTTTGCTCAAAAACTGAAGAAAACAAGAAGTGATTTGGCGATCACCCAGCAGCAATTGGCCGACCGACTCCATGTCTCCAGAAAAACCGTTTCGGGTTGGGAGACTGGCCGGAATCGACCAGATATTGATATGCTGCGGCAGATGGCCAGAATTTATCATCTGTCCCTCGATGAGTTGGTATCTGGTGCGCAGGTGTCTGAACGGCAAAAGGTTGTAAACAGAGTGCCAATCTCATCAGTTAATCGGCTAACGACCACCTTGCTTGATATTATGCTGGCAATTCTGCTAATTGAGCGGTTCACCCAAGACACAACTCATTATAATGTTTTCATTTTGATTGACTGGATATTTGTCTTTGGCGTGATACTGAGACTGTTGGTCAGTCAGTGGGGGCTAAAATTGATTCACTCTGTCCATTCACCGGTGTTTTTAATTGGGTATGCGCTGTTAATTGCGGTGCTGCTCTATAGCGCCCTTACTAATCTATTTACGATGGGGTTTGTATTTCAGTTTGTGTTCGTGGTCGTTAGCTTGGTGGGAATCATCAATTTCGTGATTATTGGCCGAGATGTGATCATCCACCGCAAATTACAATGAATCCGTCGTGATGTTGAGCAGGTTAAATCGATCACTCTTGTTTTCTTTAGTTAACTGATCCTTAAATTCCAGAATTAGGGATTGGATACTTTAATGATCATGGGGATGATTTTATGCTTAGAGTTCGTCATATCAATACCTTTATTGGTAGAAAGAAAATTATCAAAGACGTTTCGTTTCAAGTAAACCCTGGCTCAATTGTCGGCTTGATTGGACCAAATGGCGCTGGAAAAACAACGATTATGAAGACGATCCTTGGATTAACCAAGTTTACCGGGAACATTTCGGTCGAAGATAAAAATGTCACCGAAAATAACCACGCCGCGCTAACCAGAGTGGGGGCGTTAATTGAACATCCAGCCATCTACCCGTTTTTAACGGGCCTGGAAAACTTAAAGCTGTATTCTTTGGACGAAGCCGATATGAACAACATCGTTTCAATGCTCAAGATGGATACTTATATCAATACCAAGTCGAAGGGGTATTCAATGGGGATGAAGCAAAAATTGGGCATTGCGATTGCCTTGCTTAACAAGCCCCAGCTGGTTATTTTGGATGAACCGATGAATGGCCTCGATATTGAAGCCACCATTTTAATTCGCCAGATTATCAAGCAATATGCAGCTCAGGGATCGGCGTTTCTAATTTCGAGCCACGTCCTCGGTGAATTGCAAAAAGTGATGACTAATGTTCTGCTGATTACCGAGGGAAAAATTATTGTCGATGAACCAATCGATGAATTTAACCGGGTCAGCCGGCAGCAGTACCACTTGTTAACTGAAGATATGCCAGCGACTGAGAAGTTGTTTGCTGAAAATCAAATTCCAGTTACCAAATCAGATGACTATCTGGTAATTCCTCACGAGCTTTCGTATCAAGTTCAAGATCTGCTCTATTCTCACCACATTCGCTTAGTGGAGCTGTCGCCTCAGGGATTGAGTTTCGAGCAAACGGTTGTTAGTTTGCTTCAGCAGCAAAGAAGGCAAAACCATGAAAAATAGTCTAAAGCAGGAACTTTATAAATTTAGGCACCAACGAATTCCGTTGTATGGCGGAATTGCATTGGTCGTTTTGATGTTGTACAGTGCTGTATCATCGTCTAACCCCAGCCGAATGCTGATTGCCCAAGGCTTTGGTGCCGGCCAGTGGCTCACGATTATTATGATTGCAATTGCATCAACCTTTGTGGCGATGGAGTATCAGAACCGCACGATTATGACGTTGTTTTATAAGAACTCTAATAAATCAGCAATTTACTTTGCTAAATTCATTGTAATGCTGATTTACGGCGCCTTAATGTCACTTTTAGGATTGGTTTTGACCTTTGTCTTAAAGGCAGTTATGGTGGGTAGCAAGTATTCGTGGGGCGCAATGTATGGTCAGCATAGTTTGCTGATTGATCTACTTCTGAATACTGCCGGATTTTATATTTATCTGTTATTTATTATTGCCGTCGCCTTTCTCTTAATCACATTGATTCGCGTCAATGCGGCCGTCGTTGGTATTGGGCTCGTAATTATCTTCATGGGCGCTGAATTTTCTTCGCTCGTCATGAGTGCTTTGCCGCATTTTAGCGCAATCATCAAATGGAATCCGCTCAATATGGTTTTTGTGATTAACCAGTTCGCTAACAGTAGTTATGAGAAATATTCCAACCTCAGTTTGCCACAGATTATCATTGGTAATTTGATTTATGCAGTTATCTTCATTGCCATTGGGGATGTTCTGTTTAAAAGCAGACGGGTTTAGTTGAGGAAGGTGAATATCATGAGTAAAAGTTTATATCGCGAATTTTACAAATTTGGTCATAAGAAGCTGACGTGGTTTGCCCCTTTGTTATTATTAGTGTTCATGATTTTGATCAGCGATTATCCGTCTAACCGCTTGTTGGCCATGTTGACCTACGATTCTCCGGATGCAATTATGATCATTCTGGTGATCGTCGGGGCCACTATGTTTTCGATGGAATTTCAGAACAATGCGATTTTAACGTTGCTCTATAAATCACCCAGGACGTTGTCTGTCTATTTAGACAAGTTCATTACGATTTTTATCTATAACTTGATCTTGCACGCCCTGGCAATTATCTTCACCTTTGCCCTCGCCGCAACGATCAACCCAGTTTCCTGGTTTGCGGTTTATCAGTATCATCAGCCGCTAATCGTGAACATGTTTTTGGCAACTGGCGTGGACATTTTAACAACGACACTGATCATTAGTGTGGCATTTTTGATTTCCACCTTGATCAACTCAAATGCGGTGGTGGTAACCGCTGGCTTAGCAGTCATGTTCTTTGGTGAGGCAATCTCAAGCGATTTAACGCGCGGATCTTCGGCGTTGACGCCATTAGCTAAATGGAATCCGTTTAATATGACGATGCTTACTCATCAATATGTTAATTATGCTGGGTATTACGACACCACACTATTATCAAATGCTCAATTAGCAACCGGTGCCCTGGCTTATATTCTCGTATTCTTTGCCTGTGGGTATCTCATATTTAGGAAGAAGCGCTTTTAGAAACCGAAACGGAAACCAAGCTAAAGGTTTGCAAATAATCACTAACCAATAAAGAGATCGTCACTGTTCAGTCAAGTTACTGAGCAGTTTTTTGTCTCTAAAAGTGGCGCCGTTATGCTCAAATTAGCCACGATCAAATAAATTGTTAGTAATTCATCCCAGTTAGTGGTTAAGTAAAGGTGAAACCAGATGAGGAGGCGAATGATCATGGCAGAAACAATTGGGCAACGAATCAAATCTAAACGGATGGAACTGGGGTTAACCCAAAGCGAAGTGGCCGAGAAATTATTTGTGACCCAACAGACGGTTGCCCGTTGGGAAGGTGACAAGCACTTGCCACCCATCATCGCTTTGGAAGATCTGGCGAAGCTCTTTGATGTCGATGTGGCTGACTTCTTTGGGGGTGAAAAAGTCGTGATGCACAAATTTAATTTCTTTGCCTTCTTTGGCAGTATGGTCTTTAATCTGTTGTTCTTCTGGTTGGTAGCCGTTTCGCTTGTCACGATCTTCTTGACCAATTGGGGGATGATCGGCGGCTGCATCATTTCACCGTTAGTCGTCATTTATCAAGCAGTTGCCGATATTCGACCGTTTGAATGGCTGCGGTTTGGGAGCGCCAGTCTCTTAGCTGTTATCGCTGTGGCTGTTCTGCCAATCTGATGGAAACTGAACACCTACATCTGGCGCGTCTTAAAAGCTTACTACCGTTATAACGTCAATTCGATCTTTTATGAGATGACGCCGGTCAAGCGGGCAAAAAAATGACGGTAGATCGAACTGCTGATGAAAGGGATGGTTACCGTGCTCAGGATTACTTGGTTGCAATTTAAACACTCATTTAAAGTGTGGCTGTTAACGTTGCTGCTGTTTGTTGTCACGGGAATTCTGGTTGGGGCTTGTTTAAACGCAGTCTTTGCGATTGCGGACTACTACCCCAACCTGCCTAAAGCCCATAATCCAACCGACTTGTTTTTGTACCCCTTGGTTTTTGGCTTGATTACGGTTTTGCTTGTCTCCAGTGGCGTTGTGAAGCTGGTCATCAATAGCTTGAGTCAAGAGTACGCTTTGTGGACCATTCTGGGGGCCAATCCCCGTCAGCTTGCCGGATTAATTGGCGGGCAAATGGCGCTAATCGCCGCGCTTGGCAGCCTGGTTGGCTTTATCTTATCAGTGCCATTTATGGTGCCAGTTGATCAGTGGTTTGTCGTTACATTGCTCGGCAGCGAGTGGACGTCCAAAATCCCTCAGATACCGCAATCATTCTCGCTGACAGCTTGTCTATTAACCGTTTTGTTTACTGTCGGCGTATCTGGGCTGGCCGGTTATTTACATGCTCATAAGCTATTTGTGAATTCCCAAGATGATTTATTAACCTTTAAGAAGAGCCGGTCTGCTTTTCAGCGCCTTAGCCAAGCATTGTTGATTGTTGCCAGTGCAGCCGGGTTGGCATTTTGCTATTGGAATTCATTGAGCATCACCCCGCAAGCTCAAGCCTATCTTGAAAAGCGTCATTTTTATGAAGCTGGCAAAACCTATATTCCCAATTTAATGTTGATTTTATTGTTTTCAATTATCTTATTCGCCTTGATTGCAAAAATTGTTTTACCTTGGGTGATTCAATTATGGACGTGGCTGCTGCCAAGAAAATCATCGGCAACGGTCAATGATGCATTTTGGAGTACCGTTTTTGACAGGGAATATTTGACTTCCTTGATCTCTCCACTGGTTGCTGGCTCATTTATGTTGACCGGGATTACTTGCATTGCTGGAGAGATCAGTAATGGTGGCCCCAATGCGGCTGCTGCAGCTAATACCCGTGAATCTGTCATTGGTTTTGTTGGGGTGCCCTTATTAATCATCCTCGCTAACGTTTTAACCATTACGATTCTCACCAGTGCCCAAAAACGGGCTGGGATAAGGCAACTCTCTCGATTGGGCTTTGCCCGAAGGAATTTAGTTGTAGAAAAGGTTCAAGAAGCGTTGATTTATGCCACAACATTTTTCATTTGTGCCGTACTGGGAATTTTACCATTTAACCTACTGACGAATCATATTGTGTTGATGACCCATCGGACAATTGCCTTATCAGAGTGGTCGATTTTTACCTGGCCGCTTTGGTTGTGGCTGATTATGATAATTTTTATTGCACTGGTTGGTAGTTGGCAAGTTAGGGTTGTTTCTAACAGATTAATGGATAATTAACCTGGTAATGGAATTCTTGAATAGTTATGCGTTAAGCAACTTAATTGTTATTTCACTGAATAGATGATAGACCAAAAGTGGCCTAATTGATGTCGAATTTAAGCGCAGATTAACAGAAAGGGTGAGCAACATGAACCAACAAGTCATTAGCATTCAAAATATCACGAAAACAGTTACAACTGGTGGCAAGGAGAAAAATTTAGAAATTCTTCATGGTGTTTCGTTAACAGCTAATCAAGGGGAATTTCTAAGTATTGTAGGGCCCTCCGGATCTGGAAAATCGACGCTGTTACATTGTATGTCGGGATTGTCCAAGCCGACTTCTGGTTCGGTGACTATTCTCGGGGTGGATCCTTATAAGCTGCGCCCCGCTAAGTCGGCAATTTTTCGCCGAACCCAAGTTGGTTTTATCTTTCAGTCGTACAATTTAATTCCAGCCCTACCGGCGTTCGACAATATTGTGTTGCCATTAAGACTCTCCCGAAAAAAGGTTGATAAACAAAAGATTGATCAATTATTGAAAGACATTAATTTTAACGCGGATCCAGCCAACTTTGTCACCGCGCTGTCTGGTGGTGAACGACAAAAGGTGGCCATTGCCCGGGTACTGGTTTCCAACTGTCGGGTGATCTTCGCTGATGAACCAACTGGCGCACTGGATTCAGTTTCTGGCAAGATTATCTTCGGATTATTGCGAGATCTGACCAAGCAAGGGGTTTGTGTCGTCATGGTGACCCATGATATTGAAATGGCTGCCCACACGGATCGAGCAATTACCTTACGGGATGGTCAGCTGCGCCAGATACTGGATAAGCCAAACGCGCAAGAGCTGTTTGAAGCATTGAACGCTGAAAAGAAGTGATCGTCATGATTAAGATGATTTGGTTGCAATTTAAATATTCTTGGAGAGCCTGGTTAGGTGCAGGAGTTGTGTTTGTGATCGCCAGTATTTTGATGGGGATGAGCCTGACCGGATTGATTACGTTTGCGATGATGAATCAAGCGGTATTAGGGCCACACAACCCAACACCAGTCTTTATTTTCCCGGCAATCTTTGGGTTGATGACGTTATTTATGGCATTAAGCGGCGTGGTCCGGTTGGTAGTTCAAAGCCTGAGTCGCGAGTACGTTCAGTGGGAAATTCTGGGGACTAACCCACGGCAATTATCGATGATTATTGGTGGCCAGGTTGGCATTGTTGGTGCCATTAGCGGCGTCGTTGGTTATCTGATTTCGGTTCCCGCAATTCAGTCGTTTTACGCTTGGGCGCAAGGGCTGACCGGCAAAGCTTGGTTTCCAGATGGACATCTTACATTCTCGTGGTTAGCGTTTTTGGCCACTGTATTATCAATTGCCATTATTAGTGGTGGGGCGGGGTTTGCCCATTCCCACAAATTATTTGCGAATGCCCGTAATGAGATTCTTAAGTTCAAACAAAGCAGTAATCGACCTTACTCGTGGCTTCGATTGGCAGTTGTGATCATTTCTGGTGTCTTTCTGCTATTAGGATTTCGAAGTTCCTTAACCATCACCCCTTTAATCCGCACCACAATTCGGCACGGGTATCATCTAGAAGCGGTTGCCCAATACGTTGGTCCAGTCATGGAAATCATGTTTTGGGGGATTGTCTTCTTCGTTGCAATTACGCCAATTATCCTGCCTTGGGTAATTAAAGGCTGGACAACTTTACTGCCAAGGAAACGAGTCGCCACCACGAATTTGGCTTATCGCAACACGCTGTTAAATCGGTCTTATGCAGCGTCACTGATTGGTCCACTGTTCGGTGGCTCATTTCTGTTAACGGGGATGACTTACCTGACGATGACTTTTCCGGGAAACGGGAATAAAAACCAATTTATTGATGCGATTCTCTCATTTGCCTTTTATTTAGGGGCGCCAATGATTATTATTTTGGCCAATGTGCTCACCATCACCATGATTGTCAGTAAGCAACAAGCTAATGACTTAGATTTAATGTCATTATTGGGATTCACTCCAGCCGGTCTATTCGTCGAGCGCGTTTGGGAAAGCGTGATCTATTCAGGCACTTTCCTAATTTGTGCCGTGGTGGGCAATTTGCCATTGTATTTAACTGTGAAACAAATTGTGATCAATACCCAAAACACCCGCCAGTTATCGATCGCTTCCACGTGGTATTGGCCAATGTGGTTATTTATTGCGATGCTCGTTTTCATTGTGGCAGTGAATGCTTGGCAAGTGAGGCGGTTTGCTAGGAGAAGTCGCCGCATTGTGGCATAGTTAATGCTGAGGTGAAATTATGAATTTAGGAGAACCGTCTATGAAGTCAGATATCGTGATTTATCCCGTCGTGTTAGTCGAAGATGCAAGCCATTATTTTGTTGAAGCTCCCGATTTTCCTAATGGCTTTACCCAAGGAGATAACATGATCGATGCAATTAAAATGGCGATGGACCTAATCGGTAACTTATTACAAGATAAAATAAACTACCCGAAGCCTTCAGAAATTAGGACTATTAGGCTGAAAGCTAATGAGCAGGTTGTTTATGTTTCAGTTGATCTTACGGAATTTAGAATGCAACATCCAGAAGTGACGAAGATTACTGTTAAGATTCCAGCATACTTGGATCAGTTGGCTCGTGAGCATGAGCTGAATCTGTCACAAGTAACAACAAGTGTTTTGAAAGCTAAGTTTGGTTGTTAAAGAAGGGTTCTTGAGCAGAGTTTTGTTCAAGAACCGTTTTAAAGTCGATAATTTAATTAAAATAATTTTGTGCGTTCGTGCCATTCTGTCCTCAAAACGCCGTACTTCACTGAATCGTAATACCGCCCCTGCCAGAACCTGACCTGACGAATGCGACCCTCGAGCTTCATGCCTACCTTATCACCAAGGGCGATCATCCGTTGATTGCCAGACCAAGTGGTAAAGCCGAGATGTGGTAAGTTGGTGACCTGATTAAAAAGGTGGCTGATCCAGAGTTGGAGGGCGATTTGACCAATGTGTTTGCCCCATAAGTCATCTCGATAAATAACAATGCCCACTTCCAGCCATCGTTTTAAGCGACCGTCTTCAAAATAAGCTGAAACAGAGCCAACTATTTCATCATTAAATGTAATTACCCAGTGAAAATCATTATGAAGCCATTTTTTAGGGCCAATGGTCGTGATAAATTTAGCTTGAGAAGGCAGTTGATCATGAAAGTAGGGTCCATTCCACTTGGTCCATTCAGCATGGGGATTGCTAAAAGCCAATTGCCAAAAGGACTGCAATTCATTAGATTGTAAAGGACGGATTTTAATTTCACTAGTTTCCATGAGGTCACCTTCAAATTTTTCCTTTAGTATAGTGTATCGGTTATCGGATGGCAAAACGAAAACTTAGGTTGTTTAATAACTTTGGGACAAAGCAGAAATGTTTTGTCCTATTTTTTATCTAAATGCCCTTGACATAAATTCTGATCGTGGCATAATTGTAAAACGTAATGATTACTGTTTAAACAAAAATGTAAAAATGGAAGGAGAGGTGGTTGGCATGAGAAAAAATATTGTTCTGGAATGCGTTGAGACCAAAGAGCGAATTTACTTGACCAGCAAGAACCTAACTAACAATCCAGATCGACTCGAACTCAAGAAGTATTCACCAAAATTACGCCGAAAGGCACTTTTTCGAGAAGTTAAATAATTAGGAGGAATGAGTAGTGGCAAAAAAGTCTAAAATTGCAAAAGCAGAAAAACAAAAGCAGTTGATTTCCAAGTACGCGGTATTGAGACGTGAATTAAAGGCAAAGGGCGACTATGAAGCCTTGCGCAAGTTACCTAAGGATTCCAACCCGAACCGGCATCGCAACCGAGATCATCTAGATGGTCGTCCCCGAGGTTACATGCGCAAGTTTGATATGTCGCGATTGAACTTTAGAAAGTATGCCCACCTTGGTCAAATTCCTGGCGTTCACAAGGCCAGCTGGTAATCGACGACAATCTAATTCATAAGGAGAAAGCAATGGAAAAGCAAGATTTAGCAAGTGCCTACCGGCGACTAAAAAGTCCGAACATCAAGACTCGCAAACGGGCATTGAAGATCATTAAGGAAGTTAAAACGCAAAAGCGCCGTTCCAACCTTGATTAATGGCGGTTTAGAACTAAATAGTGATGACAACTGGGTTAGACAAATGAGCGGTCATTTGTTATTAACCCAGTTTTTGTCGAAATATGTTTAAGCAATAGCTAGTTGAACGCACAAAAAATAATCAAAAGCCCAATTGCTTGACTTGATATAAGATAATTCATAAACCGACATCAAATTATACTTATCGGAAACTAGGATTTTCGTCATGTAAACCAGAAATTGGATAACGTAAACTAATGGTTTCTTGGCTTGAAACCGACAGGTGATACGATAGAAGTAAAGTTTGTTAAGCGATAATGTTTCACAATTAGCTAACACCATTGCTTATTGACGTTACATGCTTAAAGAAGGGTGATTGCCATGAATTTGAAACGAATTTTCTTTTCAATTATATTCGGAATTTTGAACATTACGGCACTCCTACTTTTAATGAGTCCAATCATGGCAATTTTTAATCGTCAGTTCCAAGAGAGCGATTTGTATCAGATTATTCTGGTGGTGACCATCACGTTGGTTCTTGATGTCGGAACGTTTCAACAGATTCAAAACTGAGTCAGTTTGCGCAAACTGGTTAATTGCGGTATCTTTAAAGGCAACAATTAGATTGAGGAGATGGATCACATTAAAAAGCTGATTATTGCCGCAGGCTGCTTTATGTTAGTGATGTGTGCAGAGCTTCACGTCAATGCGGCGACCTATCGAGTTTCGCACGTATCCGCCCTGTCTTGGGAAGCCAAGTATGACGTTACCACTCACGGCAATCGGATTACGGATGTTTCTCATGTGAAGGCGAAAGGGTTAGTGGGGTCAATCGTCAAAAAGTACGTTTCCCAACCCGCCAACAATAAAGTGACGTTACATATGACAAGAAAAGTCGGCAACGTTGTCTATCGCACATACTTGAAGACGAAGGTTGCCGACCATAAAATTCACGTGACCGCTAATTAATTTTGTATATTTTCGTTCCAGATGGATGAATCCAATTATCACTGATAATCACGTAAACGCTAATTAAACTAATTAAGATGACAACAGCCGAAACCACAATAATTGTTTTGTGGTTTCGGCTGTTGTATTTGTTATTCCGCCAAAGCACGTACATTGGCAGAAAAATCCCTACTATTGGTACCAGTGCGGACACCAACGAGAGGATGAGGAGGATAATGCCCTCATCGTTATTTTGATAAAGTTCCATTGATACCGGTTTAGGTTTGTCGTCTCCCATGGGGATGGTTTGCTGTTCCTGAATTTCCTGTTTAAGTTGGTTATTTTTTTGGAGCAGCTGATCCGTTGAAGTTTGATAGATTCGACTTAATGAGACGAGGTTGTCAATGTCTGGGTAGCCACGGCCATTTTCCCATTTAGAGATTGACTGACGGGAGATATGTAGGATGGTTGCGACTTCGTTTTGCGATAACCCGCGATTGATGCGGGCTTTTTTGAGTTGTCTGGCTAAATCCTCCATGTAAA
Source organism: Lentilactobacillus dabitei (assembly GCF_019061365.1). Taxonomy (GTDB): domain Bacteria; phylum Bacillota; class Bacilli; order Lactobacillales; family Lactobacillaceae; genus Lentilactobacillus; species Lentilactobacillus dabitei. Next base: position 14,416 of record NZ_JAHPPD010000008.1, read on the forward strand.
TCCCACCTTTCTAAATTCTTCTATATACAATATAGCATTTATTAATAAGTTTTCGAAGAAAAAATTAGATCGCAAACGTAAACCGGATGTAAACCAAGAAGTTCTTTTGTTGGGTTTCCGATTATGATAAGGTTAAAACATTAATTGAATAGAGAAGGGAGGCTAATTTGGTGCTTTGGCTGTTGGTGATTGTGACCCTTGTTGCCGCATTGGTTGGTTTACTGGTAAAGGTGCGTTTTAAGCTTAATCAATTGTCAGTTAAGGGATACTTGCCGTTTTTAATTCTGTCTTCGTCGATTTGTTTAACAATATATATCATCTCGATTCTTCAGCAAAATACATATTGAAGAGGTGGTTTGGATGTTTCCAAAAATTAAGATGACAAAGGGGATCATGATTAGCCTGATTGCCTATGGCATGTTTGTAATCTTGTTATTGATGAGTGCGGTTGGGAAACAGTTCTTTCAACCGCCCATTCATTTAACGTTTAGCGTCTCGCTTGGTTCGTTGATCGACCCAGTCGTGGTTTTGGGCAAGTTGGTCCTCGTTTATTTAGTGGTCTCGCTTATCCCCATAAGATGGATCCTGGTGGTGCCGACATTCTTATTCTATCCAGTTGTTTTGATGGACTTACTGGGGTCAATCATCTTTTTAATAAATGGCAATATTGGCGGCTTGCTGGCAGGACTGTTGCAAATGATCACATTTGCCATGATTCTGTACTTCCTATCGAAGATAACCCTGCGAACCATTCACAATAATCAGTACAGCAAAAGTAGTCATTACGTGATCAGGTGGATTCGAGCATTAAAGATGTCAATTCCTGAATATTCGCAGCCACTGCTGTTTTGGATGGTTATCCACTAGCTGGCTTTAGCATTTGTTCAAACTAAATAGCCTTAAAAGGACCAACCGAGCAGATAGATCCCGATTAATAGGGTTAGGATAAGTCCAACGACAGCACCAAGCAGCGCCGAGAAAATGATGACAACGGTGCGTTGCTTGGTGCCTGTTTGATTCGGAGCAACCTCACCGGTCTTTAAGTAGTGTAGGATTTGCTGGTAAGTGTTGAGCTCAAAATTTCTGGTTTTGGTGGTTAAGGTAATCGACAGGACAACCCCCAACGTCGCAAAAACAGCGACCAACATCATTGCAATGCCAGCTGGCAACCACCGCATACTTATTAACGAAAGATAGGTGAACAGGACACAAATCAGGATACCGAAAATTTGCCACTGGATGCCACGTTTCAAGAGCTTGCCCCGCATGGATTGAATGTCCCCATTTACTAGATCATCTAATGACACCCCATATAAGTCACAAAGTAATTGGAGACTTTGAATGTCGGGATAGGTGCGCCCATTTTCCCAGTGGGAGACGGTTTGCCTTGAAACGTGGATTTTGTTAGCAACATCAGTTTGGGTGAAACCAAATTGTTTCCGCAAATGAATTAATTGGTTTGTGACATACATGCAAACCTCAGCTCCTTAGTTTCTGGTTGGTTCTCGATTCGAATTATTCGGGTGGTAAAAGCCGTTTACAATTCTCATATCGTTAGTCGGACCACTTCTAATCCTTATCTTATCATGATATCTTGGTGACAAGCATGGATAGGTAGGATGAGGAGTGATCTTATGCAGGAAGATGAAGACTTTTTAACTCGACAAATTCGGGCAATTGGACAGGGACTGGGCGTGGCCATTAGTGGTAAGAATGGTGGGCCAACCCAGATTGTGTTTCCAAAAAAGCAGGCCGAACAATTACCTCATCAGGCTGATTTAAAAAAGCTGATTGCTGACCACCAGTATGGAGAAGCTGCGGAACGCTTATCCCGATTAGAATTTGCGATTCCTCACGAAAGCTACTTTAAGCTTAGTTTGTGGTTTTTCACCCAGCTTAATCAACTAAGTGATGATCAACTGCGACAAGGTGGTTATTCGAAGACGCTGATTTTAATCCACTTGCAATCCATAAAGCGGCAAGGGCAATAAAACGGCAAGGACAATAAAACGGCAAGGACAATAAAACAATCTAAGGATAGCTCTGGCTGAACGTTTACACGTTGCCAGTCGAAGTTACCCTTAGATTGTTTTTAGACCCAGGCATTTTCAAAGCGGCCTTCTTTTCGTAAGGCGTCGATTAATTGGCTTGCCATGTCCTCTGCCTGATCCTCACCCAAATTGGGTTTAATACTGATTAATTCTTGGGAAAGTTCGAAGGCTTCGACGGTGAGTGCTAATGAGTCCTTCAAAGTTAGGTATTGATAAAGGTCTCGGATTTGTTCGTTTGTAAATTCGTAGTTCAAAAAGATGAGGGAACTCACTTTAATGTTGAGTTGACCACAAACTTCGTTAAGGACATCTAGCAGTAAAGACTTTTTTGTATAGCTTTCCATAAGGAAATCCTCCGTTAAAGGTGAAAGAGTGCGCTGACGACAAACAGGGCAATGGTGCATAGAATAAATATCGTAAAAGTACTCAGTAAAACACTGACGATGATCCCCACCCGATGGTTGACCAACCAGGCATTTAGCACATCAATAAAACCTATAAATGCGATTCCGGCAACTGAGAAACCCAAGTTCCGCGTTTGAGAGAATATGATCAAAATTAATGCGATAATGATTAGCGACCAGCAAAGTACCGATAGTCGAAGCGAAAGGGGGCCAATTTTGATGCTTTGTTGGTTAAGCACGGCTTGACGATAATTATCGGCGTGCTGCCTTAGAGAACGATTTACTTTCATCAGTGTGGCCTCCTTATTTAAGAAACCGGTTAACAATCCGCCAACCAATGTAGCCACCAGCTAGCGCTTCACAACCGACTTCAACGAACGTTAATAAATAAAATAACGGTGTTTGCCGAACGGTTCCTTTGTAGTAATCACAAAAGAAGGCGATTGTTAGCAATAAGATGACGAGAAAAACAACCAAGAAGCGATGGGACTTTTCAGCTGCGCGATGGCGACGACTATTTGCTCTTTTCATCCCGTTGGGACCTCCAGAATTCGTAAAAGATAAACAACCAGTAAAGCACTGGCAGAGAAATAACGATCCAACTGACCACGTTGTTGGCAGAAATAGTCCAATTCAAGGCGACAATCCAAGCAATTAAGGCCAAGGTACCGATTGGATGGGTTTTAAATTCAATTAGGAAACGACGCAGTTTAGTCATGATACCGCCTTATTTATGATAATAGTCCTTTTTGCCGATTTCGTAATTTAGCCAGTAAAAAAATAACGCGACCAAAAAGATTACCAACCAACAGGCTAATAGGGTGAGCAAAATGACGCCAAAAATCATGAAGTGATGGTTGCGAACAGCCTGGATGATCATTTGGATAAAGCCAACTAAACTGTTTGATTTATGGAATAGCCAATCAATTGGCATAAAGATAATATTGACAGCAACCACAACTGCAAACCACGTATTAGCGGCTCGGGTGCTTTTCCTGGCTACTTGTTTCATGATGGGGATCCTCTTTAGCGGCCTTTTTGTGACGCTGCCATAGATCTAGGAATATACAAACACTATCAGCAATGGCAGCAAGCCCACAGATGAAGCTCAAAATAATTGACAGTGGGGCGATATGAAGATAGGTGCTGACTAATACAATTGGAATGCAGCTTAACCAGATCCAGCCGAAGATTCCGCTAATCTTGGTGTATTTGGTTGGGCGTTTGGTGATGGGATCTTCCCAGAGTTTCATACGACAGCTCCAATAATGCTAACTGTTTTCGAATGAATCGGTAATATGAATCGCAATCAGTGAAAATATGATAATGGTGGTGGCGGTTAGAAGTGGCGCTTCTGCTGGAAATAAATGAAGCCAAACTTGGCTGAGCCCCCAACTCATAATTGCGAAAACAAACGAAATGGCAAATATGATCCAAAATAGGTGCTTCTTCAAGATGTGAAATGCTCCTTTGAGGTCAAGAAATAATCATAGTATATTTTGACGATAGCATATCAACGACTACTGAACAAGAAGCCAGTAGTTTACATAGGAGAAATCGGAAACCAGTTGCCCCGGTTTCCAATTAGAGGTTATCGATTCAGAAGCTGATAGTCATTCTGCAACCCCTTCTTCGGTTAAAGATAATTACTAACAGCATATCCCATTTTAGGTAATTGGCAATACCTGCTGACGAAAAGGGTATAATTAAGAAAAAGCGATTGCTGTTGGAGGGTATATGAAACTCACTTTAGCAAAATTTAAGGCTAACTATTATTACAAAACTGACTTAATCAAGTTATGTCGAAAATATGGGCTGCCCACTTATGGGACTAAAGCAGAATTAAATCACTATATCCTGCAGTACTTATCTGGAATCCCCAAGCGCGATATTCACCAAATTCGGAAACACAACCAACGGCAGCACTTGACCCAAGCAGACATTTCACTGGCGACACCGCTTGTCGGTTCAGGGTTTGTGTTTGATGATGAGGCAAGAAAGTTCTTCGCTAACTATTTTGGGGTGGCAAAGTTCTCGTTTAAAAAGAAGATGGCCGTGATCAAACGTCAGGCTGAAGCAGAGAATGATTTGACAATGACGGTTGGCGATCTTATTCGAGAATATCAGCGAAACGATGATCTGGTCAATCAGACAAAGGAAGAAAAGACCTATCAGTGGAATAACTTTGTGAAGGATTTTTGCGCGGATCCCGCCAGTCAGCAATTCCCAAATAAAATGAAAGTTGCTGCGATTCTCTGGGGTCGGGTTAAGCGGTCAATGGGGCCGAAAGAATATCACCATCAACTGCTCAGTGAGTATGTAAGTGATAATAGGTCATAAGTAGCGCTTAATATTGGCTGAGTGTTCAAGTTTACATTTCAAGATTTCCATGATATATTGATGTTGCAAAGAAATCATGTCAATAAGAACACCAAAGCCCTTAACAGTGACTGGCCAGTTAACTGTTAAGGGCTTTTTTGTGGGCTGATTATCGCCTATTCTCTTTACTTGCGATGCTTGTGACTCAGCCAGTCAACAAACCACGCGGTGATCAATGCTACCGCAAGTGGGGCAAGGAAATCATGAATCAATAAGAACACCTCCTAACTGACGCTAGGTAGGCGACCTTAATAGTATACCAAGTTTATAAAATTGAATGTATGAAAATAATGAACTTAGAAGATGTATAGTCTATATCAGAACCATTATAACTTTAGCATGGGTCAGACCTACAAAGCCAAGCTCACCTTCTGCCAATAACGATAGTAATGCCACAACATAGCAACTGATGGGATAGCAATCACGATCAACGCCACGGCATTGATAATCATTGGTGCGTAAGCGTGAACCAGCAAAATGTAGGCGGCAATTAAACTAGCGCCGACGACGATCGAGCCAAAGGTCACCAAGCCAATTAGCATATTGCCACCGCCTCGGTTAAATAATTGGGTCGCATTGGTCCATGTTAAGTCCAGCAAGCGCCAGTCGCGGGTAAAGTTGTACGAACTTGCCAGAATATTACCAAGAATGACGCCGAGGGCGAGTGTCAAAATATCAAGCCAGGCCAATTTGGTTAAAAGGCCAAGTCCCACTGATAGAACAACCAAGACGGCTCCTTGGAGGCAGGTAATCAGCTTAAATTTCAACCAAAGATAGCTTTTAAACTCGATGGGCAATGATTTAATGAATGCCAAATTTTGGCGGTCTAGGGAAATGAAAATGCCAGCTAACGAACCTTGATTGATAGCCATAATGGCGACAACAATTCCGGCTAAGAAGGTTACGCCAGCATCTTGAGCCGTTAATTCTGACAAATTCAATCCATCTTGAAAGACAAAAATCAGGGTAAAGATACAAACTGGGAAAATGGTCATCGAAAACGACTGCATGAGCAAGGTTGGATTCCCTAAGAGGCCCAAATTATAACGAATGAATTGGCGGTTCATACCAGTTCCCTGATGAGATTTTCGTTTTGGTTTGCGAACCTGTTGAACATTTTCCCCGCTGAGCACTTTTGGTAACAGCACCTTTTGCATAAACAAGCCCAATATCACAACGATTACGAGCATAATTGCAATGGTGATGAGACTTTCCATCCTCAATGGGTCGGCAACTGTTTGGTGAAGTTGCGCGAATCCGGGGATGATGAATGAATTGGTTGATCGGCTGTCATCACCAGTGTTCATGACGAAGATGGCCGCAAACATCGCAATCATTGATAAGCCAGTCATCAAAAAAGTCATTAATTTTTGGTGGCTTCGATAGACTTTGGTTTGCGCAAAACTGAAAATCCCAACGGAACAAATTAAGAACAGGCAAAGATAAAACAGGATGAATATGAAGGTGCCGACTAGGATACTAATGCCGATAAAGCGGCCTGAATGAACACCACCCATCACAAAGAGGATCCACGTTGGCAGTTCCATTGGCAAAATGATCAAAACGACAATCGAAAACTTGGCAATGAACACTGCCCATTGATTTAACGGTAATGGTAGATAATCTTTGAGATCCTTACTTTCAAAGAAGACGTTATCAAGCGCTGTGATGGTTTGTCCCAAGCCAAGAACCGTAAACAAGGCAAGTAGATTAGTGAAAATACCCACATTTTGATACAAATTGGCAACGAGCATGGTGCTGCCAAAAATCAGTATGAAAAGGATACCAATTAAGCCATATTGCAACATCAGCGAGCGGTATAGGGTACCACCGCTCTTGCCCTTCTCCCGTTGGCGCCGAGTAAGCTGGGGATTTGCGTATAGCAGGTTGACCTTCATGAGCTGCCATAACTGGTGATTAATCATTGTGATCGCTCCCCTCAGGATCGTTAACCGTCTGCTGGTCAGCGGCCCTGCCAGCCATCTTGAGGTAAATGGTTTCAAGGGTGGCATTTGGCATCGTACTGAGCAGGTGCTTAACCGAGCCATTATAAATGAGGTCACCGTGGCGAAGAATTGCTAAGTCGTCACAAAGTTCCTGAGCGGTTGCCAAAACGTGGGTTGAAAAGACCACGGTCTTGCCTTTAGCAGCGTGTTTTCGCATGAGTTGTTTGAGGTCGTAAATGGCTTGAGGATCCAAACCGGTCATGGGTTCGTCCAACACCCAAATGTCTGGGTCGGGAAGTAGGGCGCCAATGACGATGGCCTTTTGACGCATGCCATGGGAAAAATCACCGATTGGCGAATCAGCGTGGGCAGTCATGTCAAATAGATCAGTCAGCTCGGATTGTCGTTTGGCCCGCAACTCTTTTGGAATTTGGTAAGCTGATGCGATCAGGTCCCAATAATCGTTAGCAGTGAGTTCCAGAAAAATATCAGGGGAGTCTGGGACGTAACCGATTCGTTTCTTAATTGCCAAGCGGTGGTCGGCCAAACTGATTCCATCAACATTAATGGTGCCTGAAGTTGGTTCGATAACACTAACCAAGCTTTTGAGCGTTGTCGATTTACCAGCACCGTTATGGCCAAGAAAGCCGAAAATTTTGCCATCGGGAATTGTTAAGGATAAATCTCTTAGGGCTACGGTTGAATTGTAAACTTTTTGCAGGTGGTTAAATTCGATCATGGGTGAGTCTCCTTTTCAACAACGAGTGGTTTCTAAAACAGGATACTGTCCCCCGAATAATGATCATTAGCTCCTCAGAATTTTGCTGGTGGATCTCTGGATGGTTTAGAAATCAGTAATAATACTATCAGACGATTGTGTGGTTTGTCGAATCCAATCTGGTAGGAAAGTCCTTCTTGCTAAGCAGAATGTACACCGAAAGTTCCCCGAATACAATGAGTTTGTGGGCTAAGATTTTGAGACAACTGTTAAAGATGGGCTGTGAGACTAAATTTGGTTATCAATAAAGTGTAAATTCAAGATACTAAAAGAAGAAATCAAAATGACTTATTTCGGCTGAGCAAGCACTAGCGCGTAATTATTCTGGATAGTCGTATAGCTGATCGTACTTGGGTAACCAGACTTATCAACTGAAGTTGCAGCGCCGTCATTGATGTAAATACCAACATGGTAGCCCTGACTTATTAAGTTACCTAATTTTTTGCTTGTATATCCTTTAGCTGCAAGCATTCTTTTGACGATAGCTGCTTTACTGGCGTTACTTGCTGCTGGTGACATTAAATAATCATGAACCGTCGTTTTATGAGTAATTAAGCCTTCGGTTGCAGTTCCCTGAATTTTCCCTAAGTCAATGACGTTTTTATAATCGTTGATTTGATTGTTGGCAGCTTGTTGAGATAATCGCAAACTAACTTGTGCATCGGGAATTAGCTTAAGTAATGCTCTAGTTAACTTTTGTGATTTATCGGTGTTTAAATAGTTTGTGTAGTCTTTATTGGAACTAAACCCGTTGATATCTTTGACAACTGCCGGGGTAAGATAACGATTCCAGACATAACCTTGAGCCTTACCGCCGAAGTTACTAATTTTATAATAGACCCGGCTTTTATGAACGAAAGACCGGGTTACATACCAAGTTGTGTATTGATAATGCTTTAAATTATGCAACTTTTTAGTGAAATGATAATTCCAAATATAAGCATTCTTCTTGGTGTTTGTATAGTAGATTGCTGCATCGGACTTTCCAGAACTCCAAGTGTATTTGTTAGTTGATGACCAAGCGTGTGATGTGACTTGTTGCGATCCTAGGCCAATGCCAAAGGCCAGTAAAATAATCGATAAAATTTTAATTTTTCTATTATGCATGATTAGGTCTCCCTTCAATGCGTATATTAATAATCTTCCAGTAACCAATCAACAATATTGATGATTGGGATGCCATCGATTTCCTTAAATTCGTAGTAGTGCTGGGTGATAACCAGTTTGCGGTAATTATCTTTAATATTAAGAAGGTTATCAGTTTCGTGGGTATTGTGCGGGATCTCATAAGTCACTTGGATATACAAGACTTCATCTATTTTTCTAGCAACAAAATCAACTTCTTTGGTGTTCAGTTTGCCAACGTTCACAGTGTAACCCCGACGAATTAATTCCAGATATACGATATTTTCCAACTGACCGCCATAATTTCCAGGGCGCCGGCCGGTCGCATTCCGCCTTAATCCCGCATCCACAATATAGTACTTTCCACTTGTTCTTAGATACTCACGCCCACGAATATCATATTGACGGGCGCGGTAAAAGAGAAAGGCGTTTTCCAGTAGTGATAAATAGCGTTCGACGGTGTGATTACTTGTCTTAATACCCTTGCTAGAAAGCGTTCTGGCAACTTTAGCCGGTTGAATAAGCTGACCAACATTATCTGAGAGGAACGCTACTAACGATTTTAGGATATCGGTGTCTCGGACGTTAGCTCGCATTGAAACATCGTTCAAAATAATGGTGTCGTATATTCCTGATAAAATTGTATCTTTAATTTGGTTATCTGCTAATACGACTGAGGGAAAACCGCCATACTGTTCATATTCATTAAAGGCTGAATCAACTTTTCGGGAGTCGGGGTCGATCTCCTTGGCCTGCAAGAATTCTTTAAAAGAAAATGGGTAAATTGGAATTTCTACATAACGGCCACTGAGGAGGGTTGCTAGTTCCCCAGAAAGCATATGGGCATTTGACCCTGTTAACACGATGTCACTGTTATAGCTTACCCGGACGGCATTGATGACGCGTTGCCAGCCGTCCACCATTTGGATTTCATCTAAAAGCAGATAGGTGCGAACGTTTTTATCTAATCGATTTGCGAGTAACGTTTGCAGTTGATCAGCTGTTTGAACTTTTAGTAGAGAAAAATCTTCAAAATTGAAATAGACGATATTTTTTTCCGGAATTCCCTGTGATATGAGATAATCCCGGTAAAGCATCAAAAGGACGGATTTACCAGCACGACGAACACCAGTGATTATTTTAATGTTTTCGTTATCTTTGAACTGAATCAATTTTTTTAAGTAGGTTGGGCGTTGAATCATACGAAATCATCTCCTGTGGAAATATAGTTCTATTATAGATGGGTTGGTAAAAATATGGAAGTATACTTCCATATAATATAAATTTGGTGATAAAAGGAAGCATACTTCTATTTCTGAAATCACATGTGCAAAGAATGCGTAACCGTGTGTAAAGAATGTGTAAATAGTGGCTAAAATCCAGTATTGGCTTGAAGTAGCTGATAATTACGTGTATAAAATATTTTAGAGGTCAGATCGATAACTACCAGTTTTCGGTTTTCAATCATCTTAAATCATACATATATTTCAATTTATAATCACTGAATTCACTAGCCATTGTGTTGATGCTAGCATGAATAGCTTGCCGTCCGGACGGGTTAGCATTACCTTAAGGAGGATCACGATGATCGAAACGTATTTTGCACAACAATTAAAAGTCAGAAGGAGTGAGGCCGCTCTTACACAACAAGAACTGGCAGACAAATTACATGTTTCACGGAAAACAATCTCCAGTTGGGAAACTGGCCGGAATCGACCAGATATTGACACATTAAAACAATTGGCGGCCATTTTTCAAATCTCACTGGATGATTTGTTGGGCAATAATGGCGTTGTAAAGGTACCTGTCAAGCCTAAGGCGATAGGTCAGCACAGGTCGTCAGTGATGATTATTAATGCTTTGATTTTGGTAATTATTGTGGAACGAATTACGCAGCTTTCAACCACCCAAGGCTTAATGTGGATGAATTTGCTGTTGCTGGCAACGATTGGCTTGCGGGTGTTGATCTCTAAGCGCGGCGGGTGGATTGTCAAATCTCAATTAGCTTTTATTATGGCTGAAATGACGATTGGATTTTTGGCACTGATTAGTGGCTGGCTGCATGCCTTTCACATGGGCTTTGGCTTTTACACGACCTGTTGCGTTGTTGGTTGGGTCATGTTGATTGACGTTGCTATTCAACTGAAATGCCGGGTTCGTAATCGGTCCTGGTCGAATGATAATGAGACTGTTTCCAGGGAAAAGTGATTTTGCCAACGATAGATATTTCTATCAAAACCTTTAAAAAGCTTCCACAGATGTTAAAGTGTGATTGATCTATTAATTTGGAAGAAGGAACAATCATGCTATTTTTAAAATTCAAACAGATTTCAACCGCTGAATTGCAGAAAGAATCACCGACGGCGCCAACGATTGTCGATGTTCGTGAAGAAAACGAATTTCAAACCGGGCACATTCCAGGCGCCAAGAACTGGCCGTTATCCCAAATTACCCGTGGCATCGATGAACCAGACTATCCCCAACCTTGGTACCTCATCTGCCATTCAGGCCGTAGAAGTAAAATGGCTGCTAAAATTTTGAGTAAATCCGGCTATCACGTTATTAACGTCAAAGGTGGGATGAACGCTTGGCAGGGTGCGGTTACGAAAGCCAATTAGCCAGGTGTAGCTAAAATGAGATTAATTTGAGGTCTCAAGCGGTCTGGTCATTTGGGCCGGTTTTAGTTTGGTCGGGGCTATTCTTCAGTTGGAATTCGGCAAACATCATCCAAAGAAATTGAGGAACCCATTATGAAACAGAAATCGCTTTTATTGATCTTTAAGGCGGAGTGCCTATTGATCGCAGTCATTGTTACGACGTTATATTTACTGAAACTAGATTATTTAACACTTCACGCTAGTACGCTAATTCCTGTTGGCATCAACTTGTTGGCAGGTAGCTTGTTGATGGGGGCCGATCATAATCAATGGTTGACGTTCATTAATAACGTGTTAAAGCTATTATTAGTTTGCTTGTTTCCCTTTTCGTTAGGCCTCGCCCTTTGTCTGCTGGGATCACCATTAGTTATTAAGCTGGCAGTTTCTAACTGGTTGGTCGTGGTAATTGGGCTGATCTTATTTGGCATCATGTTGTCTCCTTTCTTGAAGGTCGTTTTGTATTCACTTCGGAGAATTGGCTGGCAAATCGCTGGGATGGTTATCTTGATGGTCACGTTTTATTTGGCCGCGTTTAATTCGCAATTTTTAAACTTTCCGGTTAATCAAGGTAATCCCGTTTTATGGTTATCATATTTTGGCTCCTTTGGCATTGCGATTGATGGGATGAATCGATGGGACTACCGGTTCCCTCGATTCCGAATTAATTCAACCGTCAATTATTGGTGGCTGGGATTGGCAGTGGCAACTGCCCTTTTAAATCTAGGGATGACGGCTGGCAGTTGGGTACGATTGTTTACGAAGTTCCAACTCGTTTTGAGCTCCCATTCACTCATCTTTATTGCCGCAACCATTATTTGGGTTGGCATTAAAGAAGAACTTATCTTTAGGTACCTATTTCTCTGGCCATTGTTGACTGTTAAAGGTCAATCGAATCGAAGAAGGATTGTGTGGGCCACTTTAATAAGTTCCGGCGCATTTGGCTTGTTTCATGCCTCAAACCTATTGAGTGGTCAGGGGTTGCTTCCAACCTTGTTGCAAATCTTTGCCGCCTTTGGGATTGGGATGCTGTTTAGCGTTATTACGTTATATACTGGCACAATTTGGATTGGCATCACGCTACATGCCATGATTGATTTAATTGGGTATCCGATGACGAGCGCCGGCGTGTTTGCTGGGGGGATGTCACCATATATGGTCGAATTTATTATCATCACCCGAATCATCGAGCTTATCGTTGTCTTTCTTATTTTGAAGAATCAAAAGAATCAGGCGGCATTTGCACAAACCCTGCAACGGATTCGCAAATAGACGCACCAAGAGAATTGACTTAAATATATTTATGTAATTGAAAACCGCAATCGTTTCCTTAATTAGGAATGATTGCGGTTTTCGTTTGCTCATAAAATCAAATTATTATGAATCTTTTCGATCAATATTCGTCATATCAAGTGGCTTCATCCAGTCATCAAAATCACTTGCATTCACATAGCCTAATTTGATGGCAGCCGTTTTCAGTTTGGTGCCATCTTGGTTAGCCAACTGAGCGATTTCAGCGGCCTTGTGATAGCCAATGTGTGGCGATAATGCGGTGACGGTCATCAATGAATTGTCGACCAAGTCTTGCATGCGATCGGCGTTAACGGTAATACCGGCTACCAACTTATCCGTGAAGTTGTGAATAATGCCGGTTAATAGCGTGGTTGATTCAAGAAAGCTAAAGATAATCACTGGTTTGTAGACATTCATTTCAAAATTCCCCTGACTGGCTGCAACTTCGATTGTCGTGTCGTTACCCATCACCCGGGTGGCGGCCATCGTAATGGCTTCAGCTTGGGTCGGATTAACCTTGCCGGGCATAATCGAGGAACCGGGTTCGTTGGCAGGGATGGTCAACTCACCATAGCCGGCTCGCGGACCACTGGCTAAGAAGCGGATATCGTTGGCGATTTTTAATAGGTCAGCCGCGAGGGTTCGAATGGCGCCGTGAGTAACCGACAACCCAGAATGACTGCTCAACCCGAAGAACTTGTTTTGCGTTCTAAATGGCAGTGAATATTCAGCTGTTAAAGTTTTGACCATTTCGATGTCAAAGCCGGGTAAGGTATTCAAACCAGTTCCCACCGCAGTACCACCGATTGGCAATTCCAACAAGGTATCACTGGTTTCTTGAATATAATGAAGATCGTGTTTCAGGGCACTCACCCAGCCGCTGATTTCTTGGCCAAACGTCAACGGCGTGGCATCTTGAAGATGTGTCCGCCCAATTTTGACGACCTGCCAGTATTGTTTTTGTTTCTGTTGCAAAGTCGCAATCAGGTGTTCGACTTCCGGCTTCAACTTGGTTAGCGCCTGGCTGGCAGAAATATTCATAGCTGTTGGGAAAGTGTCATTGGAACTCTGGGAATGGTTAACGTCATCGTTGGGCAGAATTTCAATATCCGAATTAAGCTGTTTACACAGGTTCGCGATGACTTCATTAACGTTCATGTTGGTTTGCGTTCCAGACCCCGTTTGAAAAACGTGCAACGGAAAATCGGCCATGAGGTCATGATCAGCCAACGAGAGCAATTGGCGGCAAGCTTGTTCAATCAAGGCAGTCTTTTGGGTTGGCAGACCATTCTGCTTTTCGTTTACAGTTGCGGCGGCCAGCTTGATATTAATCAGTGAACGAATTAATTGAACTGGCATGATGGGCCCAGTTGGAAAGTTATTTCGGCTCCGTTCGGTTTGCGGTCCCCATAATGCATCTTTGGGGACTTTTACTTGTCCCAAGGTATCTGCTTCAATTCGATATTCAGTCATGACGAATGCTCCTTATTAGTAGGTTGGTTCCCATTTTACCTCATTGATTGCCGCTGTGACTGACCCAATTGGTTTTTGATTCAATTTTTGACCAACTGCACTTTGCGCCACGGCAGCCGCAACCGTATCCGAAAATTGGTTGAGCTTGGTGACTGGTGGCAAAACAGCAGCTCCGGGTTGGCTAACATCGACAATCCCACCAAGGGAATGGGCGGCCGCCGAAATCATTTGGTCGTTGAGGACTGAAGCCCGAGCGGCGATTGCCCCCAGTCCGAGTCCTGGATAGATTAGGGCATTGTTGGCCTGGCCAATTTGGTAAGTCACACCGCTATAGTCAACGTTAGCCGATGGAATTCCAGTGGCCACTAATGCCTGGCCATTTGTCCACTTGATGAGATCTTCTGCGCTGGCTTCAATTAGCTTAGTGGGATTCGAAATTGGGAAGATGATTGGCCGCTTAGTGTGAGCTGCCATTTCCCTCACAACCGCTTCGGTGAAGGCACCCGGTTGAGTAGAAGTTCCGACCATAATGGTTGGGTGAACGGCTTTGACCACCGCCAGCAAGTTGGTTAACTCATCGGCGTTGGCAAATTCCGTTCGTGAACGGGCGAAGGGCTTCTGCTCAGGGGTGAGATTAGTCATATCGTCAAATAACAATCCCTGTTTATCAACCAAATAGAAGTGTTTTTTGGCTTCTGCAGGGCTTAACCCCGCACTGACCATTTCATCGTAAACCTTGCGGGTGATACCAGCCCCGGCTGTGCCCGCGCCAAAGCAAAGATAGCGCTGATCGGTTAATTGTTGCTTGGAAATATTGAGCGCGCCAATGATCCCAGCCAAGACAATGATTCCAGTTCCTTGGATGTCATCGTTAAAGACCAGGTTGCGTTCTTTGTACTGATTCAAAATTGTTGCTGCGTTGGAACGGCCAAAGTCCTCAAAATGGAGATAGACGTCGGGAAATGTTTTTTCAAAGGCGGCCACAAACCGATCGATAAAATCATAATAGCGTTTCCCACGGACTCGTTTAAATTGATTTCCCAGATAAAGGGGATCGTTCAGGAGTTTCTCGTTATTGGTGCCAGCGTCGATCACGACGGGCAATACAGAACTGGGATCGATGCCGGCAGCAGCAGTATAGACCATCAGCTTGCCGACAGTGATATCAACGCCTTGGGTGCCCCAATCGCCGATTCCTAAAATGCCCTCGCCATCGGTCACACAGAGGAGACTAATTTTGCGGCCATTTGCGGCATTTTTGAGGGACGTTTCAATTGAATCGGGGTCGTCGATTGATAAAAAGGCGGCTCCTTGTGGCTGGACGAACAACCGACTGTAATTTTCGACCGTCGTTGCAATGGTTGGATCGTAAACAATTGGCATCAATTCGGCAACGTGCTGGCTGAAGACTTTAAAAAAGAGGACTCGGTTCTCATTAAAGATGGTCATTAAAAACAACCGCTTTTCCAAAGCAGTCGAGCGTTGCTGGTATTGGCGATAGACTTCATCTGCTTGCTCTGCTAAGCTCTGAATCCTCGGTGGCAGCATGCCCACCAAGCCAAATTGTTTGCGTTCGGCTGCTGTAAAGGCGGTACCCTTATTGGTAAATGGATCGGTTAATTTTTCATTTGTCATCTCATCGCACCCTTTGACTTTTCTTAAGGATAATCTTGCCAACTTTGTATAGTCAAAACGCTTATGATTTATTATGATTAGTAATAGTAACTAACAAATATCCGATAAAAGCAGGGTGAATTACGTGAATATCAACGATCTTCAATATTATGTCTCATTATCACAAGAAAAAAACTTTTCAAAAGTTGCTCAGCAATATCATGTTAGCCAGCCAACCGTTTCGGCCGCGATTAAACGTCTTGAAACGCAATTTGCCAGTCAATTGCTGGTTAGAGGTAATCCCCACCAGTCGATCACCTTGACCACAGCTGGGAGACAACTCTTGGCCCACGCTAATGAGATGCTTTATCACTATCGGTTGGCGACCGTTGAGATCCAAAATAGTCACCGGCAGCATTTGGTCATGGGGATGCCACCCATCATTGAGACTAACTATTTTCCCCAGATTGCCAAGCGGCTCCCAAGTCATTATTTAGAGAACTTAGCTACGGTGGAAGAAGGATCGTTATCGGCCTTGAAGGACCTCAAATATGGTAAACTCGATCTTTCCTTTTTGGGATATGTTGGTGAAATTAACGATCCGGAAATCGTGATTGACGAGTTTGACCGCCAACCATTTTCAATCTTGGTGGCTAAACAAAATCCATTGGCAAGGCGTACCACCATTGCCTTTCGAGAACTAAAGGGGCAGCCATTTATTTTGTTTAAAAATAGTTTTGTTCACGATCAGGTATTCCGCACGCTGGCGCAAACAAACCATATGCGGCCACAAGTGATATTTCGGTCAATCGAGACCCAAAGCATTGTTAATTTGGTGGCTCAAAACGTCGGCATTGGTCTGCTCAGCAATGCCGTAAGAGCGACGAATCCCAATGTTGTTCTACTTGAACTGACGGATATCCCTCAACCAACGTTCAAGCTTGGATTAGCGACTCGGAAAAATACCGTTTTTAGTCCTTCCCAAGCAAAAATTATTAAGCAGATTCGAGAAGTGACGTTTAAATTATCGGAAAATTAACTATTTTGTTATAGTAAAATATCTCCGCGTAAATTGACTGTAATGATTGCTATCACGGCGTTTGTAGTAAGTCAAATTATTGGCATTCCTCCTTTGTAAGCGCTACCATTAATGCGTAAACTTATTGACTTGGATTCGAGGGGGGAGACAATGATGAAAACACATTGGCGAATGTATAAAGATGGCAAGAGGTGGGTTTTCGCTGCAGCGACGATGACTGCGTTAACCCTTGGTCTTGGGACGCTAAATGTTCGTGCTGATGAGCAGCAGGGCCAAATTTCAACGGTAGCGGTACAAGAAAATCAGTCTGGAGATTCTCAGGGGGAACCTTCCTCAGCTGATCAAGATGCTGGTGTGGCGAATGAGCAATCAGTTGAGCAGACGAAGACAACGGACCAAACGGCAGCGACTGTAACCAGTGAGCAATCATCAGCGGTACAGGAACAAGCAACCAGTCAAAGTCAAACACCTGACCAGCGGCCGGCCGAAACTCAGCCGAGTTCTGGTCAACAAGTGATTGCAGATGAACCGGCAAGCACACAATCAACCCAATCGGCTTCTAGACACGTGCAACAGCCAGCTTCCCAGGCTGCTCAACAGGCACCCGCTCAACCAGAACGGGCGACGACAGCTCAACAGCCACAAGCAAGTGACGTTGAAGAAGCGACTGCCACCAATTCAAATCAGGCAAGTCAATCCAGCAACCAGGCGACTGAGCCGGTACCGGCCAAATCTCAGCCAGAGGATCAGTCTGTTATCGGCCAGTCAGTTGACCAAACGCCAGTTGCCAAATCAGCAACGGCACTAAAAAAGACCAATTCTTCAATGGCAGCAGTTGACATTAATAGCTGGATGCCTGACAAAAATATGCAATCACAGATATTGGCATTGTTGATTTCCGAAAACATTTTGGCAAGCAATGCCACTGTCAATGATATCACCCAGGAAAATGTGGCCCAGATTGTCGGATTACAGTTAGGGGCTCATAAAACAGCGACCTATCATAATCCTTATACGGGTCAAAGTGCCGAATCACCTGATGTTTATACGGCTGATGAGACTCATTCAGTTGCTGACCTGACAGGGATTGGCTATTTTACCGGCCTTAAAGATTTGATCTTGACCGATAATTCGTTTACAACGATTCCTGACGAAATTACCCAGCTCACCAATTTGGAATCGCTGGAAATTACGAGAAACACGAAACTAACTTCAATTGGCGACTTGAGCGGCCTTACCAAATTAACAACGCTCAAAATTACCAACAACCCATTCTTGTCTGCCTTACCTAGTTCAATTAATCAGTTAACGAACCTCAAGGGCACCTTAGCTTTAAATGGTAACAATTTTACCACGTTACCTGACATGTCGGCCCTTCAAGGGATTACGACCCTGGACCTGAACAATAACCGGTTAACCGATGTGAGCCAGGCAGGAATTGAAAAATTGGTTAACCTGACAACGCTGAATGTTGGGAGTTACGACGGCCTTAATTATGCAGAATGGATTAATGGCTTTGGGGCAGATTTGAATACTGGCAATAACCCAGAACAATATGACCCTTATGATCCTGTCCCACAAGGGGAGAATAACGTTCATTTAAATTATGACCCAACCGCAAAAGTCAATAACTTCACCTTGATTGATAACACCGGCAATGGTTTTTATGCTTATGCGGATGTCTTTAACTGGAAAGATATTGAACATTATAATCATTTGACGGCCGTGCCGGACGCTTGGAGCCAGCTGGTTAATTTGACTCATTTGAATTTGATTGGTAATGATTTGGTCGATTTGCCCGCAAGTTATGCGGCCTTAACCAAATTAACTGATCTTCGGCTTGGAAATAACAAATTTAAGATTATTCCAGCAGCCATTGGCGACTTGGTCAAGAACCCAAACTTCTCGGTTAACTTTAATAATTACCTGTCCAACTATCCTTCCTATGGGACTTACCGTAACCAAAATTCAATTCCACAAAACGAGATTTGGGATTCGGTTAATAAAGCGTATGTCTTACCAGGCTGGAATCCAGCTAAGGATCAGGTGCTTAGTCAGGTGATTAAGTTCCCAGATCATTACGTGGTTACGTATAATTCTAATAAGTTCAATATCACTGGCGGCCAACTGGTAAATCCGCTCGATGACCAGAAGATTAACGATTCCCAATTCATTACCTTAAATGATTATTATTACACCGGACCAGGTCATCTTTCAAATGGGCAAACTGATCCAGATGGGATTATTGTGCAACAATTTGTTCATTATCCAACTAATTGGCCTGATGGAACTGATCATACCGGCAAATATACGGCACCAAGTAAAAATTCCTGGAATTATGGGAATGGTTATTGGGGCGGAATGTATGGTGCAACCAATGATGTCTTAACTGTCGGCTATATCACGACTCGTGGACCTGATGGTAAGCCAATGAACGAATATCCCTATCTGGATCCTTATGGTGTTGTTCAAAACGATAGTTATTTAGATCAAGCAACAGTTGCCCGAATGAATGATGGTAGGGGAAATTACTATTATGTTATCCTGCTACCAAGAGAGTGGTCTCCTGATGGCAGTAATCTTGGCAAGACTTATAGTTTGAATTTCAGTGTCGGTGGTCGTTACAATCAAAACGCACCTGATGGGGGCTCAAGTAATGGGACTGGGTCAATGGGTGGCTTCGTTAATCCAGATCAGACCGGTTATTCGATGGTGGCCTCAACCGATGTGACTTTTGTTAATGATGGGATTATTTCAATCTCGGCCAAGAATTCCGAAGTTTTCCAAGGCCATGTTTGGGATCCGAGTTCCGGATTTGATGGGGCAACCATTAACGATGCCAATCAAACGAAGATTACCAGTTATTACGGTCAGAATGGTCAACCTGTTCCAGGACTTGGGGTAACGATACAAGAAGTTACGCTGGTTTATGATAATAATGGCGAAGTAGTTGCGGCGCGACCAATTAGAACGTTTAGAGATGCCGATGATTTCAATAATAATGCCACCACCTGGACTTATACTGATGCAACCAACACAGAATTTGCTAGGGACACGAATGGTAGCAAAATCCCTCGTTATTTTGCGGCCACTTACCACTATGGTGATGCTAGTTCTAATTTGGCATTTATTTACGTTGACGATAACTCTTCAATGACCATTAGGGATGCGACAGTAACGGCCAACGGAACGTGGACAATCTCCGGTTCAGGGGATAATAGTTCCCAGTTAACTGCCAAAGATGCGGATGGCGTGACGGTGGTTAGTGACTCTGATCCCCTGACAAATAAGGATCAAATTCAAGTTGCAATTACAGATGACGCCGATCCAACCAAGGTATTTACTTCCGAAGCTGATTTTAATGCCAATAAGGTCGCCGGGCATACCTATACGGTGAGTGTCATTGAATACGACAAACGATCCGAAGAAGGGTTAACCGGATTGCAGTTTGTCCTCCAAAAGAGCCAGGCAAAAATTACGGTCGCTGACGCCGTGAAAGCCGGCCAAATTAAAGTTGCTTACGTTGATGAACAGGGAAACAACATCGCTCCAAGCGGTACCCCAAATGAAGCAACTTATCCGGACGGCCAATACGATGGCAAAACTTATGAGGCTGATCAATTGACGATTCCTGGATATACGTTCAAAGTGGTGAACGGCAGTGATGGACTTAGCTTCACTATGAGTGGCAATCAAGTGGTTGGAACCCTCAAAAATGAGGTGACTGGGACGATCACCTTCGTTTATTATCAAAATTCAGCTGGCGTGAAAGTCAATTATGTTGATGAACAACATAACCCGATTGCCCCAGCTGGAAATGCAACTTATCCAGATGGTCAATATACGGGTCATCAATATGAAACCAACCCAATGACAGTTGCCGGCTACACATTTGACAAAATTTCGACTGCTGGATTAGCAGCTAATGGCACTTTGACCAAGGATGGCGGGACGGTTATCTACGTTTATAAGAAGACTGTGACACCGCCAACCCCACCGACTCCTGATACGCCGGTGACGCCAAGCACGCCAGTTAGTCCAACCGTTCCTGACAACCAGACTGTGGCGGTTGAACCCGCAGCAACCATTAAAAAGAAGATCGTGAAATTAGTTTATGCTAAGCAGGCGATCAGGGTTCACAAGAATGCGACTTTCAAGAAAGGTGAGGGCACCTTCTATCAAAAGAAGCCAAGAATTTACGCGCCAGTCTTCAAAGTTACCGGGGTGGCTTACTCGAAGAATGGCCTGCTGCGGTACAAGGTAAAAGGCGGCTACATTACCGCTAATCCGGATTTCGTTGCCCCAGTATATTACAGTGGCAAGCAACGGAAGGTGACCGTTATCAGTCCGAAGGGCATCTACCTACACAAGGGACCGGGTTTTAAGCAAAGTGACCGGAAGAAAGCAACCTTCTTGAAACAAGGAACGACGGTGAAAAATATTGTCAGAGTGGTTCGTCATGGTCAGTTTGCTACCCGGTTCTATTTGGCAAATGGGTCCTATATCACTGGCAATAAGCTATTTGTTTCAACTAAAGCACCATATACGCCTTACAAAGTTTACAATATTAAGGCAATCAATCAATACAAGACTGTTAACTTGAACGGTAAGCTTGGCCATTATGCGAATAAGCCACGAACCCAGCGATCTGTTTTCAAGGTCAATAAGTGGGATTACTCGCGTGGGGATGTTCGAACTATGCATGGGGTTAAACGGTACAAGGTGAAAGGTGGTTACATTACCGCAAATCCTAAGTATGTTCGGTCACTCTATTACCTGACTAAGCCTAAGACCGTGAAAGTGATTAACAATAAAGGCATTTATTATCACGTTAACAAGAAGTTCGCCAATCGCCAAAAGACAATGCATGTCAAAAAGGGAACCCGAATTAAGATTAAGGCAATCAAGAAGTATGGGAAGATCACTAGATTCTATACTCCTAGTGGTCATTGGATTACCAGTAATAAGAAATTTGTGATTGGAAAGTATTGAGATTGGATGAAAGGCAATTTGATCCCAGGATTTAATTAAGAAATGCCCTGCACGCTGGTTTTTGGAATGCAGGGCATTTCTTTGTCTGAATGGTCGGGATCAGTGGCTGGTCAACCTAAATGGGGACTCAAGTGTTTTTGACATCCAACGATAAATGAGGTATATTGTTGACAAATTCTCATCATTTTATAATTTATTAAAAAACAACCAAATGAAATGACGAAAAAATACATTGATGTGGGTGAAATGATGAAGAAAATATTAGCTTTTAATATTTTGGATTACGAAAAAGAATTCGTTGGTCAATGGGCAGCCGAACATCCCGACGTTCAGGTTGACTTTAACCAAATTGAACTGCACGATGACACGGTTCACCTCGCGGAAGGCTATGATGGGATTGATTACCGTCAGCGCAGCAAGCTCAGTGAGACGCCGGATCTATACCAAAAGTTACATGATTATGGCATTAAGCAGTTGGCATTGCGATCAGCTGGAGTGGATTCCTGCAATTTGAAATGGGCCAAACAATATGGACTGACCATTACCAACGTGCCATCATATTCGCCTGAAGCTGTCGCCGAAATGACGCTCACTCACGCAATGAATTTAGTCCGTCACATCCCCCAGTTCCAAGCGAGAATACATAAAAATGATTATATTGTTGAAGGCTTGAGATCCCGTGAATTGTCTGAAATGACGATTGGAATTATCGGTGTCGGCCGCATCGGCAGTACGGTTGCCAGAATCTTTAGCCGGTTTGGGGCAACCGTGCTTGGCAATGATTTTAAGCAGAATCCTGATTTGAAAGGGATCGTTAAATACACCACTAAGGAAGATATTTATCAGCACGCAGACATTGTGACGATGCATGTGTATATGAGCGAAGACAATTACCATATGGTCAGCACGCATCAGTTCGCGCTGATGAAGCCTTCCGCATTTCTAATCAACTGTTCAAGAGGGCCAGTCGTTGACACAGATGCACTGATTACGGCGTTGAAAAATAAGCAAATTGCCGGTGCCGGTATCGACGTGATCGAAGATGAAACCAAGATTTTCAACCAAACGTTTGAAGGACAGGCTGGCATTCCGTTGAAGGCTTATGAAACTTTAAAGTCATTCGATAACGTCTTCTTGACGCCCCACGTGGCTTTTTATACGGACATTGCGGTTGAAAATATGGTCAAACAGTCGCTGGATGACACGCTGAAACTTATTTCTGGCGAACCCAGTGATCATGTCATTAATGCCGTTTAGTGGATTGAAAAAATTGGGACGAAAAGCGATTTAATCCCAGAGTTTAATGAAAAGGATCAATTATTCCTGATTTTGGAATAGTTGGTCCTTTTGTTAAATGGCCGAGATCAGCCGTTTACTGTAAGCCTTGTTAAACTGTAACAACTGGTGATGGTCCGCTAGAGATTAATTGTCATTATCTTGATTGGCGGCTTCTTTCTGGTGATGATCAACTCGCTGCAGGAAGTCGCGGAACAGGGCGGCCATTTGTTCATTGCTTTCAAACATAAATTCTGGATGCCACTGAACGGCTAGAATGAGGTCATTATCTTCACTTTCCATGCCTTCGATGACGCCATCTTTGGCCAACGCTGACAATTTGAGCCCTGATGCAAGGGCTTTGACGGCTTCGTGGTGGTGGCTGTTGACCAAATGATCGCCACTACCGACGATCGATTCTAACCGGGTTTCTGGTGTCACGGAAACGCTGTGGGTGCCCTGGTCCACCGGCGCCTTTTGGTAATGCTGGAAGGTCTGGCGATTCCGTTGCTGCTTTAAATCTTGGTAGACGGTGCCACCAAGCGCTACGTTGATAATTTGCATGCCGCGACATAATCCGAGAATGGGGATGCTCTGAATAACGGCAAGCTTAGCCAGTTGAATTTCGCTTTCATCCAATAGTGAATCGGTATCGCCAAGTTCCGGGATGGGTTCCTCGCCGTAAAATATGGGAGCGATATCTGGGCCACCAGGGAACATTAAGCCATCACACAGGCCGATGTAGTTAGCCATTAATTCCGGGTTACGAGTTGGAATTGGTAGCGCAACCCCGCCAGCAGTGGTGATTGCAGCCACATCAGCTTGATTGACACTATTGCGGTGAAGTCCATTGACGATTCGGTCCTCAGCGGGAATTCCAATAATTTATTTTGTCATAGAATGGCCTCCTTAAAGAGCTGTTTAGTTGAATCGTACTACATTTGAGAATCAAGTGGGTAAATAAGCATTGGCACAGCTTTAATATCATTAGTGATTGCTGGGTGGAAGTTGACAGGTCAGCCGCCAGTGTTTGAGTAAGATTACCTCGTGGAAACGTGGTCAAAAAGCTGACTCCTGCCATTTAAACAGAAAGCGCAACCACTCCAAACCCGGAATGATTGCGTTCTTTACTTAAACTCTGAAATCAGAGCGTCTTTTGACCACGCTATTATTTTAACTTACTCAATTCTTCGTCATACCCATCCAAAAAGTTGGCATACCTTGCCAGTATAAATAGGTAATCAGACAGTCGGTTTAAATAACTCAGACTATCATCGGAAATTTCTTGTTCCTTGTCGTTTAATTCGATGACTTGGCGTTCAGCTTTGCGAGCAAGTGAGCGGGTATATTGGAGAGCTGCACCTGTTTGCATACCACCAGGTAAAATAAAGGCCTTAATCCGGGGAAACTTGGTTGAAATATCATCAATCTCATCTTCAAGCGCTTTGGTTGTCTCAGCCGTAATATTGTGATGCCGTTTAACGGTGATGTCTGCTTGGAGTTCATACAGATTACGCTGCATTTGCTTTAATTTAGGCGCTAGTTCCTGCGTCTTGGGGGACAGAACAGAAATCACGTAGCCAATCCATGATTCCAGTTCATCAAGTGAACCTAGGGCACTAATTTGTAGGTCATACTTTGGCACCATCTTACCGGTAACTTGTTTGGTCTTACCGTGATCGCCAACTTTTGTATAGATTTTAACCATTTTTATCTCCTCCAGTTTCGACTCTATTTTACAAATAAAAGCGGCCAAAAACAAAGGTATTTTGGTCGCTTTTATTTCGTTGAAACAATGGCTGCCATCATTTTAGCCAACGGGGGAGTCAGCTAAAATGACCAGCTGAATTAAAATGTGTGATAACTTAATTGATCGAGATGAGATGAGGGGTCAGCGCTCGATCGTTGGGATTAGTGAACTTGGGAGTTGGATCTAGGCTGCATGGCTGAGGACCGCTCCGCAAAGCAGGGATCTGCACATAAGCACCCATGCTGTAAATCCAAAACCAGGATTTTCAACATGGGCGACTTATGCTCCGATCCCTAACCGCTTTGCTTCGCTCACTTGTATTAGGACCGCTCCACCAAGCAGAAACTTCCATATAAGCACCTTTAACGCAAATCCTAAAAACCAGGATTTCCGTTAAAGGAGACTTATATTCCAGTTTCTAACCGCTTGGTTCCGCTCACTTGTATTAGGACCGCTCCACCAAGCAGCAATCTGCACATAAGCACCATTAACAAAAATCCAAAACCGGGATTTCTGTTAATGGCAACTTATGCTCCGATTGCTAACCGCTTGGTTCCACTCACTAACGGATTGGGCACGCTCCACCCGCACAATCGGTTTGGTCAACCAATTCAACGTCTTTCTTGTCATGGTTGCCATTTTGTTGGGCGAAGACTTTTGCGACATCTCCTGAGATTTGGAGAACGCGCTTTTCGTATTCTTTTTGATCAATTGGTTCCTTAGGGGCTTGCTTGAAGCCGGCACCTGTGTATGGAAGCAATGAGGTTGATTTGGTTGTGTGACGGTACTGGGTCATCAATGGGGCAATTTGGTCGCCTTCATTTGGTTGGAAGGTAACAGTACAACTAACGGCGTTGTCTGACCAGTATGTCTGCAAGAATGCTTGAGTTGCAAACTGTTCTGCAATTGAGACGTTTCCAGCTGAAGCAAAGTCCTTGCTGTCAGCGTGAGCCGCTCTAACTGGGAATTCAACAACCATCGTGTTCTTGGTATAAACGTCTGGTTCAACGTTATAGCCAACTGCTTTAAGAGCTGGCAACAATGGATCGGTATCTTGGAAGCGGATTCGTTGAATCAAGTAGCCTGCATAGTGGAAATGCATCCCTTCTGAAACACCAGCCAATTTGGCAACCGTTCCTGAAGGCTTAACAGTTGTGTGCTTGATTGATGGGTTGCAGCCCAAAGTTTCAGAGTAATCTTTATCAGCTTTCACAACGGCCTTGTATAAACCATCAAATTCTTTAACAGCACGCTTGTCGTAGATTGGCTTCTTGATTGCTGCACCAGTTTCAGGGTCAGTAGCGTCTTCGTAACCAATAACTACTCGGTTACCAAAGCGTGACAAAATCCAATCCTGAATTCCTGACATTGAGATCCCGATTCGACGGTTCTTTTCGATGGCGTTACGGGAAACTTCCCAATCGTAGTTGCTGAAGGTAACTCGCTTAGAATAACGGGTTCCCAGTGAAAAGGCTTCGTGTAAGTCCCAGCCTTCTTGTTCAGCAACAGTTGGAAAGACTTCGAACAAGTTGCAAGGTTCACCATTGGCAAGGGAAATCTCGCCACATGGGTTGGTGCCTTCAACACTGCCATCGATATTTTCCTGACGACCATCAATCTTCCGGCCGTAGTTTCTGGAAAGTTCCAAGTTAACGATGCCGGGTTCACCATTGTGACGGATAGAATCAGCAACGGGGCCATAATCGGTAAATGAAGAGTCAACGGCAACACTGTTGTTTGATGCCCAACGGTGATGGTAGAGCTTCTCTTTGTCTTGCTTCATCGTAATGAAGGCTTCATCATCGGCTGAACCCAATGCCAGTTCGGCTGAACGACGGACGTTACCGGCAACAACTGTCTTACCAATTAAATTACCAATATCGGTACAGTCAACAGATGACAACTTCTGGCCAACGTGGTCATTTAATAGGTTATTAATATCAAATAGCATTTCGATCAATGGCATTGGGCCTGAAGCCGTTCCACCGAAGCCTTTAATTTTGGCACCCTTTGGACGGATGTCACTCATATCAAGGACAAGATCCAATTGTTGCGTTGGATTAGTTTCATTAAAGTGTTGGTCAATCAAATGCGCGTTTGAAATAACCCAACCTTCACGGGTATCTGGTAGTCGATAGTAACGAACGTCTTTGATTGAATGATTCTTTAACCAGTCTTCCCGGTCAGTAGCGCCCATCTTGAGGGATTCATCGTAAGACTTGCTAGTCTTATTAATTAAAATAGTCAAATTGATTTTGAAATCAACTTGAGGAATCTGTTCAACATTATCGCGAGTGACAGAAAAACCGACCCCGCCGCCCTTCATCAATTGATCGAACATGAAGGAGTAAGGCATTGAAACAGCCTTTTGACGGCCATTCAAGTATTCTGGAACAATGTGGCTGTCACCGTATGGTTGGGGACGAACGGCGATAAACCAACAGTTGTTCAGAGCATCACCATTACGATCCTGGTAACTTGAGCCAGAAATCCACAGGTTCCGGCCGGATGGGGTAGCACCCAAGCCGTAGATTAACTTGTAAAGCTTTTGCGCTTCTTCAGTCAATTGGTCGATAACTTCTGGATCAACATTGTCTTCATGTAAACGAGGATCAAGGTTAATGTTACCTTCAACGACCCGCTTAACGGTTTCATCCCAGTTTTCTGTTCGTTGCTTTTCTGGAATCCAGCGTGCGTATGTCCGTTTATAGGTCACCCAACCAAGCTCTCCCCAGTGAGGTGTAACTTCATTTTTAATTTTGTTTATAAATTCGTCAGATAGTGAAACTGACGAAAGTTTCATAGCTTGCATATTGCGTTCCTCCAGTACCTATTATAAATCGTTTCGTTTGAATTAACACTATATATAGTATCTCCTACACTCCCAATAAGCAATATATGGTGTTTGACCGCAAATTGCTTGTAGCCAGCATAATGGCGAGCCGACACGGTTTTGGCGGGCTAAAAATTTTTTATTTTTTTGATTTAGGCACCCCAAAATGCCACTTTGCGTTACCTGCTGAGATACTAAAAAACGCTATAACCACAATATCTGGTTATAACGCATTTATGGGAATATAACAATCTGTTTTGCTAATTAGCTGAAATCTTAGCCTTGATTTCGCGGCCTTTTAAGCGGATATAGACAGCAGATACGACATTAAAGAGCAT
Organism: Lentilactobacillus dabitei; assembly: GCF_019061365.1. GTDB lineage: Bacteria > Bacillota > Bacilli > Lactobacillales > Lactobacillaceae > Lentilactobacillus > Lentilactobacillus dabitei. The sequence continues at coordinate 42,360 of NZ_JAHPPD010000008.1, forward strand.
TGCCGCCAATAGGATTATTTGGATGCCCAATCCAACTTGAAATTGTTGCGGCAGAACTTGGGGGATGAACTCATTTAAGAATAGAAATATAAACAATATTGTACTCGACATCGTTGGTCCAAAAAACTGAAACAGCTTATTCCTCGATAGTTCTGCGAGTTGTTCCTTATCCTTATAATCATTCACGATACCAGATCCTTTCACTAATAAATTATCTAGCGAAAGATGATAGAGCTGACTCAGATTGATCAAACTTTCAATATCAGGAAACGTTTTGCCGCGCTCCCAATTAGAAATTGTCTTGGGGGAGACATAAATCTTCTCGGCTAATTGTTCCTGGGTTAAATTGGAAGCCAATCGTTTCTGTTTCAACAAATCATTTAATTTCATCTCTCTGCCTCTCACTTTATGATTTTGGGGATCTGGTCACCACCCAATATACGTTGAATTGGGTTAATCGTCACTAGAAACCTGTTACTAGTCTGCCAAAGTTTGCATTGTTTTTTCATACAGGCCCGCTTAGACCGCTAAATAAGTTAGAGCTTGGGTTACTGCAAACCCATCTGGAAAGTTTGCGTTTTATCGAGAATTAAGTTATTAAGTGTTGATGCAACCATTAAGTGCTACTCGTCTATCATATAATATGTTTATACTGAAATCATCACAAAGGAGGCATCATCTTGAAAATCGCGGAACAGCTTCAAAGGCAACGTCAACTTCATGGGTTATCCCAAGCGGACCTGGCTGATGAACTACACATTTCCCGCCAATCGATTTCTAAATGGGAAAATGGGACAACCCTACCGAGCTTTTCAAATGTGGTGGCAATTAGTGACTTGTTTGGAATTTCGCTTGATGACTTAATTAAAGGAGATGTCCAGTTAATGGAAAGATTAGAGAAGGACAACAGAGTCAATAAGGTTTCAAAGATCATATTATTTGGCATTGTGATTGCCATTGTGGGTTATACGTGTTATCAACTAGTTGGGATCAGTGCGAACACCCTGGAAAGTTGGTTGGTTATACCGGTTATTGTTAGTTTCTTCTTCATGCTCAAATCAGTTAAGTGGCGCGAGTTTAACAAAGCATTAACCAAGCCGACGATTATTTGGGGGGCTATTTGGCTGGGGTTGATCTTGATTCCAGAAATTATTGATTTTGTACAAGGCTTTGTTTCAGGAATGAACGAATAGGATAAAGAGAATGCAAATGATCGCTGTTTTTTCAGAAAATCAGCGATTTTCTATTGCATTATTAGTATATTATTTATATACTAATCAAACTGAAATAAGAAGGTTTTACAAACATAGAAGAAGATAAAGCAGTTCAAGCAACGCTAGATGTGACGACCGAAGCAGCGAAGACAACCAATGTTCAAAGAATCATCTTTGGCCTCGCCTTGATTGGCGCGTTCCTTGGGGTTCTCGACACCTCAATTGTTTATACTGGGACCGTTAAGATGGCGGCCCAGTTACAGCTAAATTCAAATGCATTATCCTGGGTGCAGGTTTCATACGCTTTAACCTATGCCGGTTTCATGCTGGTTGGTGGTAAGCTGGGTGACATCTATGGTCGCAAACGACTGTTTATCACCAGTCTGATTATTTTTGGAATTGGGAGTTTAGCGGTTGGTGCTGCTACGAATGCGCTGACGATGATTAGCTTTCGCGCGTTTCAGGGAATTGGTGCGGCAATTTTGGCCCCAAATTGTTTGGCATTGCTGACGGATACTTTCACAGGTAAAGCTCGCCAGCAGGCAATTGGGTACTACGCCTCGGTAATTGGGGCCGGTGCGGCGGTTGGACTGGTGATTGGCGGGTTGGCTTCTATGTTAATGGGCCGATTGCATTAATCATGGTGATTGTTGCTGGTAGGGTCTTACCGACGGCTCATCAACAGGCTGGAAAAATTGATTGGTTGGGAACCATTCTGTCAATTTTAGCAATGAATTCAATTTCTTATGGTTTGGATGGCAGTCCGTGGCCAATTCCGACAATCCTAATTTCATTATTTCTGTGGGTAGCATTTGTTATTAGCCAAGCCAAGGTTTCACTGCCGACGATGCCATTGGAGATTTTTGCTGATCGAGAACGAATGGCTTCTTATATTAGTTCATTATTATTTAGCGCTGCCGGAATCGGTTTCTGGTTTTACACGCCGCAATTTATGCAGGGGGCATTTGGATTTAGTCCGTTTTTAACTGCCTTAGGGATGTTACCAATGGCAGTGCTATTGTTCATTGTTGCCGTTAAAGCGGGTAAGCTGGTTGAGCGCTGGAATAATTCCATTGTGATGATTCTTGGCTTTGTTGTGGTACTGCTATCTTTGGTGGAACTGGCAATGGTAGCTCACACAACCAATTACTGGCTGCTATTGATTGGAACACTCGGGTTTGCGATTGGGTTTGCACTGGCATTTGCCACCTTGGCGACTTCCGGCTTAGCGCGGATTCGCCTGGCAGTTTCTGGGGCAGCGTCTGGTGTGTACAATACCGCCCGTCAATTCGGTGGTGCCTTGGGGCTGGCAATCTTTGCGGCCACAACAGCGCATTTGACCAAAATTGCCGATGTCTTCGGCCAAGCAATGCTGATTGGGGCCGGACTGACGTTTATCGGCCTCGTGTTAGTGGTTATATTGATCGTACCGGCAGAAAAGCACTGATTGTAACCGGATAATTGGTATAATAGAATATATACAATGAATTAATCGGAGGTATATTCAATGTCCTTTTCGGTTGCTTTCTCACAAGCGTTAGAAATTGCTGGCTATGTGAACGCCAAATCACAGGATGAGCATTTTGATTATTTAGCTATTCAAAAAATTTCTGAAATGCTCAACATTCCGGTTCCCAGCGTTAAAAAGATCTCGGCAACACTCAAAAAGACGGGCATTCTGACATCGAAGACCGGGGTTAACGGTGGGTTACGGCTCGCTAAGGCGCCTCAAGAAATTACGATTTATGATATTCTAGTTGCAATTGAGGGGACAACCCCGTTATTTAAGTTGCCTTCAGAAGTAGATAAGACAGCGTTTGTTAATCAAGGCAAAGTTGAAAATTGGTTGGAAAATAGTTCCAAAGTGCTTAAACAAGCAGAAACGGCAATGCTGGCGACTTTGAAGCAGACGACGCTGGCTGATTTGGATAAGGGTTGAGAATTGGTGGTTGGCTAAAACACTGAAAATAAAAGGACCGAAATCTTATTGTCCGAGATTTCGATCCTTATTATTTTCATGGAGAGATGGTCGCTTATTGATCTTCATCAATTAAATTGTGCTGTTTTCCTGTCCCGTTTTCCAATTGATTGATCGACTTACGCAAGCTCTCCTGGTTTTCTGCCGAGTAAAATGGATCCGATTGTATTTCGAAAGGGATTTTTCCTTCATTAACAATCGCTCTTGAAAATAGAGTGACTGCATCTGAGTAAGTTAACCCCATATTGCTCAACAGCTTTTCAGTTTCTGTTTTTAGGTGGGAGTTTATTCTGACTTTAAGGGTTTCTGTTTTCTTGGCCGCCATCTTTATCACCTCTTTGGCTGATTTTAACCAAAGTTGCTATATAAGTAGTGAAGTTAAGTCATTAAAAATGTTTCATAAGTGAATGAATTCTTTGGCTGAGACCTTAACCGCATTAATCCATCAACTGAATTGACCGCTGAATATTACTGGCTGCTTTGGTAATTTCGTTGGCAGGCACCGAGTAGCCATTTTGATTCAACCACTTCGCCAGCCATTGAGTGTTTTCATCAGGACTGGCCTCTTTATGGAAGAGAAAATGTTGCAGGATAGTGGCACTTTCGTCCTGACTCAGCCCAATTGTTAACTGGAAAGGCAATTCAAAGTCTGAGTCAGTTGATTTAAGCTGATCAACGATATCGACCATAGCGCTATTAATTTGAAATAGAACTGCTTGCAATGCCGCCTGACTTTTGGGATTAGGCAACTGAATCTCTTGCCAGTGATTAGGCATGAATTCGACCTCCTCATAGTTAAGCATGAACCATTTTCGATAAGCACGGGTCATTCGGAAAACAAAGTCAGCTGGCATTTCATAAATGTTGTCTTTGAGCCAATTGTTAAGCCAAGATTGATTAGTAATTAGGTTGTCGTGATGGTGGTTGTTAAAAAAGATCGTTAGGGTTTGGTGTTCTGCCTTCGTTAAATGGAGATTTTCGATGAAGAACCCGGGTCGATTGAATTGGAGCTTTTCGGGTTGGATTTCATCAACCAGGCTGCCTAGTCCAACTGTTACTTGATATAGGGCGGCTTGCAGTTTTCCTTCAGATTGGGGGTTGGGTAATTTGACGTCAAGATAGCTGTAAGGCATTAAAGCTACTCCTCTCTATTCAGGATGTGGTGGTAAAGGCATCCTTCACAAAAAACGTGATAACAATCGCAATGGTTCCCGGCCAGTAGGTTTGGGGAACGATGCCGAAAAATAAGTAAAAGGAAACCAGAATGCCGACTGCGGTGAGGCCAGCACCTATTTTGGTGATTTGGTGGTGGTCGGGGTCATAACTGAGATGTTTTTGGTACCAATATTTGAAGCTGAAGTAATGAATTGGCCAGATCATAATGGCAATTAAGAGCAAAATACTAGATATATTGGTTAGCGTTTGGAGACCCTCAACACCGGGAAAAGTCTGGTTGGCCCATTCTTGGACATTTAGGATGCCAAAAATGATGAGGACAGGGATGTTGCGGAGAAGGCTGTATTTCCAAGCCACTCTCATGCGTTTCCCTTCTTTCTAACGGGTGCTTTAAACCCTTCCACGAAAATCATCATGATCGTGAAGACTAGAAAGAACAATTCGCCGTTTTGAAGCAGTGAAAACGAAACGAGAACCGCCAAAATGATCGCCCCAACGATTAGGCTGAAGTTGGCGGCCAACGTGAACGTTCGATTTGTTCGATCGTATTCGGAATGCTGCTTGAGGTATTGTTGGCCAAACGATTTGCTAATGATCACTTCAATAATAGTGGTAGCGGCAATCAGAATGACCAGGTTGATCAGGTCGTTGATCCCGAATAACTGGATAATCGGGTATAAGATTAAAATGACATACAATAAATAGTTCGTGATTAGGGCATATTTTAAATCGAATTTCATAACACTGAACCTCTCTGTAAAAAATTTCCCCAACCCCTCAAAATAGTTGTTAACAGCGTATCATGAATAACCAGATTGTTGCAAACGCCGCAACCGTGGTACACTTTGGGTATTCAAATGAGACCACTAGGGGTGCTATATGCTGAGATGGCGCAGTGCCAATCCCTTTGAACCTGATTTGGTTAATACCAACGTAGGGAAGTGACAGAATTGAGAATGACAGGTACCAAATCCGGTAACGGTTTATTTGAAAATTTTTGCAAGAGGAGTTTCATCCAATGAAATTTTCACAACAGTTACTGGCAGCTGGTCAACCAATTTTGCAGGCAATCTACCAACATCCATTTGTCGAAGGTATCGGCAATGGTAATTTGCCTAAAGAGGCCCTGACATTTTATGTCGGTCAGGATTATAACTACCTGAATGCCTTTATCAAGGTCTACGCGGCGGCCATTGAAAAGTCGGAAACTCGCGCGGACATGGCGATCTTTGCCAAACAAATTGATTTTATCCTAAATAGTGAAATTCACCCCCATCACAATTTCTGTAACGTTGCCGGGGTGAAATACGAAACTTTGCAGCACGAGCCCCAAGCACCCGGCACTTATTTGTACAATGAGCATATGTATCGGGCAGCGCGAACTGGCGACCTGATCGATATTGTGGCCGCCATGACGCCGTGTCCATGGACGTATTTGGAAATCGCAAACCGGTTTGTGAAGCAAGGGAAGAATACTGACGATAATGTCTTCAAACCGTGGATTGATTTTTACGCAGATATGGGCGATAGCGAGGACAGTATTCTCCAGCAAATGTATGATTTGATCGACCGAGAAGCCGTGAAGTACGACCAGCACCGTTTGGACATTGTTAAGGAAGAATTCCTCAAGAGCTGTGAAATGGAGTGGCGGTTCTGGGATCAAGCCTATAAGCAGACGGGTTGGCAGTTTGTGAAACCAATGAAGCAATATTACTAAGCACATAGACTGGGATAATAAGTATTTTGAACCCAGAATCCAACAAGAAAAAACCAGTTATTCCTGAGGCTGGAATAGCTGGTTTTTCTTGTTAAATGGCCCGAATCGGTCGTTTGTCGCAGCTTTTATCTGAGTATCAGTGGTAATCCAAATGATGATCACTGATTGAAAATTAACACATGTCTCAGCCTTTTGTACGAGCATTTAGTTGCGACGACGTCTGAATTTCGCCAAGCCAAGCAATCCTAACATAGACAATCCAAGGACTGCTAACCAGTTTGCGGTGTGCGTGTCACCAGTTTGTGGCAGCATGGACGCTGTCTTGAGTTCTTGATCCTTTTGAGTGGCATTAGTAGAAGCGGACGCTGGTTTAACAGCATCATTGCTACTGTACTTGAAGGTGCTGCCACCCTTAGCGTTCAATGCTTGAAGGCCAGTGCCAGTTGAGCCGGAACCATTTGCACCAGAACCGGGGTTACTCTTGAGGTAGAGCACGCCGTCCTTTTTGCTAGTTGAAGCCTTGCCAGTCTTGTTGCTTGAACTGGTTTTCTTTTTGTCGTTACCTTTCTTGTCATCAGATGGCAAGGCTTGTGGAAGCTCAATGTCATCTTCAGGAGTTGTTGGGGTTTCTGGAGTTGGCGTTTCTGGTGTTGGGGCTTCCGGAGTTGGTGGCGTTACCTCTGGATCAGGGGTTGGATCTGGATCCGGTGTGGATGGGCCTGGACCCGGTCCGGGATCAGGAGGAGTGATTTCATCTTCAATCGTACGAATGCCAAATCGCTCATTTTCTGCGTAAGTGTAAAGAGAATTTTCAATTTTTGCATAGTTTTCATGTTCGCCATAGACGTACTGAGTTTCACCTTGGATTTTTTGTACACCATAGCTAGTTTTCTCAGCATGATAGTCTTCTGGAATTTGGAGGTTGAAACTCATTTTGAGATTAGAGTGGCCGTGCCCTCTTTCCAAGTAGAAAATCTTGATCTCATGAGAATCGCCGGCATTGCCCCATCCTTGGCCTAACAAATTATCCAAATGTTCTTTCTTTCTTTTTCCTACGGATACTTCCCCATTACTAAAATTAATTGCTCCATCTAGTTTTGAATGGATTCCACCAATATCAAGCACAAGTTTTCCATCGATGAATAACCAAAAGTCATCGTCACCACTGAAATTGAACACCATTGGGATCTTTTTGTCCGTAAGTGAATTACTGTCATCAACCATACCACCTTCAGGGTGCATATAAGAAAACTCCATCTTCATCCCAAAGAAGTGGTTAGGGGCATTCTTGCCTTTTAGATTATAGCCTTGAGCATTGTTTCCATTGAAGAATTTGAAGTCTTTGTCCAAGGGAAAGAATTGGCCACCACTGTTATCATTCGCCTTATTAGCTTTGTTATAAACTAACATATCCCCTAAATTGTTCGGATCATCTGCTTTGTCATCGAATACGGTATGGTATTTACTACTATCGAATGAATAGCCGCCGTGACCATCACTAATGAACATCTTAAGTGGCTGGTTGGTTACGTAATTGTTACTAGAACCAGTAGTACTGCTTCCATCGAATAGGTATGCTAATGATTCCCCGTCAACCGTTGGATACCCATTACTTAGTTCAGAAGCAACGATCTTAGGGTATCCATTAGGATTGCTCTTATTGTATGCTGCAACCCCTGATTTGGTTGATCCACCATCAGAGAATTTTAATTTTTTGTCTTTATTGATTCCGGCATCCCGGACTTCCCTATCGGCTAAGCCATCTTTTCCAACTCCATTATCTCCATCACTTGTACCCGTTACAGTGTAATCTGTTAATGTGATATTGATTCCAGGGTTTGTCACTTCCGTAACTTGCTGAAGACTCTTGGTGGGGTCGGGAATTGTGGTTTTGGGTTTTATGAGAGGCTTGACGAGTGTATAGACTGCGGTGTTGGCAGGTAGACTTGTGCCATCCTTCTTTACAATGTATAATTCATCGCCTATTTGAACAAATCTTGTTTGATCTACGCCAATCTCTTTTCCAAGTGCCTCTTTAATTGCTTGCTGTTCAGGTGTTAGTTCAACATTTGAAGGTGTACCTTCAGAATTCTCTAGGTAGGTGGTTTGTCGGAACTTATCAGGAACATTTGTGTTGAATTCAGTTGTTTCGGTTTCATTGAGTTTGACTAGTGTTTTGTCCTGTGACTCGTCATCAGTATGGATCTTCCAGAGGTTACCGGTATTATCGACGAAAATGGTTTCAATTCCACCATCGTAGTCATCACTATTGTCTGGGTGGAAGTAAACTGTCTTGCCGTCAATGATATATGGAAAGTACTGGGCCTTATTAAGGAAATTCGGTTCTCCATCGCTAGTCATCACCTCGTAATTCCCCCACGTTTCTGGGATTTCCTTGTTATCTTCGACTGACCTATACCCCCAAAGTTAAAGTAAAAACTTTAGCTTTGGAGGTATTTTTTATGACTAAGATTTCAAAAGAAACAAA
>NZ_JAHPPD010000080.1 GCF_019061365.1 Lentilactobacillus dabitei
CATTAGGGGGAGTCATGGCACTCATAAACTTACACTGGCCGATCGTGAATGGACTTGTCCAGCCTGTCATCAGTCCCATATCCGAGACCATAATGCCGCCCAAAATATTTTAGCAAGGGGTATCATATCCCGATAATAAACTGTGTCCGTCTGGCAACCTGCGGACACTAAAGGTTTTGGTAATTAGCACGTAAGACCTGCTTGCAGGCAACCGCTGTATCTAAGCAAATTGTGGTCGTGACACCGTGAGGTGTTATTCTCACAAGCTCCTGAACTTATTCAGGAGTGGTTGACATTATGATAATTTGCCATGATTGATTTACCTTCAGCTTTCGAATTTTGATGGTGATTGAAAACTTGCGAGTTTAAAATTAAATGTATTTTGAAATAATAGCTATATTTGCAATCCTAAGCAATCTTATTCTACAAAGATTTGAAAAAACAGTGATATTTTAAAACTTGGACCAAATTTTATCATAGGTTCGTTAAAATATCATAAAATTTGGAATTTGGACGAATGATTTGTAGCCAACTACAATCAAGACGACAAAAAAGCGAGTGGCAATTCACTCGCTGTGGTTCAAGTTACTTGCTAATTTTATCCCAATCAATATCCCAAACAACGCCCATGGCTTTTTCGCCAGTATGAACGGTGATTGCTGGGCTAATTTGATAAGTACTGATTGCGGTGCTTGGAAACTCTTCATGGAATCGGTTAACCCAGGCCTTACTGAGCTTCGGATTATTGGCGTCAACCACCGAAATTCTCATCGGCAGTTGGAAGTCAGATTGACTTTCTGTGATGAATTTGACGATGTGCTCAAGCGATTGCTTCATCGTGCGGTCTTTGGCCAACGGAACGATTTTACCGGCCTCGTCAAAAGTTAACATTGGTTTGATTTTCAGTAGATTACCAAAAAAAGCTGAGGTGTTGGAGATCCGTCCTGTGCGTTGCAGATGAGATAAACTGTCAACTACCAAACAAACGTGGATGGAGTCTCTCAATTGGTCCAACTTAGGCAGAATGGTGGCGGCATTTTCACCAGCCATTGCCAGTTTGCCAGCCAATAGTGTCAAGTCAGCTTCACCCGCACTAGCAATTTTTGAGTCAAATGGATACACCTTAATATTGGTCACTTGCTGGCTGTAGGCAACCAAGTTTTCGTAAAACGAGGTGATGCCAGAAGATAGATTGACACAGATGACCTCATCGAATCCCTGTTCACTGAGTTGGTCAAATGCTGTCTGCATCTGGCCCATTGTGACTTGGGCAGTCGTCGGCAGTTGGTCAGCTTCCGCCAATTTTTTGAGAAAGGCTTCAGAAGTGATATCGATGCCATCGCGGTATTGTGTTTGGCCAAAAATTACGGTGATTGGTAAAACGGTGATCTGGTATTTATTAGCCAGTTCCTTATCGAGGTAACTGGCACTATCAGTGATTACAGCAGTTTTCATATTCAAATTCCTCTCCTACGGGGTTCTTTATCATTTTAACCTTGATTTGAAAGGAATACAAAGGAAGCGTGCTCGAATAATTAAAAAAAGTTGTTGCAAATTTGAATTATTTTAATTTTCTTAGTTATAAAGAGATATTAGCTTCCTTATTACGGATAAACGGTCATACTCCCCACATAAAAGTCCTTGCCGCCGACGTTATACCTGACAGAAATAACCGCGTTACTGCCATACTTTTGAATCTTCGAATGGTTCACCGTCGCCAAGTAGTGATTGGTCCTGGTCATTTTCAGGCGGTAACGGTACTTGCCGGTGCTATTGATTTTGGTCATTGGTAAGCCGGAAACTTCTGCCTTGGTGTAGAAGTACGAGGTGTTGCCTTTCTTAACGAACTTTTGGAGTTTGGCATAATCGGCTGGTTTGGCATTACCATCCGTGTAGATAGTGATGCCGGTGAAGTATTCCAGGTAGCCGTCGTCAGTGACTCGAAAGGCATTCTGCTTCGACAAAAATTGGTCACTTGGCAGGGCTTTATTGCCTTCCCACACGTAAGGATCCTGAGTGTAATTATCTGGGGTTTTGGTATAGGCGAGGTAATTGGGTTGCTTTACGATTTTGAAGAGGCTCTTTTTCGCCCAAATGTAAGTGGTCATCTGTTGATTATGTTTGGACTCATCGACCACTTTTCGCAGCGGCCAGCGGAGGTTATCCATATTAATATTGACGTATGGTTTGCCAGTTGTAACGCCCTTGCCGATTGAGCCAGCGTTAAAGACGGTCCCTTTTGGAATTGTAATGGAGATATCCTTAAAATACGCGTTGGTTGTATGGATGGTCTGCTTTGTTTCCAAAAATAAATTGTGAGATTTGCTGGTTAAGTATTGACTGCTAGCGGATGCTGCGGTGGTGAAACTGATCACTGCAGATAATGCCACGGTCAATGCGAGACCAGCTTTTTTGATTTGTTTGGTTGTTATCAAGCTACTTGCCTCCCTATTTAAAATTGCTGACACTATTAATTTCAAACCAGTCTTCTTTATTGATCCGTGAGACCCAGCTGGTCAGTACCTTTTGGACATCTTCGTCATTCGGGATGACTGTCACGTTGCCATATGAGGTTCCTTGAATGGTGAGCTGGTAATGGTTGTGACTCAGCTTAACAAATGGCAGTTGAGCAACATCCGTTTTGAAGTTCAAAATGGTCTTACCACTGCTGGTTGGGTGGGTCGCGTTTTGGACTTTAACACTGGTAGTTGGCTGTGGTGAAACTTTGAAGAGGTACGGTGAATTTTCGTAGTATTCTAAGTAACCATCAGTCGTCACCCGGATTCTTGTGTTGGTTTGGGAAACATAGTCGGCAGGGACGATGTAACCCTTCCAAAGATTGCCAGTCTCGGTCTTGACTTTCTTGAGTGATCGTTTGCCATCGGATTGGGCGGCGTAATAGTCTAAATAAACTGGTTTTTCAATCTGCTTAAAAGTGGCTTTAGTTGCTGGCAGCCACCGTGTAATTGTGCTGGTGGCTTTTGAACTTAATAATGGCTTTCTCAGGTTATAGCTTAACCGCTCAACATCGGTATAAACGTACTTCTTGCCAGCAATGGTTTTGACACCACCAACTTGTAATGGTGTGTTCTTAGGAATCGTTATTTTAACCTGTTTCTTGCTATTAGTTGTTTTGATGGCTTGTTTGGTAATCACAAAACTATTTTTGATAATTTTGGCGTGAACCGGTTGGGCTTGGAATAGTGTTAGCCCAGAGAGCAATAGGGCACCGGTTGTGAGCTTAATCGTTGTCGTTAATTTCAATGGAATGTCCTCCTAAAAGATAAGTGAGCGTAGCAAAGCGGTTTGCAATCGGTATGTAAGTCTCCTCGAATAGAAATTCTGGTTTTTGGAATTTTTATTCGAGGTGCTTACATGCAGATTGCTGCTTTGAGAAACTGTCTTCTAATCCCTCTATTCTACCAGTATCCACTCCACAACGCAGGCTTAACCTCCGTCAAATAAAAAAGATCTGACTACGGTCATCAGCAGCAGACTGTAGTCAGATCTCAATTGTATTTAAATGTTCATTAGTTATTAATTAATTTGTTAATCAACTTATCCAGTTCATCAACATAACTATTTAACTTAGCGTCCACAGCTTTCTGGCTCTTGTCGACGACTTCAAGGTAGAACTTTACTTTTGGTTCGGTTCCAGATGGCCGAACGGCGACCCAAGTTTCATCATCCAACCAATACTTCAGCACGTTGGATTTTGGTAAGTTAATGGTCGACGTCTTGCCATCCTGATCAGTCAGAATAGATGATTGGTAGTCAGCATGACTGATAACCTTGTGGCCGTTAATTTCAGTGAGTGGATTATCACGCAATTCAGCCAAAATGTGGGCCATTTTATCCTTGCCATCAAGGCCATCGAACTCTTTAGCGATGGTCTTTTCTGCGTAGTAGCCGTACTTCTGGAACATTTCCTGAACACCGTCATACAAAGTCTTGCCCTGATTCTTATAATAGGCTGCCACTTCAGCCAGCAATAGGACAGTCTGAATGGCATCCTTATCCCGGACAAATGGTTTGATTAAGTAACCAAAGCTTTCTTCAAAGCCAAACAGGAAGGTGTGATCATGCTCAGTTTCATAATGGTGAATGGCCTCAGCAATAAACTTGAAACCAGTCAGAACATTGTTAGTCGCAACGCCAAACGAAGCAGCAATCTTCACGGCCAAATCAGTTGAAACGATGGATTTCACAATCGTGCCGTCAGCTGGTAAATCACCGGCATTCTTTTTAGCGGTTAAAATGTAATTTAGTAAGACGCTGGCAATTTGGTTACCGCTTAATAATTGATAATTACCATCAGGTTGACGAACCGCACAACCTAGCCGGTCAGCGTCAGGATCTGAGGCGATTAAGACGTCGGCGGCTACCTTTTTGCCAAGTTCCTTAGCCAAATCAAAGGCTTGCGGGAACTCTGGGTTAGGAAATGGGGTAGTTGGGAACTCTGGATCGGCGATGGTTTGTTCTGGCACAACTACGTAATTCTTAAAGCCGGCTGCTTCTAAGGCCCGACGCGCAATCACTTTACCAGTTCCGTGCAAGGGCGTATAAACAAATTTCATGTTGGCACCGACCTTTTTGATCAGGTCTAAATCAATGTTGACGGTCTTAACCTTTGCCAGATAGGCTTGATCAACGTCTTCGCCAATCAGGTTCATGGTCTTGGCTTCCCGCAGTTCTTGTTCAGGCGTTACCTTAATAGCAAACAGGTCACTGTTCTTACGAATATAGGAGGTAATTAAATCAGATTCCTTTGGAGGCATCTGGCCGCCATCTTCGCCATAAATCTTGAAGCCATTGTATTGCTTGGGGTTATGGCTGGCCGTAATCATAATGCCGGCATAAGTGTGGAGATGGCGGACCGCAAAGGATAGCTCCGGGGTCGGGCGGATGTCATCAAAGACAAAGGTTGGGATGTGATGATATCCTAATACTTTAGCAGATTCGTGGGCAAATTCTTTGGAGTGGTAACGGGAATCGAAACTAATTGCAACTCCCCGTTTGCGAGTAGCTTCATCCAACGTATCCATGAAGGATGCAAGGCCCTCGGCGGCTTGGCGAACAGTAAAAATGTTCATGCGATTAGTGCCGGCGCCCAGAATTCCCCGCATTCCAGCGGTTCCAAACGATAAAAAGGTGCCAAATGCGTCTTCTTGTTGATTTGAATCAGTCTTCATTTGATCTAGATTAAGTAAAATATCAGCTGGTAAATTCGGTTGCTGTACCCATTGTTGGTAGGCTTCCTTAATTGTGTCTTTCACGACATGACCCTCCCTGTTTAGTCAGTCAGCGGGTCCAAGTGTCAAACTACCATTAGGTTCAGTAACGAAAGAGTTGATTTTGAAAGATTCGTTGCCGATACTGATGAGCAGATGTTGACTTGGAGCAGCTGTCCTTGGTAACTCAGTTCAAGTTCATTATAGAAATTCATAGCGGTTACGTCAATAAGTTTACTAGCCAAAAACGTTATTATGACGGAATATCCTTGACTTATCAGGCTAAACAAAAGATAATTATTTTAGTAAATTAACTAAATTTGTTAATGGTCAGTTGAAGAAGGGATTATACTGTATTTGAAGGGGTGACATAATGGCAACAATTAAAGATATCGCGCATAAAGCTGGGGTGTCAATTACAACGGTTTCTCGGGTACTTAATTATGACAAGTCACTTTCAGTCAGTGACGTGACCCGCAAAAAAATTTTTCAGGTCGCTGAAGACTTGGATTACACCAAGAAGCATCGGGTGAGCACGACTCGCGATAGCATCGCCGTTGTTGAGTGGTATTCCGAACAACAGGAATTAGATGATTTATATTATTTATCGATTCGAATGGGTGCCGAGAAGATGGCCGATCAATTACACTACAAGGTCAAGCGCTATTTTGCTGGCGACTCACTGAATGCGATTGATCAGGATGTCAAATCGATCATTGCAATCGGTAAGTTTAGTGACCAGCAGATTCAGACAATGCTCAAAGTAACCCGTAATATTGTGTTTGTGGATTTTGATACCTTAGCTAAAGGCTATGATTGTGTTGTAACCGATTTTGATAATTCGACCAAGTCTGTGTTGAACGACTTCATTGATAATGGCTTGAAGCAAATCGGGATGTTATCGGGAATTGAATATACCAGTGATCACAAGTTGAAGATCATCGATCCGCGCTTGGAGGTTTTTCGGAATTATTTGGAACACCGGTCCTTATACAATCCAGACAATATCTTTATTGGGGACTATACGCTGCAGACTGCGTACAATTTAGTCAACCAGGCGATTCAAAAGGACCGCGAAGCTTTTCCCAATGCTTTGTTCGTTGCCAACGATGCCATGGCCGTCGGGGCGTTAAAAGCCCTTCACAAAAATGGCATTGCGGTTCCGGGTGATGTGAGCTTAGTCAGCTTCAACGATACCGCTGTGGCCAAATATGTGATTCCATCATTGACAGCAGTTAAAGTCAATACTGGTATGATGGGAGAAGTGGCCATGCAGTTGTTAAACCAGCTGAATACGTCAACGAGTGCAGAAAAAAACCGGACGCCCCAAAAAGTCGTTGTGGGCAACCGGTTAATTAAACGGGAAAGTAGTATTAACCCAGCAGATAAGTGACTCCAGTCGCTTCTGGGCCAATAAAAGTGGTCATCTCTGGATTGGTAGCAACAATTGAAATCGGGACAAACGGGAATTCTTTGCTCAACATGTCATACAATAATTTAGCCCGCTCATCACTGCCAGAGTGAAGAATTGATAACTTGACGAGATTTTGGTCATGCATTTCCGCTAGTTGTTTCTCCCAGAATTGATCGATCAGATCTTCTTTGCGACTGCGAGTCACAAATGTAAAATCATTATTTAAAAATTGCAATATATAAGAAACGTTCAACTGCTTATCCAACATCCCTCTGATTTTGCCAACAATTTTGCGGTTAATCAGCTGGGGATTATTTTGGACAGAGAAGAAGATTCGGGTATTGTTTTGGATACGTTTGAGCTTATCAGAAACCTCAGCAATCTCCACCCCAGCCGCAAGCCATTTGGCGGCTGCGAGTACCTGGTAAGCCAAGCCGGCCGCCGTAACGCCGCTATTAATGACGGTGACGTCACTCGTAGATGCTTTGGCGGCAATGAGGGCGTTTTGATAAGTACTGGTCAGCTTATCACTTAAATGAATGGAGAGAATCTGACTGCCATCTTCTCCGAGACGATTGTAAGTGTCAATTAACTCTGGCACAGCAATTTCGCCAATGATTGGTTTAACCGAGCACTTTTCAAATAGCTGCAGGAACTTTTCACTTTTGATTTTATTTACGTAACCGAACAACTTGCCATCTATCAAAATTGGTGGATTCATAACTGCAATCCCATAGTTACGAATATCTGCATTAGATAGATGAATGGCTGAATCGGTTACTATTTTTTTCTGGTTCATTTAATCACCCCTTGATTGTTACGTTCACAATATTTATTGTATATGAAGAAAACAGTTATGTCTGGTTTTTGCGAAATTATTAGAAATAAGTTCTAACTTTATTCATAATTTACTTATGTAAAATGAAAGGATGATGAATGTGAAGGGGAAGTATGAGGTGTTTCAATATATCGGTGTGCCCATAGAAACTAATGATTCAGGGCAGTATCAAATTAAAACGGATGAACAGGGAGATTTTAAGCTGCACAGTTGGCGTACCGGTAAGCATACCAAGGGCAAGTATAAGCAAATTGGTCAAATATTTCTCACGGAAAATAATTTGCTGGTTGCCATTGTTAAAGTCAATCCAGTGGCATTTAAAGACCGGCATACGTATACACCACTGCAGCGGTTTACGAGTGAGGTCGTTTCGAGCCAGCTGGTTGAAAAAGCCCAAGCAAAGATCTAATGTAGTTATTTCAAGAAAAAATGGCAATCAGTGCAAATCAGAGAAATTGATCAACCAGATTGTTATAATTAATTCATATTAACGATAGAAAAGAGTGATGATGTTGAGGGGAAGACAGTTAACAGTTGCGATGTTGAGCGGCTTATTGGTCGTTGGTGCCAGCACGATCATGGGGGTCCGTCCTGCTCGTGCGGCGGCCCAAACCACGGTTGTCAACGTGGCATTGAAGCCGACTAATGAAACGGATTTGACTAACTACGTGTACGCCACAGTGGACCCGACCAGTGCCCAGTTTCACCAATATTTGACTCCGGCTGCGTTTGCCAGCAAGTTTGGTCAGTCGGACGGCACCATTCAATCGTTTAAGGATTACTTGAAACAATATCATGTTCAAATTCGGGCGTATTCTGGTAACTTAGCATTAAAATTAACTGCGACGACGACTAATCTGCAGAAGGCATTTAAGGTAAAGGCCGTTAAAAAGGGTGGTAGAACCACCACGGCCTACCAACTGCCAGGACAGCTCTCAAATAAAGCGGTGGCAGTCATTGGCCTCTACCCTAAGCAATCAAAGGCAAGCAAGGTAGCTAAGAAGGCGACCGCTCACAAGCATTCAGTAGCATTGACCGCTGATTTGTCAACGTCTGATAAGCCAGACACAAGCTTAGTCGGGAACGCCTTCTCTAAAAAATATGGTGCGGCTAAATTCGCAAATGCTTATAAGTTGAACACGCTCTACAATCAGGGCTTACAGGGCCAAGGTCAACGCATTGGAATCATTAACACCAGTGATGTTCGAGATAGTGATTTAGTCACCTACTGGCAGCAAGCGGGCGTTAATGATGATTTAAGCCGAGTACAGCATATTTATCCAGTGGATTCAAAGGCTCAGGCACAAAAAGCAATGAATGTAACGATTCAAGCTTCTCAAATGGAAGCAACCCTGGACGCACAGTCGGCTTCTTCGGTTGCCCCGCAAGCTGGTATTGATTTGTATAGTGGTGATATTTCTGGTACTCACACAACCTTGCCGTCTTCTCATTATGCAACGTTTATGACGGCCATTTCGAGCAATCGTGACCAGCAGTTGACTTCTAGTATGGCACCGGGATTTGAAGTTGCATCTGATTGGGATGATCCAAGTGCGACGGTTAGCCAATATAGTCATGCTTTTAACTTGATCCTTGAACAAGCGGCTGCCCAAGGGATTACGGTATTTCAAGCTAGTGGTGACAGGGGGCCATATGCGCAATCTGGGGCCAAAGAGAATCATTTGATGTCAACTTCGCCTTACCAAGTACTGGTTGGTGGCACGACCCTGCCCTATCAAAAGATTATTGCCAATAAGGTCGTGACGGTGCCAAAAGAACGTGCTTGGGGGGATACTTATTCATCACCAGCATACGATACCAAGTATAGTAGCTTTAGTGGCGGTGGTGGTGGCTTTTCAGCCTTAAACCCAACGCCAAGGTATCAGCAGGGTGTCTCGGGGATTAATACATTTAGAGCAATTAACTATCTTACTTTCAAAAAAGGTAAGTATCAGTTAACCAAGCATCCTCATGTCATTTTCGGTACGGGTAATTCTCGAAATCTGCCTGACATAGCCGGAAACGCTGATCGGCAAACAGGATACGCCTCTTATGTTTCAGGCCAACGCTATGCCGTTAATGCCAAAACGCATAAAGCGGTTAAAGTGTCAGCTAAATTATGGGGGATAGATGGTGGTACCAGCTTCACCACGCCACAAATGGCAGGTGCTAATGCCGTGATCAATAGTGGACGACAAACCCCCGTTGGATTTTGGAATCCACAGATTTACCAATTTGCTCAAGAAACTGACAGTCCATTTAATGTTCTTGATGATGCCGATAATAACGATAATCTGTATTATACGGGTCAACCTGGCAAACTTTACAATCAAGCGACGGGGTTGGGAACCATTAACTTTGAAAAGCTTAGCCATAAATTTAGTGATGAGGGGTGATCAATGATGATTTTGAAGAAAAAGCGGTTCACAATTGCAATGCTTAGCAGTTTATTGGTGTTTGGGGCCAGTATGAATATTGGGGTGAATTTGGTTGCTAAGGCAGCAGCCAAAACGACCATTGTCAATGTTGCATTGAAACCGACTAACGAGGCGGATTTAACCAACTATGTGTATAACACGGTGGATCCGACCAGCGCCCAGTTTCACCAATATCTGACACCGGCTGCGTTTGCCAGCAAGTTTGGTCAGTCGGATAGTTATATTCAGTCGTTTAAAGACTATTTTAAAAAATATCACGTTAAGGCAACCGCTTATCCTGGTAACATGTCGTTGAAGCTCACCGCGACAACGACTAACATGCGGCAGGCATTTGGGGCCAAAGATGTTCCAGCAGCTAAGAAGGGTTATCCATCTAGGACCCACTACAAATTACCAGGGAATCTTTCATCGAAGGTAGCCGCGGTTGTTGGCTTGTACGCACCGCAGGCTAAGAAAGCTACCAAAGAGACAACGAAGAAGGCCCACACCGCATTGACGGCTGATTTGCCAACGACTGCAACCAAGCCGGACACGACATTAGCTGGTAATGCTTTTTCACGGAAATATGGGGCGGCTAAGTTTGCCAATGCCTACCAATTGAACACTTTGTATAATAAGGGCCAACAGGGGCAAGGTCAGCGGATCGGAATTATTAGCTATGGCGATATTCATAATAGTGATTTGACCACTTATTGGCAACAATGTGGGGTTAACGACGACGTGAGCCGGATTTATCGAATTTATACCGTTGGCACCAAGGCTGATGCGCAAAAATCACTGAATGAAATGCTCAATAGTGTTCAGACTGAAGCAACTGTCGATGTTCAATCAGCCTCATCTGTTGCCCCACAAGCGGATATTGATTTTTACGTTGGCGATACGACCGGCACTAGAACATCAGACGCCGGGGCCTACTATACGTCGTTTATGACAGCGATCTCTGGTAATCAAGATAAACAAATTTCAACCAGCTTTGCACCAGACGAGGAGAATGCAGCTGATTGGAGTGATCCAAGTACATCGGTTCAACAGTACAGTAATGCCTTTAATCTGATGCTTGAACAGGCTGCAGCCCAAGGAATTACCGTCTTCAAATCTAGTGGTGACTTTGGCCGGACTGACCAGCCGGGACCAAAGGAAATTCATTCGATGTCGACTTCACCATACTTAGTGATGGTTGGCGGCACAACGCTACCTTACCAGAAAGTTATCAATAATAAATTGATCAGCATTCCAACTGAACGAGCTTGGGGAAATGCTGAAGCTACTAGTGCAAGCGACACTAAATATGGGATCTTTGGCGCTAGCGGCGGCGGCTTTTCTGCTGTGAACCCGACCCCACGATATCAGCAGGGAATTTCCGGCGTTAATACTTATCGAGCGGTTACTTATTTGACCTATGATAAAAAACAGCATAAGTTTGTGATCACGAAGCATCCTCGGGTCATTACGGGGATTGGTAATTCAAGGAATCTCCCTGATGTTTCTGGTAACGCCGACATTCAAACCGGGTATGCCACTTACGTTTCTGGAACGGTGATTTCGGTCAAGGGAACTGGTAAACATCGAAAGGTGATTCGGACACCATCAAAGCAATGGTCAGTGAGTGGCGGAACGAGTTATACGTCACCACAAATGGCTGGGGCCAATGCGGTCATGAATAGTGGTCGTCAGACACCGGTTGGTTTTTGGAACCCACAAATTTATCAGTTTGCGCAACAAACTGACAGCCCATTCACCGTGCTTGACGGAACGGAAAACAATAATTTGTATTATACGAGCCAGCCAGGAATGTTGTATAATCAGGCAACTGGATTAGGGACGATTAATTTTGAGAAGTTGAATGAGAAGTTTGATAGTGAGTGACGAGCAACAGTTGCATCGGAGCGGTCCTAATAATAAAAGTAACATCAACGGTACTTGAGTTTAGAGTTTAAAAAGCAGCGCCATCATTCGTAGTTGCGGAATGGTTGCGCTGCTTGTTTGGAATGTAAGCCCTAGTCCAATATGGTTTGTAGGTTGGACCCTTTGCCGGCAGTAATTAGGGTTCTACAATATCTGTTGTTGGTAATAGATTTTATCTATTACTGATGACAGATTTTTTGTTTCTCGTTAGAATAAA
>NZ_JAHPPD010000081.1 GCF_019061365.1 Lentilactobacillus dabitei
AATTGACTACTATATTTTGTCACAAGAAAAGCCCCACAATCATTAGACTTACTTGTCTAACAATTGTAGGGCACTTCAATTGTCATGAACGCTCTTTCAACTTTTAACCGATAACCGATTTAATGATTTAAAAATGCTTCCCTAGAATATCCAAACTTCGGCGTTGACCGTCCATGATCGCAACATCTGGCAGGTGTCCCCAAGTTTCAAAGCCATTTTTCTTAAACAACTTCTGGCTCGGTGCGTTGTGGGTGAAGATAAAGGCGACCAACGCATCCAAGCCTAAACGGGCCAGTTGACCAGTAACATAATCAATTGCTTGTTGGCCAATCCCATGGTGCCGGTACCTTTCATCAATATAGATACTGATCTCCGCCGTTCGGTGGTATGCCGGCCTGCCGTAAAAGGATTCCAGCCCAACCCAGCCCGCAATTTGATTATTCTCTTTGATGACCCAGATTGGGCGATTATCGAGGTTAAAATCATCAAACCAAGCCTGTTTTGAAGCAACCGATACCGGCTCCAAGTCAGCAGTTGCCAGCCGGCTGGGAATCGTTTCGTTATAAATTGCAACGATCGTGGGTAAGTCCGTTGGTCGCGCGTTCTCAAATTTGATTGTCATTAAACCACCTCATGTTTTTAGCTACCTCAATAGTCTAAGTCAGCCGGTCTAGTTACACAAGCGTTTCAGTATAAAAAAGGCTGCCGTTCAACCCCCTATTGAGGATTTAAGCAACAGCCCAGATATAACAGATTATGGTTAACTTTTATGGTTATTTCATGCTAGCGGCCATCTTAATTGCCGTGGTTGGATCAGTTGTTTTTAAACGATAAACCACATTACCCGACTGCCAATTAATTAATTGAGAAGAATCCCCAACATTGAATTTGACAACTCCCTGACTCTTTGGGGCCGGTAAGGCATAATTTTCAAACATTGAAACACTGTTAACCGCTAACTTCTTAGGAGTGGTGTTGTTCACTGGACTTCCGTGCACGCTGATCGACCAATTCCCTTCATTCCAGGAAATATATTGTTGGCCGGCTCCACCTTGGGTATGACCAACAATTGAATGGCCCAAGTCGACCTTTGGCAAGCCCTTAATTTCTGATGCACTCGTATAATCGATGTGGCTTTGAGCTTCGCTGTTAGAAGCATAGGTTCGCTTGCTTAAAACAGCGTATGGGGTCTCACCTTTGATGCTGGCATCATTTACGGCCAGGGCATCGTCTCCCAAACTGTAATAAACCGTATTATTAGCTGAATCGCCAGAGTATCTAATATGCACATTCTTGGAACCGGTGCCAACGCCGGAATTCTGCGGCAACAACGTATTCGATAATTTTTCTGAGAGGTCTTGGGTTAATGAAGAAAAATCATATGCTTGCTGACTCGTCCCTGATTGACCGGAAGCAGATGCAGCATTTGAGGTTTGACTGGAACTACTGGATTGAGAAACGGAACTGCTGCTAGATTTAGCACTCGAATTTTGCATATCCGTTTTTGATTCATTATTCGATGATTGTTTGCTTGAGTTACTGTTACTGCAGCCTACCAACAGTAAACTGAGTAAAAGCACGCCACCTATTTTATAAACTTTCATTGTTGACCTCCACTAAATGGAATTTTGAATTATTGAACGTAGTTTTTGTTAGCAGTAAAGTAACGACCATCTGCAGTTTCAAAATAGTATGAGCCGGTGGATCGTTGATGGATCGCACTTACAGATACCTTGGTACCAGCATTAACCGTCACAACCCGGTTGGCTTTCTTAAAGCTAGTTGAGTCATAAAGATAAATCTTCTGAGTGGTTGTGACACTTGGAACGACATCCGTAAAGTACGTTGGTTGTGCGGCTGATTCAGATTGCTGGCCGCCGATCCACCAGGTGATTGGCTTGCTGGAATTAAGAATCGTGCTGGCATCAACCGACTCCTTAAGGGCTGGCACATATTTTTTATTCGTATATTGCCAAAGATCAGTCTGAATGGTCGGCTTAGAGGAATAGTTCGCAATCCACTGAGCATCAAAATTTTTCCGGGCAGTATTAGCATGGGCTGTGGCAAATGATTGATAGGAATAGAAAACCAACTTCTTGCTGGTCAGGGAACGCATTTCATTATACCAGGCTGTGACCGCAGAATTTGTCGAACCTGAAGTAACATCATTTTCTTCGTAATCCAAGACATAGAATTTTGCGTTCTTGTTAGAATTTTGATAGAAAACTTTGGCTTCATTTTTAGCACTGGCCGCACTGGTGAACGTTGCGTAATCATACTCACCAAATGGAATCCCGTTTTTCACATATAAATTGGTGTTGCTGGTTGCATATTTGTCCTGGTAGTTTGCCCCATACTGGCGCCGGTTAATGATGAACGAAACTTGGTCTTTCAGTTTAGCCACTTGCGAGTTCGTCAATTTTCCCTGCCATTCAGAGATATCAGGAATAATTGTCGTACTTGCGGAAGCTTTCAGAGCTCCAAATAACGAAAATGAAAGCAAAATCGTTAAAATTGGCAATAAAAATAGTTGTATCTTTGATTTTCCAGTAATCATATAAAGCACCTCATACGTAAAAGTTATTTTCGATATGCAAAAAACGATTCGACTTGACGATCATTTCCGAGCGCATATCCAATAGGTAGTCGATTGAACACTCAACCAACATACGATAAAACATTGCCAGATACAATATGAGATGCTTACTTACAAAAAAATATTACATTTGTCAGGACTACGAGAACAGTCTAAGGGCACTTTCTTTGCAAAAATATTATGTTTTTGTAACAACAATTCATTTAACTTTTAAGGCATCACTTTGATCACTAAAATTGATTATTTAGTTAAAAAAGGCTGAAAATCTCAGTTCAACGAAGATCTTCATCCCTTTTCGATTAAAAATTAATGAATCATTTTACAACCTGGTTCACAGCTTGATTAACAGCATCTTTTTCATCATTCACAAGCGCAACCCGACTCTCAATGACGCTAATATCCATTTTAATCTCCCGAGTTAACCCTGGAGTTGGAATCTTGGGCTCGAAGAAAGCTTTAAACTCAGCCAAGCGTTGTGAGGTATGGAAGACGCTTGAAATGACCGTAATGTAAGTTCCAAATTCCATGTCACCACCAACTGTGTCTTCCAACCATTGCCAATTGGCACGAATCCAGTCCCAAGCGGCCTGCTCACCATCTTCATTAGCAAGGACGCCACGGAACCAAGCTCGTAAGTCCTGAGGCTTGATGGTGTCAGCATCTTTGAATTTCGTGATTAATTCAGCAATCAATCCAGAATCAGTTGTGCTGGTTAATGCTGCGCAAATGTCTTGCTTGTAACTTGCATCCGCGGTTTTGCGATAATCATCCAGAAGCTGATTAAATACCGCTTTGTTCCCAAAGTTCTTAACTTCATTGATCAAAACAAATACCCGAATTCCAGCTGGTAAGGCGGCCAATTTGCTTTGGTTAGCCTCAAACAGGCTGTGGGCTGAAGCAATTGCGGCAGCATTTTCAGCGTAAAGAGCAGCATTCAAAATATATGGCCGGGTTAATTGATCATTGTTTGATTCTCCTGATTTAGGCTCCCAACCCAAGCGCTCAAGTTGCGCTGCACTCAGCTGATTGAAGAATGCCTGTAGTTGGTGCTTTTCAGTCGACTTGGGGGCAACAAATTTCTTTAAATTGCCTGCAACTCGGTATAAAGCGGCATTCACAATATTTGAATGACTTCCTGCAAACCGTGGCAATAACAGCACGATATTAGCGTAAGAATTTTGACGACCGTCAGCCAGCAACCGCAAATCTTGCAATATTTGCAATTGAGAAATGGCATCCAACTGATCAACATGGCCCAAAATGTCCTTCATGAGGGTTTCATCGTATTGGATAATGAAGTGTGAGTTATTTCCCGCATTCAAGAAGAATGGCTTGCCGTTTTGTTCTCTTAACTGGTCATAATCACCGACAGTCACGGCTTTGTCGGCCATAATGTCAGGAACTTGATCGTAATTGCTGTTCAACGGAATCTGCCACTTGCGGTCTGCGTCTTTGCTTTCCCCAATAAAGAACTGTTGTTGGGTTAACGTCAGCTTGCCGTCAACGACTTTGGCAGTCACAACTGGATAACCAGGTTGCTCCAACCAAGAATTCATAATGGCGCCAACATCCATCCCAGAAGCATCCCCTAATGCTGACCACAAATCAGCACCAGTGGCGTTATGGAATTTATGAGCGGCAAAATAATTCTTCAAGCCCTTACGTAACGCGGCGTCGCCAACTAAAGCGCGGGCCATCACTAACATCCGCGCCCCTTTAGCGTAAACAATAGCGGCGTCAAAGATCGAATCAATTTCAGCCGGATTCTCCACCTGAACATGAACTGGCTGAACGCCGTCAGTCGCATCCCGCTGCAATGCGGCCGGAACATCTGATGTCTGGAAGACTTCCCAAATGTGCCAGTCAGGCTCGATGGCATCAATGGCAACGTATTCCATCATATTGGCAAAACTTTCGTTCAACCAGAGGTCATCCCACCACTTCATGGTTACCAAATCACCGAACCATTGATGGGCCAATTCGTGGGCGATGACTGTGGCAACCAGTTGCTTCATTTCAAACGAGGTATTCTTCGGATCAAGCAGTAAATAGGCTTCCCGGTAAGTGACTAAGCCCCAGTTTTCCATGGCGCCGGCAGAGAAATCAGGCAGGGCCAGCTGCCATGAATGTGGTAATGGATACGGGGTCTGATAGAAATCTTCATAGAATTCAATTGAGCGTTTGGCAATGTCCAAAGCAAAGTCCAGTTCATCGGTCTTGTGCGCCTTAGTTGCGAAAACGCCAACCCTAACCCCACTCTTAGTCGTAGTTTGCTTACTCTGCAGTTCACCAAAACCAAAGGCAATGAGGTAAGTGGACATCCGCATAGTTGTATCAAAATAGTGAACACCATTTTCAGTCTTAACTTCGGGCATGTTGCTGATAATGGTCTCGCCATCGTGTTCATCGTACTTGACCGCCAAGTTAAAGGTTGCTTTGGCTTCCGGCTCATCAACACATGGAAAGGCTTGGCGGGCAGCCGTCGTTTCAAACTGGGTGCCGATAATCTGCTTCTTAACGCCATCGACTTCGTAATAAGATGGGTAAATGCCCATCATAGTGTCGGTTAATTTAGCGCTAAAGTCGATGGTGATCGTCGTATCGCCGGTTTTTGAAAGCTCGATTTGAATGGCTTCATTCTGATCATCAATCTTAAACGGCACAGCTTTGCCATCTGCCTGGACAGCTTGGATCTTTAAGAATTTCTGGTGAATCGAAATTGACTGTTGTTTTGCATGACCATTAATGGTTGATCGACCTGAAAATTGCTTCTTTTCCCGGTTGATATCCAAGTAGATATCGTAATGATCCGGTTGAAACTTTTCGTAGAAGTGAGTAAGTTCTGCCATGAGTTGCCTCCTAAAAATTTAATTAACTATATTATACGACTCTTAACTTAACCGTCGGAAGAGCCATTTAAAAATTATTCCGGTAAATAAAATACCGGTACACAGAAACAGAAAATGATTGATCCAATTACCGTTGTTTAAGCTGGCAAAATAGCCAACTAAAGTGATCAGCCCCATTAAACCAGCGGCTACTGTCAAGGTTGGGAACTTAGCAGTTAACAGTGACGCCGCAAAAGCAACCATGCTCAACCCCGCTACCAGCCATAAAACATTTTGATAGGCAAGCATAACCCCGGCTGCAACCGTTTCTTGTTTGACAAAATAGCCAAATAATATGTAAGTCCCCACCAGTGCGGCTGCAAAACTCACAACAATTAAAATTCCTAAATCAATTCGTTTCATGATTCCACCTCCAAAACGACTCATCATCACACGTAAAAACGCCCACTAGAAAGTGAACGTTAATGGCTTTACCTTATTTAACTATGCATTAACGACCAACACTTGGGTACCGGATTCTCTTACCACATGATTAGTGGTTGACCCCAAAATCACTCGGTCAAACGCATTCATTCCGGTCTTACCCATGATGATCAAGTCAACATCATTTTCTTTGGCAAATTCAACAATTCTTTGTTTGGGGTTGCCATCCTCAACGACCCCTTTGATCGTCACGCCTTGGTTCCATGCTTGATCCCGGCAGCTTTCGACAATTTTATGGGCATTGGTTGATAACCCTTTATAAATATCAGACGAAAGTGCATCCGAATCGTATTTAATATGATGAACAACTGATAAAGCGATGATCTCCGCGTGAAACACCTTGGAGTATTCAAGGGCAACATCCAGCGCTTTTTGTGAGTTCACACTACCATCCAGTGGCACCAAAATATTTTTGTACATAAAGAACTCCCCTTCCAAAAAAGGCAATCTTTCGTATCCAAACTATTCTGTCTTCATTATACAATCTGCGGGTCGGAAGTTTAAATAATATGCCAAAAATGGTCGGAAATCGGGGCATTTAATAAACGATTGATTTCTTTATTGTAATTTCTGAGGTTGGCCAAAGATTGCGAATTCCCGGTTTGTCAGTTTCCAGGCTTGGGCGGGAAAGGTCGTCCCCATAATCGCTTTTGCCTGACGATTAGTATAGACATAACAGGAAAATTTGTGATTCCCACGTTTCTGGTGAATCACGTACTTGAATTTCAAGTTAGAATTTCGGAAAACATGGTGCTTAGTTGCGTTCCCGGCATCGTCACCAATTCGATCAGCGAAATAGGCAATCGCTTTTTTACTGGTCAGCGTCTTGACTTTTTTACCCGATGGACTGTAAACATCAATCCAGTCGTGAGAATGTCGTGCAGATTTAGTAGTTGACGCTTGCTGCGATGCACAGCTAGTTAGAGTGAACAGTAGCACTGTGAGGCCAATTAGTTTTAATTTAATCATCAATTTCTCCTTTAACTTTCTGACAGATTAGCAACTGGTCGCCGCAATGCTTGCTTACGCTGATTGGCACGAATTGTTTGCTCAAACGGCCCAGTCTTCATGGTGTAGATCGCAATCAATCCAAGGACAACCTGAATAGCCGTTGTGATTACTATAAACTCAACCAAAAACGATGTCGGCTGGCTCACAAATGGGGTGACACTCCCAGCCATATCCACCGAAAATAAATCAAAAATGCTATGCATGATAACCGTTACCCAAATTGTTCCGATATATAAATAGATGATTGCGAATACCACCCCCATCCCAAAGGCCGCTAATATCTGTAGACTAGTTGTTGCAAGTGGTTGATAGAAAATGTGATGCAAATGCCAGGCAGCAAACAGCGTCGCAGTAATCAATGTGGTCTTTAATATCCTGGTCCTCACAGATCCCTTCACCGCGTTTAGAATTTGGGCAAGAAATAGGTATCTGAAGATCAATTCTTCCTTGAAACAAACGGTGACAATTGTGAAGATCACATAGATAGTTGCAGTCGTTAAGGAGTCGTTTGGAATGACCCACCTAATTTGAAGCGGTAGGGAAAATAACCGCGACCAACTACCCGCAGACATTCCCATCACCAAAAACCTGGGCACAATCAGTAACGCCAACCACCAATAGTTTAAATGATGATTGAATTTCAATTTGGGTAATTGGTACTCCCAATGGACCATGGCGTAGATCACCAGAAGCGTCGCTGAGATAAATGCAACCCAATACGGGGCACCATAATCGTTAACATAGTGGTTACCAAAGCCCAAACTTTGGGGGAAAAGCCCGAAGCCAAGATAATAAAAGAAGATTGAAACCATTCTCAAAACAGGATTAGTTTCATTTACGACCAACTTGAAGAAACCAGGCAACGACAGACCGATAATGAGGATAGTCCCTAAAGATAGCAATCCTTGAGCCCAGAAGTGGGTTCCCTGCCAAACGATCGCCAACAAAGCATTAACGACCATAATTAATACCAACGAATATAAGGTATAGCTGGCTAATTTTAGACTGACCGTAACAACTGACCGGAAAGCATTGCGAGCCCGCCAAAAATCTGTTAGCCAGATCAGCCCACTGGCAATCCCACCAATCAAAGTCCAGATAAAGAGCCCTGAACTGCTTAGATACGATACTTGCAAAAGATGAAATAAAATTGTTAACCCAACGCATCCCAAACATTCAAGCCCAAACTGCAGATCCACTCGCTTATTTGATGCCGTTGCCATGATTAATTCTCCTTCTCTCATTCAGTCGGCTCATCAGGAACATATTCCAACAAATCGCCCGGCTGACAATCCAACACTGCACACAATTTTCCAAGGGTCTCAAAGCGAACCCCCTTAGCTTTGCCAGTTTTTAGTTTGGATAAATTCACCGTCGTAATTCCAATCTTGGCAGCCAATTCTTTTGACGTCATTTTTCGTTCCACCAGGACCCGGTCCAGATTGACTTGTATCATATTTCCACCAGCCCCTCTCAGACAAAGTCTTCATTTTCTTTTTTAAGTGCCAAGCCCCGTTTGAAGATGATGTAAATCACGTAGATTGTGAACCATGCTAGAATTTCCGCAAACAATGACTGGCCATAGGAAACGGCAGCCTCAAAGTGCAAAAATTTCCAAATTAACGCCAACATCCCATCAAAGATCACCAAGCCGCCAAAGGAATATGAGCACCAACGAATATAACTCAGGTTCCGGTCATTGAAGATATCGTTGGTGTGAAATTGACGCAGCAGCTTATAAAGCGCAAAAATGATGATCGTTCGGAAAATTAACACCCCAATCACAATCAAGATTGTCACCAGGGATTCAGTAAATGCTGAATGAGCGCGCACCGCTAGCTTGGCAATGAGCGGAAAATTGGGGTTATTGCCGATAATCAATGTGGCCAGTGTTCCGAAAGCCACAATCGCTGTCAGTAAAGCTTGGACAATGAAAGCTAGTAGGCTTCCAATTGACAGCAGCTGAATAAACCAGCTTTCATATTTTTGGTTCATCATCTTTCATCTCCTCATAAAATTATCGTAACACATTAATTTTATAATTCAATAGTTTAATTAATTTACCTTTTACATTAATTTTACAGAGGGTTAATCTTGAGCTCCAACTTAATAACTGAACATTTCCGCCAAACTTCAAATTAGCCATGCCGTTCCTTTCACGATAGGATAAAGGATATCAATATTGTAATGAATAACGTTCTTAAGTTGGATATTTAATTATATTGAAGCCATTCGAGGAGGTCACTGCATGACAAATAACGCTAAAATTAATTGGCTGTCACTCACAACGTGGATTATCTTGGTTGAAGCAATGGGCTTGTTATCAGCCCAACTCTCCGGTGATATTAAAGGGCTATACAATGCGTTGTCCCTGCCACCGTTATCACCTTCAGGGGTTGTCTTTGGCATTGTTTGGCCAGTTCTCTATTTGTTCATTGGCATTGTGGGGTATCTGCTGTGGTCTGATCGCCGAAACAATTTAGTTAACCTGAGTTTCTTTTTAGGTCAATTATTGTTAAACTTTGTCTGGACAATCGTTTTCTTTAACGGTAGTCTGTTTGTAATTGGTCTGATCATCATTGTCGCCATGGACATCATGGTTGCCAGTTTAATGTATCGCTTACTGCCAACCGAGAAGATTGCGACTTGGCTACTTGGCCCTTATCTAGCCTGGCTACTGTTTGCAACCTACCTTGCTGGTGGAGTGGCGCTGTTGAATCATTAGACCAACAATAACCATTCGAAGGGACATCACAAATGATTCTATTATTACTACTGCTCATTTTATTTGGCACGCTCATCTTTAAAACAAGTTGGTTCTTACTCAAGTTGGTTGTTGGCATCATCGCGACCATTCTATTGGTTGTGCTGTCATTTTCAGCCATTTTCTTTTTGCCGCTGGTGATCTTAACTATCGGCTACATCGTTTATTCGATTTTTCAGCATTCACAAGCGTAAGTCGTTCCAATAAATGATCGTCATATCCATAGACTAAGACAATCGACGTTTTGATCCCAGAATTCACCGAAGAGGACCAATTATTCCTGATTTTTGGAATAGTTGGTCCTCTTTGTTAAATGACCAGGATCAATCGTTTGTCGCAAGTTTTATCAATATAAGAATGTCCAAATTAATTTTTAAAGAAACAAGTTCTGTATTCGCATCAGCTTCCATACTTATAGAAGTCACATCATCAATTGTCAACTCTTTCGAAACTCGTTCGACAACAGAAAATGCATCATTTCGAAGCTGCCCTTAACCTTGTTCTATTCCCGTTTTATCCTTTCCAAACTCTTTCGAAACTCTTTCTAAATCTATTGAGGCGTGTATGATGCAACGGAATTTTTCTGAATGATGAGGCGTTTTGAGGATCAATCATTGGGAAAACATCACCAATCGTAACAAATCAACAATGCTGCAGTGCGCTCAGCTTAAAAAACATCGTCAACGCCAAACGGTTCAAGCCCCGCTTAACGTTAACGATGTTTTTTATTGTGATTTCGTCTAACTCTTTATTGCCTAAAGAATCCGGCGCATATTCAATCCTCGCGTACTCCTAATATTTTCAACCACAATCAGTGCATTCTTGTCTTCCTGCTCAATAATCGGCACAATCTTGGTTACGCGCCTTGGGCTGGCAATCATGTAGAGTATGTGCTGGTCAGCACTGCTGTAAAAGCCGGTGCCATTGAAGATGGTAATCTCTTGGCCCAATTGTTTGGAAATGGTGGTTGCGATCTCCTGGTACCTTGGTGAAACAATCAGGACGGCTTTCCTAGCCCCGACGTTCGCCATGAATTGGTTGGTAAACACGGAATAAACGTACAGATAAATGACTGTCAGAATCGTGTTGGTAAACCCAATGATCATAATGAATGGGATCACGATTACAAGGTCAAACAGTAAGCTGCCAGTGCCCACCGACATGCCAAAGAAATAATTCAATAGCTTGCCAATGATTGTATCCCCTGCAATCGTCCCGTTATACCGGAAAATTAACCCGATTGAGATTCCAGTCAATGCCCCTGCGAGAAGCGTCGGCACAATCAATTCATGGGTGTGATAGGAATAAAGAACCGGCAGTTTTAGAAAGACGGTCATCCAGGCGATCGCCCAAATGGTTAGGTAAGTGGTCTTCTTTTCGAATAATCGATATCCTAGCGCAATCAGCACGGTATTGATCAGTAGGTTAGACAGATATGACGGAATCTGAAAGGCATAATACAGGAGCGCGGTAACGCCCATTGCCCCACCTTCACCAAGATGAGAGGGTAATAATAAATAATTGTAGGTCATCGAATAAATAAACGCTCCGATAGCAACCCCGATGAGTTCGGTCGTTTTGATATTAAGTTGATTCCAGTACCGCTTAATTGACTTCATTTTTATACCTCAGCAATTTATGTATGAATTTCATTTTACCATCAATGCTGGGTACTTGCAGTGAAATGTTGCCTATGGGACTCCTGAACGGAAAAGGAATCAGCCTTTTAACCTGCTTGTCACTGTGGCAAATGAATGATGTAATCAAAACAGTTTCAATGGGATTTCAGAAAACATCCAAAATATATGTGACAAAAAAATATCCAGACTGGAAAACTTTTGCGGCTTCCAATCTGGATATCTTTTATTATCCTTTCCAAAAAATAGAAATGCCTATTTGATACGTAAAAAGCCCTACCAGAGCTAATCTCTTTGGTAGGGTTTTAGGGTTCTACAATATCTGTTGTTGGTAATAGATTTTATCTATTACTGATGACAGATTTTTTGTTTCTCGTTAGAATAAA
>NZ_JAHPPD010000082.1 GCF_019061365.1 Lentilactobacillus dabitei
TCCCCGTAAATGTCTCGGATGGAAAACGCCTTATGAAATATTCTTTAATGTAGTGTTGCACTTAATTTGACAATTCAAGAGTTAATTATAGATCTGAAAAATATAAACACAACCTCATTGCCAGATAAGATATCTTGATACTCGAATAAACAATCATTTCGTTTATAAGGAACAAATTGTCCTTAAATTAGAATAAAATGAGAATTTCCCGTCATAAATGTTGACATATCAGCCTGATTAGTCAAAAGGTCAAAAATTATTTGAATTATTTTCATCTAATTTATGCTTTGATAAGATAACATCAATTCGAAAAAGCGAGATAAAAAATATGACCAACTCAAACTTACAACTTCACCCAATTGCCGGCATTATTATCATTATTAATACTGTGGGCTAATTTGAGTGCCCGCAAGTTGCGGGCAGAGTTGGTGCATTCGCCAAGGACTATCAATTCAGTTCTTGGCATTTTTTTATCCCCAGGGAGGTGATTAACTGTTTGAGATCCAAATTTGATTTTTGTTACAAATATATAGAAATGGAAGTGACAGTTTTATGGAAGATACGCCAGAAACAACCGTAAATTCAGTAGAACCCGCGTCAGACACGTTACAAAGAGATCCCGTGAAGACAGTCATTTTGGCGTCAATGATTGGGACCGCCATTGAATTCTTTGATTTTTATGCATATGGAACTGCAGCCGCTATATATTTTCCCCACGTCTTTTTCCCTAAATTAACCCCAGCGATTGCCCTTATCTTAAGTCTTTTAACCTTCGGGGTTGCCTTCGTCGCCCGACCATTCGGATCATTAGTTTTTGGTCACTTTGGCGATAAGTTAGGCCGCAAGAAAACGTTGGTCGTTTCATTACTAACCATGGGAACCGCCACAGTGGTTATTGGCGTTCTTCCCGGCTACGCAACCTTAGGCATTTTCGCAGTCGTCTTATTATGTTTAGCTCGCTTCATTCAAGGAATTGGCCTTGGTGGTGAGTGGTCCGGAGCAGTCCTCGTCGCTACCGAAAATGCACCAGCAAATCGACGGGCCCTATATGGCGCCTTCCCTGAACTTGGTGCCCCAATTGGCTTCTTCTTAAGCAATGGGCTTTACTTCATTCTTGAATCCACACTGACCCCAGCCCAAATGCAGGCCTTTGGTTGGCGGATCCCATTCTTGGCCTCAGCGGTCCTTGTGGTTGTTGGGTTGTTGGTTCGGGAAAAGATGCAGGAAACCCCACTGTTCCGTTTGGCAATGAACCAATCAAAAGTTCAAAAGTCACCATTAGCAGAGGTCTTCAAGAAAAACTGGGCTCAAATCCTCAAAGGTACCTTTATCATGGGGGTTGCTTACACATTCTTCTACCTGTTAACAACTTGGTCCCTCAGTTACGTAACAACAGCCATGAGCTTCAATAACCGTGAATGGCTCTTATTATTGATGATGGGCGTCGTCCTTTTCGGGGTCATGATTATGGTCGCCTCACTCTTCGCAGACCGAATTGGCCGCAAACGGATTCTGGTAACTGGGACCCTCATGATCATTGCGTTTGCATTGGTATTCCCATTCTTCTTCCAGGGACAGCACAACCTTGCCGGCGGCCTGTTCTTCATCTTCGTTGGCTTCTTCATCTACGGTATCATCTACGGACCAGTTGGCGCTTTATTGCCAGAATTGTTCCCAACCAGCACCCGGTACTCCGGTTCTGGAATTGCCTACAACTTAGCCGCCATCATCGGTGCCGCATTTGCGCCAACCATCGCGTCTTTCTTGGTTGATAAGTGGGGCATTCACTCCGTTGGCTACTATTTAGCTTTAATGGCTGTGATCTCACTGATCGCTTTATTAACAACCAAAGAAACCAAGTCAATTGATTATACGAAGTAATGGATATTGTGAAAAAGCCTAAGGCGATGTTCCCAAAATAGCCCTGCTTAGTTCAGCTTTTCATTTTCTTGTAATTTCACGAACTTTCTCACTATAATGAATTTAGAAGAAAGTCTGGTGAAACATGATCGATCACAACGAATTAATGCAACAACTGCGGGCTGCCTTTGAAGACTACAATCAGGTAACCAGGAAGCAGCATCAAATCAGCTACCGAGTCGACAATCGAAATGGAGCCGTAACTGTCTATGCTGATCATACCGACCAACATTGGGAAATTCCCGGTGACCTGTTCACTTTGATGGCTCACATCAAAAAGAGCGCCCAAATCAATGAATGTACGATTGGCACCCTCGCCGACCTCGAAAAAATTGAGTTGGAATTAAAGGCTAAAGGAGTTAGTTAGCCAATCATTGGATTTTGTAAATGACCGTTACTAAAGAAGATCCTCATCGATAGACGTTAATGTCTAAGGATGGGGATCCCTTTTTCAAACATGGTTACTTAACTACTAAAACAACTCACTATGAGTTCCAATTTCAAGTAAATATACAAGGTTAGCATCTGCGTTTGTGGCATAAATCAATAAATGATCACCATTGTGGCCATCGAAATGTAGATCTAAACACGCAATTTTTGTATATGTATGTCCAAAGGCCGACTTTAACCTTTGAACCATCTTTTTTGGAAGCGTTATCGGATGAACGTAAAAATATTTTGGAATGGGTATATCTCTTTCGAGACACGTAATAATGAAATCAAAGGGCGTGAATTTCTGTTCCGTCCGTGTAATTTCCAATGGCAAATTATCATAAAATATCTTCTGCCAACGAGGGCCTTTCAAAACGCGCTTGTAGTGGCGTTTGAACTTTGAGGAATATTTTATAATATTAGTCATCATTCAACCGTTCCTTTAGTTCATTCAGATCATGAGCCTCGGGCATATGCTTTTTTCCGGTAGCATCATCAATCATTTCATTAACAGCACCTAAAACTTCTGAATTGGGAATACCAAAGTACTTCGGCAGCCCATCATTGGCAACGCTCGTAATTGCAATTCGCGTATAATCTGATAATGACAGTCCAGATTTTGCTAACTTTTCAATTGCGCGCTTTTTTACATCCGGATTAATTCGAACAGACACCGTTGCAGGTTTTAAATCAGTCTTTGCCATCTTATCACCTCTTGTATGACAAGTGTAACACAATTCAACTTTAGAATACAAAACTTTCATTAATTGTCAACGATTATCTTTCGACCTTAGCATTTTGCATGGCCCATTTTATATTTAAGTAGTTAACTGAACATCTGCATAAAGTCAGTCAGATGCCGCTTGGCGGGTTGCCCGTCGATTATACAAGTTGCCCCAAGTTTCCATCGCGGTAATAACCGGGCGCAGGGTTTGGCCAAAGCCAGTCAGTGAATATTCAGTCTTAACTGGAATGACCGGATAAACTTTCTTTTGGATGACGCCATCTGCTTGAAGTTCGTGCAGCTGCAGGGCCAACATTCGCCGTGAACAATCTGGCATTTGCTTTTGCAGATCATTGAAGCGTTCAGTGCCAGCCATCAAATGATAAATAATGACGCTCTTCCATTTTCCAGCAATAATTTGCAAGGTGCTTTCAACCGGACATCCATTTTGACAATCATAAACGCGGCGTTTCATTCATATCAGTTCTTTCCTAATTTAGCTAAATCCATCATAAGCCATTCAAATCGGTGTTTCAACGATTTTCCGAGGTGAAAAAATTGTAACTTAGTTAATTAAAATTCACGTCTTGTATTGAAATTTCAGCGCTTTACACTGGAAATGTAGTTAGGACAGCTGCGCAAAGCAACAATCTGCGCGTAAGCACCTCGAACAAAAATTCCCAAAACCAAAATTTCTATTCGAGGAGACTTACACTCCGATCTCTAACCGCTTGGATCTGCTCACTAATAAAAAAGGAGAAAATTTAAATGATAACAATGAAAGCAATCGGCTTTACGAAACATTTACCAATTAACGATCCAAATAGTCTTGAAGAATTTACAGAAGAGGTCCCCAACCCAGCAGGTCACGATCTTCTGGTTAAAGTAATCGCCACCTCGGTTAACCCCGTAGATGTGGGTGTCCGCGGGCATGGTCGGGGAACTCTAAAGCAACCCAAAGTGATTGGCTGGGACGCTTACGGAATTGTTGAACAGATCGGTGACGAAGTATCACTCTTTAAGCCAGGCGACAAAGTCTTTTACGCGGGTTCCTTTATCCGTTCCGGATCAGATAGTGCGTACCAGTTAGTTGACGAGCGGATTGTCGGTCACGCACCGACCAAATTAACCGCCGCTGAAATTGGTGCCATGCCGCTTACCAGCTTAACCGCCTGGGAAGCATTGTTTGAACGATTAGGGATTGACAAGGCACGCGAGCAAAACGCTCGGCAAACCATCCTCATCATTAACGGTTCCGGGGGCGTCGGCTCAATTGCAACCCAACTCGCTCACTTGGCCGGTCTCAAAGTAATTGCCAGTGCCTCTCGCCCTGAGACAATCAAGTGGGTCCTTCAAAACGGCGCTGATTATACCGTTAACCATCACAAAAACTTGGTTACCGAAGTTCGCAAACTTGGTTTCCATTATGTTGACTATATTCTCAATTTAAATGACCTCGATGGGCATTGGAATGAGATTATCGAGCTTATCAAGCCAGAGGGTGCGGTTTGCGCAATCACCGAAAATAAGCGCGGGATTGATTTGCAAAAATTGACCAAGAAAGCTGCTTCCTTTAATTGGGAATGGATGTACACCAAATCGTATTATCACACTGACGACATGATCACCCAGCATCAAATTTTGGATGAAGTTGCCAGCCTTTTGGACAATGGTGACATTCACTCAACCGTTACGAAAGTATTGCGACCAATTAACGTTGCCAACCTTAAACGAGCCCATGCGTTGGTCGAAACCAATCACGAAATCGGCAAAGTGGCCATTTCAAATGAATGAATCGAGTTTGACAATTTTATATTCTAGCCGTATGTTAGTTCCATGGATATCGAACAAAGTAAAAAAGACAATCAATTGGCAGAAATCTTCAAAACCTTGAGTGAACCAAATCGAATTCGGATTTTACGGATCCTGGATCATTCTGATCGGGAACTGACCTGTTCGGAAGTTAGCGAACAGCTCAATATCAGTAAATCAACCGTTTCGTATCACTTTAAGGCACTGCGACATGCTGGGCTAACCAACACGCGCCAAGCTGCACAAACCAAATACTTGTCAATTAACGAGAAGACTTTTAAGGAATACCTGCCCTCGTTTCTGAAATCCTTGTAGTCTTTTCTTTTTTACTTTGTATTTCGATAACAATCGAACAAGGAGATCTTAGTATGCTGAATTTGTTTTACGCATCAGGAACCAGTGCCATGGCACCTCATATTTTACTAGAAGATAGCGGCTTAGACTTTTCAGTGGAAAAAGTGAATTTGGACAAAAAGACTTGGCAACAGGGCGATTACAACCAGATAAACGAAAAATCCTATGTGCCAACTCTCCAGACTCATACGAGTACATACCTAACGGAGTGCGCGGTTATCGTAGAATACATTGATCATCAGGTTGATCACCATTATTCGTTTACCCAGGACTCAAGCAACTACTGGCAACTCAGAATTTGGATGAACTATATCGCCACTGAACTTCATAAGAACTTTATTTCACCGTTTCGTAAAGGCAATTGGCTGCCCAATACGGCTGATTCTAAACAGCTGATCTGGCAGCGGATCGCTCCCCGGCTGCAATTTGTGGAAAACCATTTTGCAGGTCCCTGGCTGATGGGAAACAAATTTACGATTGCAGATCCTTACTTATTTGTGATGACCAACTGGATGCAACGACTTGATTATCCGTTAGAAAAGTTTCATAATTTAATACACTTTGACACGAGGATGCGCCAAATCCCCAGTGTCAAAGCGGTGCTTCAAATTGAAGGTGCCCCTCATTCATTAACTGAAAAATCAAACTACTAGAAGTTCAGAAAGAAACTGACCGATGATTAAATACAAATACGATACCCAACTCTTAATTGAAGGCTGCCCACTTAGCGAAGATGATTTAAACGACGAAATTCTTGCCAGGTTTGACGGCGACTCATTGCTGGCCGTTGGCGATGAAGCCCTGATGAAAATTCACTTCCACACCAATTATCCCTGGAAGATTTTAGAATACTGCGCCTCCCTCGGCGAAATCTTTGACATTGTCGTTGAGGATATGGATCGGCAAGCACGGGGACTGAAGGGCTAAGTTGTTACTTGGCTCATTTCGCTGTAGCCATCCAGTTCCGAGCATCACAGATCCAAGAGGCCACCGCAATTAAGAAGGAAGTAATTCCAAATATCAACCAACTACTAAACAGACCACTTTTTCCAAGATTAGCAATTGTCAGGAACACACCACTACCTAGCGGTGCCCCTGCCAGAGCAACCATATTCACAAATCCCATTGAGCGACCCAGTTGATCGTCTGGAATCAACTTAATGAACGCCGCCGAAACGCGGGGATTTACTTTCCCCATTAGATACCCACTTAGTCCACTCACAATTGTAATGAGTACCAGCGAATTACTAAATATATAACTTGCCGCCAAGCCAACGAGTGATAAGCAAACATACCCGTTTAACCGTAAAAAGTTTGTTCTCGCCAACCCGTCTTGCTGAATGAGCGCGCCCAACACCGTTCCAGCTGAGAGACAAATATTTACCTCTGCAACACTATTACCATAGTTTCCCAGCCACAATGCGCGGTTGTGGAGGATTGCCAAATTAATTAGCCCATCTAGTGCACAAGCAACCGTATTAACTAAAAAAGCAGATATGATCA
Source organism: Lentilactobacillus dabitei (assembly GCF_019061365.1). Lineage (GTDB taxonomy): Bacteria > Bacillota > Bacilli > Lactobacillales > Lactobacillaceae > Lentilactobacillus > Lentilactobacillus dabitei. The sequence continues at coordinate 6,746 of NZ_JAHPPD010000082.1, forward strand.
CAATGACGAGTGGCCGCTTTGACCACAACAATTTTCCAGTCATTATTAAGCTGGCCTTCATGGGTGGCTTTTTGGGGGTCGTTTCAGCCACCTGATTGACTGCCAGCAATGGATCAATGCCAATAAAGATGGCTCGATTCAGCCAAATTACCCCCGCTGCCGCCAGAAAAGTAACAGCATTAATAATCCCAAACAAACTATAGCGATAGTTTAACCAAACAATCCCCACCGCACCAATTCCTTGAAAGATCATCTGTAACGTGGTTTGCGTTGCGACCTCAAGTCCCATGGCAGCATTCAACTCGTTATTGGGAACGAGGTGTCTAAAATATGGCAGCTCAAGCCCATTAGAAAACTGCCCCAGACAATCACTAATGACATTGATCGCTAACAAAATCAGGAAAGTCCAAATCGTTATCGATCCCAACATTAGCACCGCTAACCCTATAAACAAGCCAAATTGACCGAGGCGGGCGGCTACCATCGCCAAATATTTATGATGCGTGCCATCTGCATAATAGCCAATCACCACGTTCAGAATTTGGGGCAAATAAGTAACAAATGAGGCCAGACTGACTGCTAAAGTCTTAAATGGCAAGCTACCTGCATAGATGATGAAAACAATATTAAACAGACTGTTCCCAATGCCATTAAAAACTGCCGCATTAATTAGTGCCCGAAACCCCTTACTCCGAATATACGAGTTCATCATCAACCACTTCTCTCTAGTTATTGTTTTCACTGTATCTAAGAACTAGACTAGAAATGATAAAATTCCACTATATGATAATTAAATTGGAGTGATTCGATGAATGAACCAGGCAAACTCTTTCGAAAATTGCGGCAGGACCGGCATTTAACGCTTCAACAGGTGGCAGATGAGCATAACAGCATTTCATTTATTAGTAAGTTTGAAAATGGTGATTCACAAATTAGTTTTACCCGCTTAATTCACTTACTGGGAAAAATTAATTTTTCCGCCGAAGAATTCCTGTACTTACTGGGAAAAGATTCAACCTTGGCAACAAAATCTTCTTTTTTAATTGGTAACCCGATGTTTCTCTCGGCCAACTTCATGACCCCGTTAGTAATCTTGATGCGAGATCTGGATTCATCAAAACAGCAATATGAAAATAATCCTGCCAAAACAATGACGTACTTCAATCAAAAAATTCTGGAACTGGAAAATTCTGGTACAGCCGACTGGCATCACCTGCTAGCAATTTTGCACCAAGTTCAAGCAGAATTATTAAAGAACGACATCGACACTAATCAACCCCAGACGACGGATAAAAGATTTAGCAAGGTTCGAATTATGATGCGACCCATTATTTCTTATTTATATAACATTGAAAATTGGAGTTCATTTGAACTACTGCTATTTGGCATCAGCCACTACGCAATGCCACTGACAACCGTTCACCAGCTTGAAAAAATCGCCATTAAACGCACATCAATCAATGCCACTTTTCCAATCATGCCACTCATCCAAGGCGGTTTACTATTTGGCTTATTTAGCACCTATATCAATTTTCGCAAGCTTGACTGGGCCCGCCAACCCCTCCATCACCTTCAAGAATTGGTTGCTCAAAGAGAAGACAGCAACTATGCAATTTTGCTGAGATTCTATCAGGGTTGGTTCGACTACATTAACTCTGACGGTAAACAAGGGGCTGACAAGATGCAAGACGCAATTGATATCTTACATATTCTCCACGAACCAAAGATGGCTGGGATGCTGATTCAGTTTGTCAAACTTATCAAACAAAACCAGAAGACGCCGGGTAAATCGATGCTGTTTATCATGTAACAAATAACAAACAATGAGCGAACGGCAGCCCCAAACATCTAGCTGCCATTCGCTCATTTACTCTTTAATTTTCTGTTTGATTTCATTGTCGTTTCGTAGTCTTTGGCCATTTTTGAGGCAACAAGATGGCCATTAACCCCAGCAACGTCAATCCACAAATGATCGCGGTCAGCCCGTCGTTATGGTAACTCACCCGAATGGTGTGCTCACCTACTGATAAGTGGTTAATAGTTAACACGTGATTTTGATTGACTTTTACTGGGTAACGCTTACCATCCAAAGTCACGGTGTAATGCCGATCATAGATCACAAATGGTAATGCCAAGCTCTTAATTGGCGTCCCAATATCGACAGTCATCTTTTTACCCTTCGAGTGACTTTTAGATAACACCGGAATATTGACAGCGGGATTATTATCCTGGATAGCGCGTTGCATTGGCAACGTTTTGAACATGTCATCACTCATCTTCGGCAGATAATCAGTAACCGGCAGATACGTCATCATGTGGCGATACTGTCGCAGATTAGTCACTCGATACCAAAAGATTCCCTGAACCAGCGGCATTTGATTACTGTCAGGATAAAGATCGGCTTTAATTTCCGGAGATTTCCGTTCAAAGTTTACCCGCCCAGCCTGTGAATTCAAAGAAAGGCCCAGGACAACCAACGTCAAAATGCTGAGAATCCCTAATTGATATGTGCGTTTGGGAACTCGTTTTAGTAAAGCTGAGCCAATCGAACTAAACAAATAAGTAAAGCCCAGCTGAGGTAAAATTAAGAAGCGCCATGGAAATTGCAACAGATTCAATGACGTGTTTTGAAATAAGTGCCATGGAATCAGGCTGCTGCTTAAAATCACAAAACCGATCCCAACCCAAAATATTTCTTTACTAAAACGCGATAAATGACGGTACCTGATAGCTGCCAGCACAAAGCCCAGCAAAGCCACAATCGTAAAGCCATAAGTAATATTGTTGCTTAAAGCCGCTGTGGTATATTGCAATAAATTAATGCCATTTAGCGGAAAAGCAAATGGCTTAGTCATTTTAATACTGGTACCAAAATGTAAAGCTGGCACCCAAAAGCTACTGCTCAGCAACACCGTAATTCCAACGGCTTTGCCCAAATTTAACAATTTTTGACGATGAACTTTTTTGATATCGACTATTAGAAAAATCACCAGGGCTAACACCGTAATTAAGGTATTTAAAACGTGGGATAAGCAAATGATGGTCATCGCAGTTGCCAGCATCCGAAATTTCCCGGCAGTTACCCAATGATAATAGCCGGCAAACGCCAGCGGTAAAATCAAATAGGTGAAGCTGATGCCAATGTCGGCACTTAAAAAGTTATAGGTAATATTTAAACCAGACAGCTCGTAAGCAATGGCAAATATGTATGCACCGACTGAATCCGCTTTTCTAACGGAGTGATAAGCCGCATAACTAACCCAGAGGCCTAAAAAGGTCATTAGGATAATCCCCAGGTAATAGCCAGTGATGGCATCTTTCACCACCAGTCGTATAATTGCAAATAAAGTGGCAACTTCGGATAAAGACTCATCACAGCCGATCCTAATTGATTGAAGTTAAAAGTCGCCAGATATGGATTCCAGTTGCCGTTGATCAAACTATGATACATTTCGTCAATTCGTTGAAGGTGAAATTGTAGATCTTGGCCGCCAAATAACCAGTGATAACGAAATAGCATAATCACGTTAATGACACTAAAGGCTAAAAACGCAATCGCTGTCAGCCAATACTTCTTAATAAATAAAACCACTCGTGAACCAAATGCCCCGTTACTTGTTGCCTTTGCCTCATCGACCATAAACCCTTTGCCTCACAATCATCAGTAGTAAAAAACATCTAGATATCATTGTAGCATAAAGGGTTCCAACAATTTTAATCTATCCATTTACTTTCATCAGGTCCAACTGGAATCACCCGGTCAATTGACTCAACCGGATCATCACTAACCTTGAAGAAATGTTCTTTAATTGCTTGAAAGTCCGTATTCTGCTTGAACGCAGGAATTTGGTAACAAGTCTTGGCATACCGCCACAAGTTGGGAAAATCCGTTAACTGCTTCTGGTTCAATTTACTCTGGAAGTAAAAGACAGTGTCAAACCGAATGAGACTCACAACGAGCCAAAAGTCGGGAACAGTAAGGTTATCGCCCATCAGAAATTGGCGTTCAACCAAACGGTCATCCAGCCACTGCAAGCGATCAAAATACTGGTTGGTTAATTTTTCATATTCAGATTGAGATTTAACCGCAGCAATTTGGCCGGGAATTGACGTAATGTCGGTAATGATCTGGCTGGTTAACGCGAGAATTGGCGTTCGTTCTGACGCTGGCAGGACATCGGCTACGCCTTCCTTAAAATAGGGCTGCCAAGAAGAAGCCAATTCATTCATGATCTCTTGGGAAGAATTGTTGACCACTTTGCCGGTCTTAACGTCAACCAAAGCTGGCACGGTCGGCCGCCCAGTGAAACCTGGATCGGTCTTTTCAAAATTTTCCCGCAAACTGGCCGTTTGTAAGACCGGATCTTTTTGACCACCTTTACCAAAGAACCAATTATCGTTGACCCCAGCGTGACGCAACGAATAAATGGCTCCTTTAGAAATCACCTGATTCAAACCAGTGTAATCAATCATCGTGGCAATCGGCGTCGCCCACGGACAGAATCTGCCCCAAATTAATCGATAACGATTGGCTTCAATCGGCAGTTCCCCAGTTGAAAACTTCTTTGAAAATGGTGAATCAGTTGTCTTTTTGGGTTGCCAGCTGCAAGCATCATTTGGTTTAAATTGATCACTCATATCAATCACTCCTCTAATGAGTATAATCTTTAATTCTAGTGTACAAAGATTGGCGGCCGTTTGATAGACAAAAGACCTAACTGAAATAATTCTGGTTCTACAATATCTGTTGTTGGTAATAGATTTTATCTATTACTGATGACAGATTTTTTGTTTCTCGTTAGAATAAAAAA
>NZ_JAHPPD010000083.1 GCF_019061365.1 Lentilactobacillus dabitei
AAAAATTCCTTCCTTTTGAGAGACGATTTATTCATTATACGCTCTCTTAAAAGTTGTCTCAGGAATCAGCTTACATCCAATATTTATGATGCAGTCATTGATAATGTGGTAGACACGGAGATGAACAAGCGGAAGGATATCATTGCATCATTTACATCTAAGAACGATATAGAAGAAATTCTTGATAAGTTAGTTGATTCCGCAAAAGAAAGTGCAGTAATATTTCATCAATTTGAAAATAGGAGCGGAGATTCACAGCTAATCAATGATGTTTCTCAAAAGTTAGTAAAGCAAGAATTTTATCTAATTAGTAAATTAATTAACGATTATGTTGGAAGAAAGAAGAAAGATAAGACCGATAGCAAGTTGGATGAGTATTATGCTAGCTTCATTGTTTATGGATCGAATGGGGTTCTACTTAATGCTGATGGAGATTTCGAGAATGAAACAGAATTTATTAAAATGTGTTTAAAAAAACTGATTCAGGACAGTTAGCAGAAAATAACAACTTAATTGAGAAAAAAGATAACTCAGGGCCAGAAGCATTAGGTCCAATACAAATCATGGGCGAAAGGAGCAGTGATACACTCAAAAACTAATCGGTAAGAAACTATATTTTTGCGTCGGGGTTGACAGTAATCGCTTCTATAAATTCTTTATGATCATCCCGTGGAATAGAGATTTTAAACAAAAGATCTGTCCAAAATCTTTGTAGGGCTGTATAGTCGACTTCATAATTTTTACCATCCCATTTAATTATATTATGAACAGACTTCCTATTAAACGGTTTTGCTTCTGCAATATATGCAGTGTATGCCATCAAAAATATCGGACACAGTTCCAATATCCGTAATTTCATTTCTCGCATGCTTATTTTATGTCCATCTCCAAAATAATCTAACATTTGATGAACGATATCGTCATCTAAAAACCAATTTAATCCTCATTCTTTTAAATCTATTTTCTTAAAACGACTAAAATTAAAGACCCGGATTTAAAATTGAACTGCAACACTGAGCCAAGTATACAAATAGGCCATAGAGACCTACGCTTGATAGTGACCAAACAAATCAAGAAAGGACTTCTCTATGACCCAGATCAAGCATACTACTCAACGACATTACCAACAACTTCAACCCGAGGAACGCGGTGAAATTCAAGTGCTCTACGAGCAGGGGAAATCTGCCCATGCGATCGCTAATCATCTACATTGGACAGTTAGTACAATCATCCGTGAGTTAAAGCGTGGTACGGTTTTGCAGCGTAATGTGGACTATCAGTACTATACCCGTTACTTTGCTGATAGTGGTCAAATAAGCTATCAAAATCATCGCCTTCATTGCCATTCAAAAGGGCTTCTCAAACACTGCTGGTTCAAGCCCTACGAGAGCGTCCTAGAATCCAAAGCGTCGATAGCTTTGTTCACTACTTCTCGCAGATTCATCCAACCTCCCCTAAGCCATCAACACCGACCGTTTATCGCTATATTGATCGTGGGTTGTTACCAATCAAAAATGCCGACCTGCCTGAAAAGCTTCGTCGACGAATCAAACGTCCAGGAAAGCATCACGAACGGTTGAATAAGAAGCGCTTAGGCGCTTCAATTGAGAAGCGTCCAACTAGCGTTCTGAAACGCGAACATTTTGGTGACTGGGAAGGCGACCTGGCTAAGGGTCGACGAGTGTCTAGCGAACCAGCTATCCTGACGTTAACCGAACGTTACTCACGATATGAAATCATGATCAAGTTGCCTAACTACCACGCGCAGACCTGCTATCAAGCTCTCCAAGAGACCATTCGTCTTTATGGATCGGCGGCTTTTAACAGTATTACATTCGACAATGGTGCCGAGTTTGCCAAACTTAATCAGGTAAAAGGCACTCAAATCTACTACGCTCATCCTTATTCCCCTTGGGAAAGAGGAACCAATGAAAACCACAATGGGCTTATCCGTGAGTACATTCCCAAAGGCAAATCACTTCACCACTACGAAGTAGTGTCTCCTAAATGTTGCACTTGATTTGACAATTTGGGCTAAAATTAAAGATATACATTCCTCTAACGTATTATCTCCTCAATATGATATATATGCCGCCGACGAAGCCCACATCACTTATGATACGGACTCCCCTCATTAATCATAAACGCCCGATAAATCTGCTCCGTCAGCACCAACCGCATCAACTGGTGAGGCAACGTAAATTTACCAAATGAAATTTGGGTATCCGCGCGATCGAGAACTTCCTTTGACAGACCAAGTGAACCACCAATCACAAACGTAATATCTGAATGACCATAGGTGGTTAAGTCCGCGATCTCCTTAGCGAAGGCCTCAGAAGATCGTTCTTTACCCAAGATTGCAAGTGCATATACGTACTCGCGATCTTTTATTTTGGCCAAAATCCGCGAACCTTCTTTATCCATCACATCATCCATTTCCGCTTGGCTCAGAGATTCAGGAGCCTTTTCATCGGGAACCTCAACGATCTGAAACTTGCAGAAACGCGATAACCGTTTGGCGTATTCAGCAATTCCCTGTTTAAAATAGGTTTCCTTTAATTTTCCAACGACAACTAACTTGATATTCACGATCACATTTCCTCCAAAATTAATTTGTCTGTGTACAAAAGTGGGCTTATAAACAAGTTGTCCACAAAGTTATCCACAGGTTTATGCACATAACTATTATTTTTGGAACCCGCATTTTTTTCAGAATTGTCAAGAGCCAAATTACTTATCCACAAAATTGTGGAAAACATCTGTTCGCAATCTACTGATGCAAACCTTATTATACCAGTAATCCAGCGACCAAACAAAAACCGATTTTATCCCCAATAAAGTTATCCACAATTTCTGTGGATAACTTTGTCATTTCGGGGGATAACTTCTTAATGTTTATATATCAATAATTCAACCAAGCTTGTGGATTATCCACAAAGTTATCCACAGGTAAAATGTGGATAGATCTCCCTTCTTTAATTTGTTCGTTAATTATTTACACGGAATTTACATAGTAGTTCGGCTTTTACCCATCATGTAGGGGCAAGATTCGTCGATGCTCCTTAGACCGTTCGGAAACGGGTTATCAGTTAAAATTCAAATGGCAAAAATGTTCATTTTCCTCATTTTTGACGTCACTAAAAATCATTTCCACCATCCCTTACGTATTTACTTAATAGAGGTGATTAAAATGGTTATTAAAATTCAATCTGTTAATCATATGAACGCATTTCTGCTTCCCGATAGTATCCGGCCGCAAGCGGCACACTACAATGTTTTTCAAGCAGACGATGGGGTCATCCTGTTCATTCCTGTCAAAAACGTTTCTGAATAAATTCGGCTGAGAGGTGAACCTTGTAACCAAACACAGCAGCCATTCCAAGATTTGGAATGGCTGCTGTGTTTGGATTCTGGGCTTCGCTAATGATTATCCCGCCTTATTTACTTGCTTCACTCAATACCTTGTTAGTTGCTTTTTGATTCAACGTAATCGTGCCAGTCTTCTTATCGCCTTTGTGGTAGTAAGTAACCGAAATCTTGTCGCCGATCTTGTGTTTATACAAAATATCTCTCAACTGACTCTGTTCAGTAATGTTCTGACCGTCAAGGTTGGTAATAACATCGTATTTGGCTAATCCTGCACGTTTAGCAGGTGAATTAGCGTTCACTTGAAGAATGACCGCTCCTTGGGTAACACTCTTAGGAAGCTTCAATATGGAGCGTTGCTGCTCTTCAGAAACATTGGAAAGGTCAGTATAACCAATTCCCAGTGCCGGTCGAACCACTTGACCGTTCTTAATTAGTTGATTGATGATTGTCACAACTTCATTACTAGGAATTGCAAAACCCATTCCTTCAACGCTGGTTCCCTGTTGATCAGAAGCCAACTTCATTGAGTTGATGCCAACCACTTGACCAGCTAAATTGATGAGGGGACCACCTGAATTACCAGGATTAATTGCCGCGTCGGTTTGAATAACCGTTGCGTTACCAATTTGTTGACCACTCTCTGAAGTTTGCGGAACTTCTCGCTTCTTAGCAGAGATAATTCCTTGGGTCACCGAGGTTGCGTATTGAGAACCAAGTGGCGATCCAATTGCGAGAACCGGTTCGGCAACCTTGATGTTATCTGAATTACCAAACGTTGCCACTTTATTGACCTTGTCGGAGTTAATCTTAATAACTGCCAAATCAGTGACAGCATCCTTCCCGACAACTTTAGCGGAAACCTTAGAACCATCACTTAAAATGATCTCGAGGGCATTGGCACCGGAAACCACGTGGTTGTTAGTCACAATGTAAGCACTATTGCCACTCTTCTTGTAAATGACCCCAGAACCTTCACTGGATGCTTCCAACTCGCCGCTCTTCTTACTCTTACTAGAAGAAGTATCACCACCAAGAATGCCAGCCAGCGTATTGTCGCTTTGGCTTTCACGTTGTAAGTTGATGACAGAGACAACGGTACTCTTAGTTGAATTAAATGCCTGTTCGGCTTGGGTACTGAGGTTCACTTTCATGTTACTGATCTTGGTGTTGCCATTCTTATTACTACCAGAAATTAATTCTGTTCCAGTACTACTGCTATTGTTATCAAAGTACGAAATACCACCATAAGTAATCCCGCCGCCCAAAGCGCCGGCAATTACAGCAGTTGCAATTAATTTTCCAAAACCATTTTTTTGTGCCAATTAGTGTTCCCCCTTCTCTTTCTCTATTACATTCTAATAATACCTTATTTTTTTGAAAAAAGTGTGTTGTAAACTTTATAAATCTCTAAAGGAAATCTAAACAATCATTAAAGGCGAAGCTTCTTCTGGCTCCGTATCATATAACTTGAAGTCTTTGCCAACTCCCATATCGTGATCGGCCAAGATCGAAGCAACCGTCAAATGACAGAGTGATTTCATGTTATTGTGCTGGCTGCGATGACCCAAGAAGACCTTCTTAGTCCGATGCCCAATGACGTCCAACATAGTATTGGCCCCATCTTCATTTGACAAATGGCCCTGATCACCTAAGATTCGTTGCTTCAATGGCCAAGAATATTCGCCGTTTTCCAGCATTTCAATATCATGATTACATTCCAGTAAATAGCCATCGGCGTCCTTGATGACACCTTCCATCCGATCAGAAACGTAACCAGTGTCAGTTAAGACGACAAAGGATTTATTGTGATGATGAAACACGTAAAATTGTGGTTCGGCAGCATCGTGTGACACCGAGAAACTTTCGACATCCAGATCGCCAAAATCTTCAACGGTATCAGGCGGAAAAATGTTCTTCTGCTCATCAGAAACTTTGCCAATTCGAGAACTCATAGCATCCCAAGTTCCCTGATTTGCGTACACACTCATGTGATATCGACGGGCCAAAACGCCAACGCTTTGACGGTGATCTGAATGCTCATGGGTCACAAACAACGAATCAACATCGTTGAGATCCCGACCAATCGATTTCATCAAATTCGCAATTTTTTTACCACTCAACCCAGCATCCAGCAAAATCTTGTGCTGCGGGGTTTCGATATAGGTCACATTACCAGTACTGCCACTGGCAAGCACACTAATCTTCATATCATCATTATCCATTGTTATTCTTCCCAACATTAATTATTCAGATGAAACTTGACTATTTTTCAGGTTCTCATTAGTTTCCTTAATGATCCCACCAGTAAATGCGTTAATCCGTTTGATTTGAACCTGAGTGGAATTTTGCGGCTTAATCGCAATGATCCAAGTTGGAATAAACACCCGGTCATCATCGATCGATAATAGTTTTGTGTAACCTAACTCTGTCCAGGCAACTTTGGTGTTGTTTGGTATCTCATTATACTGATATAGCCAAATTAATGCACGGGTTTCTGATATAGTTTCCGATTTTTCACGCAAACTCTTAATATCCTGGAGATAGGTTTGACTGTAACTCACAATTTGGTGATTTGAATTCAACGCAAACCTAATTTGGGCTTCCGAGGAGTACATGAGTCCCCCCATGGCCTTCTGTGAATAGACGATGGTTCGCGAGGTTGAAAGTTGTTTGTTATACGTATATTCATCACCAAATAGGATAAAGGTGGGATCAGACATCATCCGGTTAATCGTCTTTTGCGGGGCATCTGCACTGACCGTGACGGGTTCTTTAAATTCACTCTCCAACTCGTGACCAATGTAGTGGGGAGTCTGATTGACCAGCTGGCCCATTTGATCTCGAAGTAAATCATCTTGGGTTCCGGAAAGGTAGTAGGCAAAGCCCTTTTTATTGGACAAATCATCTACCTTAATTTGATCATTTCGCATTTCTTTAACAATCTTTGCGTTTGAATCGCCCTGCGAAACGTTTTCCGCCTGCAGATCGGTGTTCTTTTGAAACATGCCAAACAAGAAGATATCGATCGCAATAAAGGTGACTAAAAAAATGATTTCAATCCGCCGAAAGTTCATTTAACTCCCCCTCCTTCCCTAATAGTGATTAATCATTGACGTATAGGATTGCCACTTACCGTTATAAAAGATGTACCAATCCGGTGTTAAATTGACCAGCAATGGTGAGTTCTTATCCTTTTGCCAACCGTAACCAATTTGAATTTTCTTAATGTCTTTCACTTTATAACCGCTATTGACCAATCGTTTGATCAATGTAGCTGTTGCTGGTAACGTCGAGTAACCCTTTTTACTTGGAATCGGCACTTCCGGATTATCAAGTGAAAAGTTCATTCGCTGGGCACTGGAATTGATTGTTCGAGTCGAAATCGTGCCAAAGCCATTTGCCCGAAAAATCGGGAATCCTTCGACAAACGTGCGGTACATCACGGTCCGACTGCCACTATCGTAATCAAAGAACCGCACGTTATCCAATGGCAATCCCAGATCGGATAACTTGTTATAAGAGTTATTCAAGACAGAAGTCATATTCTGGCGATTTTTATTGGGCCGATAATCAGAAAATCTCCCCATCCGGGTTTTCGAGTTAAACATCAATTCCATCGAATTCTGATCACCATAGATGACCACATTCTTGTGGCGTTTGGCATTAATATTTTGAGAATCATCGTTACTCAGCAAGCGACTGACGTAGTAATCTTCTGACTGACGATCCACCAGATACTCGTAGGGTTCCATTTGAACCGAGGTGTTCACGTAAACCAACGGCTTTTTATTGAACAACTTAAAGGTTGCTGGAATTGTTCGCATACTCAATTTCAGGACATTATTCAATGATTTCAAGCTGTGTTTCTTTACTTTAACCTGATACACTTTGAAATCTTGATCGTTCAGCAAATAAATCTTCGTCGAATCAGTCGTCGGCAGCACAATTCTCGTTACCGTATGATTCGGAAATTTCTTGAAGCGATTGTTCACATTATTGTTTAAAATTTTCATCGATACCGGCGTTGGATAGCTCAACATAATGGAATTTGGCTGGTTGGCAATTTTGAAATATTCAGTTTGCGAACCACTACTGGTTTCTTTAATGCTGGGGTCTTGGTAGTCGCGCATCGTCTTTTTAACTTCGGCGATCACATTGACCAACCGGTTAACCATGATCTTTTGGCTGCCCTCACGGTTGGTATAAACCGCCTGAGTGGGCGTATAGACATAGTGCTTTGGCTTAATCATCGATTCAGTTTGCGAGTTTTGATTGGTATTTTGTTTGCTGCGGTAGTTAGCTGGATTCGTCCAAAGAACCATCGAAAGAGTAAGACTGACAATAACCGCAATGGTTAAAGCAATTGGTATCAAGTATTTACTAAACTTCATCCCATAAGTCCTCCTCTTTTATTGGTTCATATGGCAGGGCAATATAAAATGTGGAGCCTTTTCCTTCGACACTTTCAACCCAAAGCTGACCTTTAAGTGCCTCAACCACTTCTTTAGAAATTGCAAGGCCAAGGCCACTGCCACCTTGTTGACGAGAACGGGCCTTATCAACTCGGTAGAACCGATCAAAGATGTGAGGGATATCTTTACGCGGAATCCCCAGACCTTGATCACTGATGCTTAAAATGACCTTATTGCGGGTCTCATAGAGCCGACAGGTAATCACACCACCATCTGGCGAGTATTTGATCGCATTATTCATTAAGTTATCGAGAACTTGGGTAAATCGGTCGGTATCCAAATCTACCCAAAGATCGCGGTTCGTGAACTTTCGTTTAATCGTATAGGTTTTTTCCGGATGATCATCCTTTTTGAGGATCATGTCAAAGCGGTTCAAGACATAGTTGAAAAGTTCGTTGATATTGACGAGTTCGACTTCTATCTTCTGGGTACCCGAATCCATTCGTGACAAGGTGAGTAAATCATTGATCATCCGAATCATCCGGTCGGTTTCATCTTGGGTCACTTTAAGAAATTTGGGTGCCAGCTTGGGATCCTTCCAAGCACCATCGGACAAAGCTTCAATGTAGGACCGCACACTGGTTAACGGCGTTCGCAGTTCATGAGAAACGTTGGAAACAAATTGCTTGCGGTCCTGATCGATTCGTTGCTGCTCGGTGATATCCCGGAGAACACAAACCAAACCACTGATAAACCCAGATTCCCGCTGAATCAGTGAGAAATGGGCGTGAAGGATTAAGCTGTGGTCGTCACTAGAGAAGTCAAGAATCAGTTCATCTGGTTTTTCCAGTAAATCCCGCAGACTATAATCTTTGCGAATATCCAGCACATCAAGAATTGATTGACCCATGGCTTGATTTTCATCACGATTCAAAAAGCTGGCCGCCGTTTCGTTGATAATGATGACATTACCTCGGCGGTCGGTCGCTAAAACGCCATCGGTCATGTTCGCCAACACTGAATCCAGTCGCCGGCGTTCAGATTCCGTTGATTCATGGGACTCTTCGACCCTGACTGACAAGTTATTAACAGCACTTGCCAATTGGCCCAACTCATCATTTCCATACACATGAACTTGACCAGAGTAATCGCCACGGGCAATCCGAATCGTTTGCTTCTTCATTTCTTCAATCGGCCGGGTAATCGCCCGCGAAATAACGATTGAGATGAGTAACCCCAAGATAATCGCGATCGATGCGGCAAACAAGAAGATCACCGTAATATTGTTAATATTCTGATAGACTGTATCCAAGTTTGCCTTGGTATAAACGACCCCAACGATAGTGCTGTTATTTCCAGAACTCTTAATCAACGGCGAAATAAGCGTATAGTATCGCGTATCCGTTGTTGAGTCATAAGTATTCTTTTCGATGGTCGTTCGGCCATAGATCGCATTTTTGACGTTATCATCGGTGGTTTTTTGACCGACAACCACTTGGTTATTGACTTGATTGGTTCCCCGAATGGTCCCCTTTGTATCAATAACCTGAATTTGCGCGTTATTCGGACTATCTGTATCATTTAGAATTGTCCGAATTCGCCGATTAGCAGCCGTTTCGTTGGTCCGTGATAATTGCGTAGTTAATGAATTGGTTACGTATGTCTGAAGCTGGATTTGATTTTTAAACGTTGATAGGTTTTGATGTTCCAACTGTCTCACAAATACGGCCCCAACAATTTCAAGGGTGACCAGTAATACCAGTGCAAAAACCAGCGCGATCTTAAATTTGATTGATTGATAAAACTTGATTCGATTATTCACAACCAGCTAATACCCCTTATGTTTGAATTCATTAAATCTAGGCTTGGTCACTTTCTGGATTTCTGAGGTAATAACCAACCCCACGGCGGGTTACTAACCAGGTTGGATGACTTGGGCTGTCTTCAACTTTTTCGCGGAGTCTTCGAACGGTTACATCCACGGTTCTGACATCACCAAAATAATCGTAGCCCCAAACGGTTTGGAGTAAATGTTCACGAGTCATTACTTGGCCAATGTGTTGAGCTAAATAGTGCAATAGTTCAAATTCCCGGTGGGTTAATTCAATATTTTCACCCCGTTTAGAAACGGAATAAGCCTCTGGATGAATGACCAAGTCACCAATCTTAATGTCTTGGTTATCATCAGCTTCATTAGCGTTGTTGTTACTAGTTCCCTGACGGCGCAAGTTGGCCTTTACCCGGGCAACCAGTTCACGGTTAGAGAATGGCTTGGTAACGTAATCGTCGGCACCTAATTCAAGGCCCAACACTTTATCCAACTCTGAATCTTTGGCCGTCACCATGATGATAGGGGTGTCCTTGGTCTTACGAACTTCTCGGGCAACTTCCAAGCCATCGACTTTTGGCAGCATTAAGTCCAAGATGATCAAGTCTGGATCAACGTCCTTCACTTGTTGCAACGCTTCTTCACCGTCGTAAGCTACGGAAACTTCATAGCCTTCTTTAGTTAAATTAAATTTCTCAATATCAACGATTGGTTTTTCATCGTCAACTACTAGAATTTTCTTTGCCATTAACAATTTCTCCTAACATGGATTTGGTATTGTTATTTTTCTTTTTCATTTAATTGCACACGCCAACATGTTGCCATTATAACACAGCTCATTTGTCGCGTAATAAATCCGAATAATGTCCGCATCCGCCCTCAAATCGTTTAATAGCAAGTGGACAAAATTTGGAAAAAGTCCAAAAGAATTCACAACTGGAATTACTTTTAGAAAAGCTGTTGCAAAATAAAATTTCATATGCTATTATATTTAAGTCGGTTAGTAATGGGCAGTTAGCTCAGTTGGTAGAGCAACGGACTCTTAATCCGTGGGTCCAGGGTTCGAGCCCCTGACTGCCCACTAACAATATTTAAGTAGCAGCCATGCAGCTTTAAAACGCCGTGGTTGCTGCTTTTTTTGATTTTAATAATCCGATTTAATTCGATTTACACGTAATCAATGGTAAGCAAATCGGTAGACCCTAAACATAACTTAATATATTTAATGTGCCAGCCCTGAATTGGTATACATCCCTTTTTGATGAGGGATGTTTTTTTATGCTCCCATTCATCAGCCCAAAAGTATCAATTTCCTGCATTATCAAGCATCTTAGGTTTAGCTTGCGATACCATCGCTAGATAGCACCAGAGAAGCACTTACTGGCACGCCACTAACAAAGCTGCTTCCAAATACCAACATTTACCAACAAGTTAGCTACCGCTTTAAAGCTAATCAATCATTGTCAGAATGGGCTTTTACGATGGTTAAAGTAGTCCCAATGAAACCCCTAAAGTTGCTATTTTATGGCATCGACGTTGTGGTTTTTAGGTTCATTTGATGAACTTAGAAGCTGTCCAAGATCTATGCTTTTTTGATATACTTTGGATGTAAGCTGATTCCTGAGACAACTTTTAAGAGAGCGTATAATGAATAAATCGTCTCTCAAAAGGAAGAAATTTTTACATGCCAACTCGTTACGACAAAGAATTCAAACAAAACATCATCAACCTATATAAACAAGGCGAATCAGCCGCC
>NZ_JAHPPD010000084.1 GCF_019061365.1 Lentilactobacillus dabitei
TCGCAAACATCATTTTACAGAAATTTGGCCATGGGCCATTCTTTATTTAATTAGTGTTGCACTTAAAGTGTAAATTCAAGTTTTAAAATTAATTTTCAGTTATTCTGCTATATGGATTAGGACAGCTCCTCCAAGCAGTAACCTGCACGTAAGCACCATAAGCAAAAATTCCATAAACCGGAATTTCCGCTTATGGCGACTTACGCTCCGGTTACTAACCGCTTGGCTCCGCTCACTTTTATTAGGACAGCTCCTCCAAGCAGAGATCTGCGTGTAAGCACCTCGAACAAAATTCCCAAAACCGGAATTTCCGTTCGAGGCGACTTACCCTCCGATCTCTAACCGCTTGGCTCCGCTCACTAATCACCTAACGAAGCCACCGTATCTTCAAATCGAGTCCGAATATAGTTAGCTGATTCAGCCAGTTTTTCCTTTTCTTCATCGGTGAGGTCCAAATGAACTTGTTCTTCAATCCCGTCACGGCCAACGATGGCTGGGTAGGAGAGGTAAGTGTTGTATTCTTCATGCCAGTTGGAAACGGGGAGTTCAGTGTGGGCATCGCTCATGATGGTCCGGGCTAATCTTACTGCGGCTGAAGCAATTCCGTAGTTGGTGTACAGCTTGCCATGGAAGACGGTGTAACCACCGGCCTTGGCGATTTCATCCAATTCAGTTAAATCAATGTTGCGTTCTTTGGCAACTTTGGTGATGGGATGACCTAAGACCCACACGGCAGACCAAGCAGTGAATTGTGAGTTTCCGTGTTCGCCTAAGTTGTAGCCATCAACTGAACGAGGGTCAATGTTTAATTCTTGAGCAACCGCCCGCTTCATTCGAGATGAATCGAGTAAGGTTCCGGTTCCCATCACATGGTTCTTAGGAAGGCCCGTGTACTTTTGGTACATGGTGGTGATGACGTCACATGGGTTGGTGATGTCGATTAAGATCCCGTTGAAGCCGGATGTTTTGATTTTAGCGGCAACGTCCTTGACGGCTTGCTTGGTAAATGGTAATTCAACGAACCGGTCATGTTTTGGATTATCTTTCTGTAAGCTGATTTTACCAACAGCCGAAATGATCACGTCGGCATCCTTTAATGCATCATAATCGTTAACGGTAATTTTAGTGTGGAAAGGCAGGTTTGCTAAAGCATCGGTGAAGTCGGTTGCATCGGCGTTTACCTTTAACTCGTTCGTATCAATTAAGACAATTTCTTCTGTGAACCCACCATTAATTATGTAATTTGCTACCGTGGAGCCAACGTGGCCCATTCCAATAACGCCAACTTTTCTTGTCATATAACATCCTCCTGTTATTCTTATTGTTTTGTTATTTTTAACCTAATATTATGTATTTGCCACAAATATTTGAATGGATTCGATTCTCATAAAATGAGACGAAACTCAGCCCAAGCAAAGGGTTGTAGCAGCTCGTTACCGTCCCTTAACCAGGATTTAATTATTAGATTAATTATCATAAAAGTTTATGCTTTTCTGGCAATAAGTCAACCTTTTTTCGTAAAACAACTAGAAAAGCCAGGACAAAGTTAGAAATTGTCCTGGTTACGTGGGGATGATAGTTATTTGGATTGCATGATTAACGTTTTGTTCGTAGAAATGTAGCTGCCGTCATTGAGTTGGTAGCGGGTTAAATTGCCTTGGTTAACCAGTTTAATAACTTTGAGCACCTTATTTCGCTTGACGTGGCTCTTGGTTGGTCGTTTAGTCAGTTTGACGTCTTGGTATTTGTGAATGCCCTTGGTGCTGATAACCTTTACTCGTTTACTTTTCGGCACGCTTTGGTAGTGGGCGTTGGCAACGTAATCTTTGTGAGCCGTGACGTAACCACCTGCTACTTTGTAACGCTTGGCGCCATTGTTGGCGTACGCAACGCCGAGAACTTTGAATGTTTTGGCTTTGTGACGAGCTACTTTCCTGTAAGTCTTGAGTGGGGAAGTCAGGTCGGTATTTTTGTGCACTCGAATGGTCTGCTTGTTATAAATTGTGTGGGGATGCTTGGCAACTTTGTCGACTGACTCGGATTGGTGGGGGAAGTCGAGGTCGGGTGCCGGATTAATATTGATCGTGTTGCCGGAATTATTATTGTTGGTCTCTGGTTGTTTTTCCCTTTCCGGTTGTGGATCTGGGGTGGTCGTTGGTGGCGTGGTGGGATTAGTGATGTTGACCACGGCGGAGGTGGAGTAGTTGCCGGTTTGAGTTGATTGGGAATTTCCACTTATACTTGATTTGGGATTGAATTGTACCCCGATTGCAAATTTATTGAGATGATCCCCTGCCTGAGGGATGTTTGTAAACTGTTGATTCTCTTCATCATTTTTAACAGTCTGGTTAAAGTGCTCGCCTGCATTGAGTGAGAATAATATTGCATTAGTTGGTTTTAATTGTTCAACGCCGTTTGCTTTAAGTGATGGTTGGATCGCCTGAGTAATGGTTTGCCACTTCAATGGATCCTGACGGCGTACATTCGTTCGGAAAGCAATTTCTGCAGGGGTCGTTAGCGGCCCGCTGCTTTTCTCGATTAAATTTTGAAGGCTAAATGCTTTGGAGTTAATCATAATATTGTGGGTTGAGTTAGAGCCCCCTAGCGTAATTTTAGCTAAATTATTAAAGGCGAATGCGTTGTCCTCAATAGTTTGTACTTTTGGCAAATTGAGGGCTGTGAGGTAGTTGCCAAAGAAAGACTCACTTTTAATGGAAATTACTTGTGGTAGATTTACGGAAGTGATTTGATTATGGTGAAATGCTTGTACTCCGATTGTGGTTACTTCTGGCAAGTCAATATTAGAAATTTGGTTATGGTAGGAAGCCCATCTTCCAATTGTTAGGATATTTTCTGGCTCAGCAAAAGTTATCGCTGATATTCCCTGAGAAGCCGCATCCTTGTTCCGCTTTTCTGCTTTGTTTCTTCGAGAATGGTCTGTTTGGGTTGAGTTTACAAGATAATTTAAACGATCGTAGTCAAATACGCCGTCAGGTTCGCCATTATATCCAATTCCCTTAACAATCGTTCCGTTTATCTTAGCTGGAATCATCAAGTGTCCACCAGCCAACAATTTACGAGCTTTTTCAACATTCGTAAAATTGGTGATTAGTCCAGTTTCCGTATCTATGTCAACGTCCTTATCGGCAATAGTGACCTCTTCACCTTGAGTCGAATTAATCCGCGAAATTCTCGAACCATCATCATTACCACCATTACTCGCCATCACCGCACCACCAGCACCCATGAATAACAGTGCTGTCAGTGCGCTTATACAATAAAATTTAGCTGATTTCATGTCATCTTCCTCCATATGAATTTCCCTAACGACTTGTTTTCGCAATTATCGTAACAAGGGAGACTGTAAGCGCTCAACTTTCTCGCTTATATTCACAGAGGTTTCGGTTTTTGTTCATAATTGGGAAGGATTTCCTACGATCTGATCATCCTTATACACGAAAAAAGTAGGCTGCCAAAATCGGCAACCTGCCTCTTTATACAATGGCGTTATCAGAATGGTTCCGATAGGCCAATGGCGTTTTATGATAATACAATTTGAACTGCTTAATGAAATATGATGAGCTGGTATACCCCAGCTTTTCACTGATTAGGTCGATGGATAAAACTGTTTCGATTAACATCCGTTCAGCTTTTTCAAGTCGAATTTGTCGATGAATTTGTTGGGGTGTTTGGCCGTATGCCTGCTTGATGGAATTGATAATGTATGGCTTGGAATACATAAAATGACGTGAAATCTCATCCAACGAGAAGGGCTGATCGTAATGAGATTCTATAAAACCATAGACTTGAGTTGCCAAGTTATCTTGAGGACTGACTGACGACTGGACGTAAATAGTTGATATGATATTTAAAAACAACTGCTGTTCAGATAATTGATCAAGTTGGGGCGTTGTGAATTGCTTTTCTCTTAACTTGTGATTGACATCGATATCTGACAAATTATTCATATTCTGGATTAGGTAGCGCGTATCCTTTTCTGAAAGGCGCTTGTAAACGGGCAAGTAGAGGTTGAACTCATCCTTAGAATAATATTTACGGCGATTAGCCTTTTTTCTGATCTCAATTTTTAGGTTGTCGGACCCGTTCGGTTGGATTATCCGTGGCAAAATGCAGCCAAGAAATTCGAGTATCTTCTTCACAAGGACGAAAGCCGTAATGCAACCGATTTGGGGCTAAAGTAATAGACTCATTTTTGCCAAGTGAATAACGATCACCATCGTCTTGAATATATAAACGGCCCTCTGTGACCACAATCAGATCAAAGACATTCTTGAGGATGCGGCGTTCGTGAACATTCCCAGCTCGAAATAGTGTTTTGCCCGCCACGACAAAATATGGAAATGGTGGACACTTAAACTGTAAAAACATAATATCACCCTTTAATATTTTATTAGCCTAACGAGGCGGTTAACCGCAGAACTGACATGGACCAAAAAAAGATGAATGTTACTAGTCAGTCAATTAGTTAAATATAGTACAATTTTTTCGTTTAATATTGTCATATTTTATAATAACCATTGACATTGTAACATATTTATGTATCCGCTATCATATGAGCATAGATTGGAAAAAGGTTAGTAGATGTTAATCATATATCTTTCTGATCTATAATGAAATTTCGTTTATTATTTTAAGGTGTTGCTATATTTTAGATCAATATCATTTTGGAGGATAAGCTCATGAAACAAATAATGAAGAATTACGGCTTTTCGATCATCCTGATCTCTGCATCGATTCTAGGGGCAATCGCTGGGCTGGTATTTGGAAAAAGGACGGTGGCGGTTCAGCCAATCGCTGATATCTTCTTGAACCTTGTGTTTGTATTAATTGTTCCGATCGTCTTCTTCTCGATTGCCGATGCAATTGCTAATATGGATAGTCGTGGGAAGTTACGCAAGATTTTGATGCTCTTTATCACGATTGTGGTGGTAGGCGGTGTTATTACGTCACTATTGGCATTAATTGTGATTAACTTAATCTCCGTTGCTCCCAGCGGCGCGATTCAACTTGGCAAGAGCACTGCGATTGCGGCAAACTTCAATGTTGTCAGCATGTTAACGGTTCCTGATTTTTATAATCTGCTGTCGAAGAATAATATGTTGCCGTTGATTATCTTTACAATTGCAACTGGGATTGCCATTAATGCTTTAGGTAAGGTTGGCCAACCAGCCAAACAAGTGATTCATTCAATGTCTGAAGTTTGTATGAAGTTGGTTAGTTACGTTATGAAATTGGCGCCAATTGGAATTGGCTGTTACTTTGCCGCTTTGGTTGGTAAGATGGGTGGGCAAGTTATTTCATCAATTGCTCAACTAGCTTTGGTATACGTTGGCTTCACAATTCTATTCTTCTTAATTACAAATCCTGCAATGGCATACTATGGCGGTGGCCGGACCGGCTTGAAAGCTTATTTCACCAACATTTGGACTCCAATGGCAACTGCAATGGGAACTTGCAGCAGTGCCGCCTGCATCCCTGTTAACATTGTTGCGAGTGAAAAGATGCATATTCCAACAGAAATTCCCAACATCATCATGCCACTCGGTGGTAGTATCAATAAAAATGGCGTTGTCTCTGTTCAAATTATGAAAATTGCCTTTCTATTTGCGATGTTCCATCGAACGTTTGATTTGAAAAATATGGCAATGGCCGTGGTTGTTGCCGTTATTAGTGGGGTTATTGTCGGCACAATCCCAAGCGGTGGGTTTATCGGTGAAATGTTTATTTGTTCAGCATTTGGGTTCCCGACCGCTGTTGTCCCAATTATCGTCATTATGGGAACCTTGACTGATCCATTCTGCACGATGAATAATGTTACTAGCAATCCAGCTACCGCAATGGTTCTTGCTAGAATTGTTGACGGTAAGAATTGGATTAAAGAAAAAGTGGCGGGAGAAACCGTTTCAGCCGCAAATACTGAGAACTAGAGAATAGGAGTGCTAATGATGAAGGCTACGGTTGAAAACAAACAACTATTAGAAGATGTCCAAAATATTTATTTAGGCAACCTAGGAACCATTGACACCAATATCTCGTTGCCAAGCACTGGTAAAAATGGTAGTCAGTTTCAGTGGCAATCCGATGAGCACTTGTTCATTACAGATGATGGTAAGGTAACCCGGCCGATGCCAGGCGTTGGTAACCGCGTGGTCCATTTAAACTTAACAGCGAAACTAGGTAACAAAACCTTGCAAAAACAATATACGGCAACGGTGATTCAAGAGCCACGGAAAGTTGCAATTGACCATCTGGTTGACTTGAAATTAACGATTCATTCAAGCAGCTATGACTTACCCCAGGTGGTGGTTGTCAAGCTTGCTGATGGTTCTTATACCACGGCAGAAGTGACCTGGCAGCGGGATTTCGACCCAGCGGCACTCACTCAGACAATTTCTGGAACCGTCAAGGAAAATGGCGCTTCAGTTAAAGCGACCATTAAGCGAGTCCCCCAAGATGAACATGGCTGGCACAATCCGTTTAAGACACTACCGGTCGAATTACTGGGGGATAACCCCTATATTTCGGGTAGCCAGACAATGTTGACTCACTTGAAGACGATCGACACCGATCAACTCTTATTCAATTTCCGTCAGGCTGTCGGACTACCTGTTGATCCTGAGAAACAAATGACGGGTTGGGATGCGCCAGATTGTAAATTACGAGGTCACACCACTGGTCATTATATGTCAGCGTTGGCTTTCGCATATTTTGACACGCACGAGTCAATTTTTAAGGATAAATTAGATTATCTGGTTACTGAGCTGGCCAAAGTCCAACAAACATTTACCAAATTAGGGGCTCACCCAGGCTTTCTAAGCGCATATGATGAGACCCAATTTGACGAGTTGGAAAAATACGAAACTTATCCCAACATTTGGGCACCTTATTACACTTTGGATAAAATATTGAATGGGTTATTGGATAGTTATCACTATACTGACAACCAACAGGCGTTAGCGATTGCTACTAAGTTGGGTGACTGGGTAGTAGCACGGCTGAATAAATTATCTCACCAGCAGCTGACAAAAATGTGGTCAATTTACATTGCTGGAGAATTTGGCGGTATGATTTCGGCGATGGTGCGATTATATCGGGAAACAGGACGCCAAAGTTACTTGCAAACGGCCAAACTATTCAGTAATGACAAACTGTTTGTCCCGATGCTGACCAATTACGATACTCTCAATAATATGCATGCCAATCAGCACATCCCGCAAATCATCGGTGCTGCCGATCTATATGAGGAAACCGGGGATGAGAATTATCTCCAGTTGGCTGAGAATTTCTGGAACCTGGTTGTTAATCACCATAGTTTCGCCAATGGGGGTGTCGGGGAAACCGAAATGTTCCATGAAGCGGACGCTGTTTCTAAGTACTTGACGGACAAAACGGATGAAACCTGTGCGAGTTACAACATGTTCAAATTGTCCCAACAATTATTCGAGATTACTCGCAATAGTAAATATATGGATTACGCGGAAAACGTTTTGAATAATCATCTACTAGTAGCCAATGATCATCAAACTGATGGCGGGTCTACGTACTTCTTGCCATTAAGACCTGGTGGCATGAAACAATATGATACGGATATAGATAATACCTGTTGCCATGGGACTGGCCTAGAGAATATGGTTCGTTTTCAGAAAGATCTTTACGCGTTTGATGGTGAAAGCCTGTATGTTAACTTGTTTTACGATAGTCAATTAACATTGCCGGACGACAATGGGATAATTAGCCAGCAAGTTAAGAAAAATCATATGAGTGTTCAGACCGATTTCAAGTCGCCGATTGCTGTTTTAATTCGACTGCCAGATTGGATGACTAACCTGGCAGTAACCGTTAATGGCGTGGTTGCCCCTCTAAATAGGGAGAAAGGATATCTGCGTTTGCCAGCATTAGTTGGTCAAAATACGATTGAATTGCATTACACATCCAGGGTGACCGTCAAGACTGCGCCAGATAACCAAACACTAGCAGCAGTCTTTCGAGGTCCAGATATGTTGGTTAAGCAGACTGATGAACAACAGTTGTTAGCCATGACGACCGACCAATTAGAAAGTGGCACTGGACTTGTTCCGTTCAATACAGTCCACAGTGGCCATTACCATGCTTATTTTAAAGTGAAATAGTGAATTAAAATCCTGATTGCGGCTGATAATTTCAGCTTTGACCAGGATTTTTTAGCAGATTAGGGTAAATGAATCTGGTCAATTTGCCAAAATACTGTAAACTAGATTCAAACAATTATTGAAGGGATGACCCACATGCTCGATTACACGCATCAGGAACAATGGTCCAACGGTTTTGGCTTCCAGCAATCACCGATTAATATCGAAACCAAGGCGGCAGTGTCAAAGAAGGGAACGCTTGAATTTGCCGCTCAATCTCAGTATCACTTACAACAGGAAGTTGATGACCAAACCACGATCCGCTTGCCCGGAAATGGTAACGCAGATATCTTTGGACGATCATTTACATTTCAACAGGTTCACTTTCACTCGGCTTCGGAACATTTGATTGACGGGCGCCAGTTCCCCTTGGAAATTCATTTGGTGCATCAAAATGCAATTGGTCAACTCGTTGTGGTTGCCTTACTCGCAAAAGTTGGCGATGCTGATCCAGCATTCCAACAGATTATTGAGGGCTTCACTGCTGGCAAAACTGACTTAGCCGATATTCGAATTGATCGGTGGTTACCAGAACGCCCGGTTGGTTTTCATTATTTGGGATCGCTGACTACGCCCCCGCTAACTGAGGGGGTTGAGTGGCTGATAGTGACGAATCCACAGGTGACTGTGAGTGCGGCTCAGTTGAATTGGTTTAAGGAACAATTCCCGTATGATAATCGGCAAGTGCAGAAATTAAATGGGCGAATAGTTGAACGGTACGAGTAGCTAAAAAATGCTGAGAAGATCCATTCACCGGTTTGACTTAATGTGAAAAACACTAATCAACATTAAAACCATTACTATTTGAACATACGCCAAATCAGGGTACCATTGATCTTTTGTGGAACGGTGGTGCCCTGATGTTATCTTTATAATCTCATTTTCGTTAGGCTTATTCTTTGAAACCCATTTCATAAACTGTATAATGAAAGTGTAACAAGTGTAAGATATATTGTTAAGGAGGGGTTATTTATGAGATTTGATCTTAAAAGATCACTATTCTTGTCAGTAGCTGCATTAGGGTTCGTTGCAGCTGCAGGCATGGCAAATTCTCAAACGGCAAGTGCCAAGACTTATGCTCGAGTCACATCTAATAGTAAGATGGCTATGTTGCCGCAGGATCGTAACGTCACTTTTACTGGGAACAATGCATTATATACTAAGGCCGGAACATTGAGGGGTGCTCGGGTAGTCGCTTCTAAAGCTACTTTAAGCAGCTTCTCAAACGTTTCATCTTCAACACATAATGTTCGGGCTTATCGAATTGCCACTACTAATCGTGGCTCCATCTATTACAAAGTGGTTACTTATGATGGCTCATACCGTGGTTGGATTTATGGTGGTAAAACCGACTCTGACTTCAACGGTGGGGTTCAACAATATCGAACATTTACCAACCAAGCATTTTCAACGTTAACAACAGCCTAACAAAACGGGACTTATAAGATCACGACACCTGGAACTGCCAATGATGGCACCCAAGTTACTTACAAGTCACCTGCATATACCAACTATAAGGTTGGCCGAGCAATCACTGATTCAAGTCCTTACGCCAACACGCAATTCCGAATTGACGCAGTTGGTTATCGAACCAAGGAAGGCTCATCAGATCAATGGGTTCACATCTATGACCCAGCAAATCCAAATAGCCAAGCAACTGGTTGGATTAAGATGAGTGGCTTGACCCAGACGAATGCAACAACGCCAATTGCTGACAACCAGATCCAATTCAACATCATGGATCCAAATAACAGCAACAACACGTTAGTATCATTCAACTGGACCAAGACCGGTGCTACTAGAAATTCTTATCTAGGAAACTACAACACTACCACTCACAACTGGTCATTAGATTCCAACGATCAAGCTTCATTGCAAACATCTATTAACAATGCTTTGTCTGGCTACAACTCCACTCATGGCACTAATTACAGCTACAATATTTCTAACTTGAACCAATCACAATTGAATAACTTAGCGGTTGCCCAATTTGGGGGTTCGGTCAAGTTGTATTTGAACTCGGCAATTGCAGATAATGCCGTTCGTGTATACTTCAGAATGCCAAATGGCAACAACTTGTCAACTTACTATGATTGGACTAAGTCAGGTGCCAACCGTGGTAATCTCGTTGGTTATCAAAATGGTTCTAACTGGTCATTCTATGGTAGTGACCAATCAGATATTCAAGGTAAGTTAGCAACTGCTTTAGCTGGAACAGGTTATGGATTGAACTACAATAACAACAATACCTTGAATCAGGACCAGATTAACGCGATTGCTTCTGGTCACTATGGTAGTTCGGTAACGATTTCGGTTGTGCCGGTAAATCAGACGGTTTCGAGTACCATTCGGCCAGCCGGATTTGATAATAGGAAACTGTTGACTGCAACTACTGAGAATCCTCTTAGTGATGTTGTTCCAATTCCGGACGACCTAAAGGCTGATCTTCCAGCAGCTGCCAAAGATGCAAGTGGGAATAATACTTCTTCTGCATTACTTGCTAAATTGGTACCTGGAGATTTAACTAATTTGCAGCAAAAACTTAATGATCAAACAAATGGACCTAAAGTACAAACTGCGATTAAGGCATTGAACAAAGAGCTTTCAGATGCTGCCTCAGATAAGTATATTAGTACAGGCTTGAATATGTCTTATTCAGGGGTACAAGGGGCAACTATTAGTCAACCTACACTCTTAAATTATGCTGCCAACAATAATTTAGGAACTCTTAAGTCACCAACCTTTAAGCAGTTAAATATTGGAACTGGCAATGTTGTTACCAATGATGACAGTCACGTAGAATTCACAGCAAATTCGACTGATACGAATGTAACATTTGGTAATCCAGTAAACATTTACTACAAGATTTCAGATGCTCAGAAAAATTAGTTATTGAACAATTTTGTTCATAGTTGAAGCAAAAAGAGATTACTACACAATGAGGTGTACCCCAAAAGTTAAAGTAAATATTTGCTTGTCTTTCCTAGGCGGCACGGAGTCGATAGCTTATCGGCGC
>NZ_JAHPPD010000085.1 GCF_019061365.1 Lentilactobacillus dabitei
AATCTTCGTGGTGGTTGACTTGGATGAACGGACAGGAAATGTCCGTTTTTTTATTCTAACGAGAAACAAAAAATCTGTCATTAGTAATAGATAAAATCTATTACCAACAACAGATATTGTAGAACCAAAATAAGGCAGAAGGACCACTGATGGACGACTTTTGTTCATTGCTGGTCTTTCTGCCTTATGTCATAAGTACTGAGACTTTTCAGGTGTCTTTTGCCTGCTCAACTGCGAACCAAAAAGTGGTGTTCCCCCACAATCGGGCTTATTATTAAATTGTGGCTTTACTTTACCAGTTTAGACAGGAGATGAATCCGATGAGCGAATTTAACAACATCAAAGGCGTTTTGTTCGACCTAAATGGCATCGTGACTGATTCGTGGCGCTACCATAGTCAATCTTGGCGAGAGGTTGCAGAATCTCTTGGGATCACTTGGAGTGCCGAGCTTGAAGAAGCAATTAAGGGTCGGGATCGAATTGATTCACTAAATGAGATCTTAAAGGTTGGCGGCCAGCTCAACCAATTTTCTGATGCAGAAAAAGAACAATTGGCAGATAAAAAGAACGCAATCTATCAAAACATGCTGGATAAAATGAATCCAGATGATATTTTACCGGGAATTCACAATTTTTTGGCTGAGCTTAAACAAAACCACTACCAAATGATTATTGCTTCCGCGTCTGCCAATGCCCCGAAAGAAATCAAAAAACTTGACCTAGAGGACTATTTTCCGCTCATTGTCGATATCACCAAGCTCAAGCATAACAAGCCAGCGCCGGATGTCTTTTTAAAGGCAGCTGAAATGATCCATTTGAAACCGGAAGAATGTATCGGGATTGATGATGGGGTCGTCGGCGTTGAATCAATTAATGCCGCTCACGTGGTATCGATTGGCGTGGGTGATCCGAAAGTTCTACATGAAGCCGATATTAATTTTACGTCCACCAAAAAACTGACCCTGGAAAATATTCGTCAGGCTTGGCCTAAGTGACTTTCAAGATATTGTTTCAAAACGACTGCCTGATTGTTTTCACGATCCTTAGCTCCATATAGCAAGATGACGTTGCCGGCCTTGAGCTTGTCGTTGATGAGCTTGATAAAGTCAGTTGTTTGAGGATTTTGATCAAGTTCGGCCACGTATTTATCTTTGAAGGCCGGGAACTTTTCCGGATCATGGGAAAACCAGGACCGCAGCTCTTTTGAAGGGGCAATTTCCTTTTCCCACTCATTTAATTTCGCGTTGACCTTTGAAATTCCTCGTGGCCATAAGCGATCAACCAAGATGCGGTAACCAGACATGTCTTGAGGCTTATCATAAATTCGTTCTAGTTTAAGTTCCATGATAGAATCTCCTTGTAGTTATTTTTTATTAAAGGGATGTTTAAATTTGAGTAAATCGGATCCATTTTACGCCAGTGCCCCGACTGATCAACTGACCAAAGCCATTTTGGGGATGCTGCTGACATATGATTCCCCCAAGGGCAAGGTTGGCGGCTGGATTGTTGAAGCTGAGGCCTATATGGGACAGCAGGATTCCGCGGCGCATGCATTTAAAGGCCGGCGAACGGCATCCAACGAACCGCTTTACGGGCCACCGGGCACGGTTTATATTTATTCGATCCATGGCCGTTACCTGCTGGATGTTGCCGCCCAAGAACAGAACGTGCCCCAAGGGATTTTGATTCGAGCAATCCAACCGACAATTGGTGAAGATATTATGCTGACCAATCGGGACAAATCCGGGGTCAATTTGACCAATGGCCCTGGCAAATTGATGGAGGCGTTTGGGATTGCCGACAAGCAAATGAACTTTGAAATCTTTGGTGATTGTCAGTTGAATATCGATAAACAAACTCAAAAAATCCCCGCAGCGATTGAAGCATCAAATCGAATTGGGGTTGCTAATCAGGGCGATTGGGCGACCAAGCCGCTGAGATATTTTGTTAAAGGCAATCCCTATGTTTCGGGAATTAAAAAACGTGACGTGGATTTAGAACATTTTGGCTGGCGTTAGTTATTCCGGTGAGCAATCTTTGCCGAAACTGCGCTGGCGATGGCACCGACAATATCGTCGATAAAGGTATTGGAGGTGCCGTCTTTTTCTTCGTCCAGCTTTTTGACGACGCCGCTCTTATCACGATCAACGTAGCCATAGTTGGTAATCCCAATGGTGCCGTAGATATTGGCGATGTTGAGGGCAATTCCTTCGTCGACACCAAAGACGCCCGAGTCATTCATGACAATACTTTCCAAGGGCTCTTTAAGAAGACCCTGAGTTGCCAAACGATCGAGTTCAAGGCCGACCATTGCGTTGTTCAGCACTTCCCGCTTATGAAGCACATCCGTGGTGTCTTTTCTGACTTCTTCCATGGAGATGTCAGAGATGTACGTTTTCTGGAGCTTGTAGGCCATTTTCGAAATATCTTCAGGGGTGACGCCCCGTGATTTTAAAGCGTCAATAACAAAATTATATGCGGCGGTGTCTGGAAACTTAAAATCTTTATTGTTCATATAATCAGTCCTTCCTCTCACAATTATAAAACAAGTTGGTTATAAAGTATTAATGATAGGTTTACAAAAAGGGGGATGCTGGTGATGATTATCCACAGGATAAGTGAAATGACTGGATTAATGTTGGTGGCAGTAGACAATTGATTGCTCCCCAATTTCAGCCATTTATCATTTTAATGTTTAATGAAAAGCCCAACTATTCCGGCTTGGAATGCGTTGGGTTTTATTAATTGGTTGCAACCAGTCGATCGTGATTGTCAGGCTAGTTTAGCAAGTATTTTTTATCGATATCTGGATCTTGTGAGGTCAAGATCTTCGGACCATCCTTGGTGATTGCCAAGGTGTGTTCGTACTGGGCAGATGGGGTGCCGTCTGCTGATACGTAATAAGTCCAGTCATCTTTCTTGTCATAACGGTCCTTGATTTCCCAAGTACCTGTATTGACCATTGGTTCAATGGTGATGGTCATGCCTTCTTTAAGACGAAGGCCTTGGCCTGGGACACCATAAGCCGGAACGTTTGGTGCTTCGTGGATTGATGGTTGAATCCCATGGCCAATTAATTCACGGACGTCACCCATGTGGTTTTCATCTTCAACGTAGGTCTGAACTGCGGCACCAATGTCACCCAGACGGTTGCCGATGACAGCTTGGTCAATTCCCAGATAGAGGCCCTTGCGAGTCACTTCCATTAACTTCTTGATTTCATCTGAAACGTCACCAACTGCGTAGGTCCAGCAGGAATCACTTTCAAAGCCGTCCTTGTTGACACACATATCAACTTTGAGAACATCACCGTTCTTGAGCTTTAAGCCTTTACGTGGAATTCCGTGGGCAACTTCTTCATTAATTGAGATACAAGTGGCAAACTTATAGCCATCAAAGCCCATTTCTGAGGGATAAGCATTGTGTTCCTTGATGTAGCGACGGGCAAACAACTCAATGTCCCAGGTATCCAAACCAGGCTTGATTATCTTCCGAAGTTCCTTATGAACCCCGGCAAGAACTGCGCCTGATTCGGCCATTTTTTCGATTTCACGTGGTGATTTTAATGTAATCAATTACTTTACTTCCTTTTATTTTGATTGAACTAACTCATAAAGCCTAATACCTATTAAAACATAAAAAATGGCCAAGCGGCCACTTTTTAACTCATTTCGTCGATGATGCCCTTTTGTAAGGCTTCAAGAATTAATTTAACTTCCGTGATTTTAGAGTCAACCAAGTACTGCATGGTTTCGTCTTTATCTTTTTTGGCGGAACTCATTTGATCATTTAAAAACTGCAGTTGGTCATGAAGATATTCTGTTAGTTTCATGCTATCACCTCACTGGTTTGGTACTCTTTATGTATATTATATATCATTAATGCGCTGTTTACATGAAATATATATGAACGCTTTCCAGTTTACATTTGATGATGAAAAATAACAATTGATTTGTTTTTAAGTTGGAATGGTTCTAAAGTATAAAGTGTGCGAAGCAAAGCGGTTAAAAGTTGGAACATAAGTCTCCGCCAACAAAAATCCCTTGTTTTGGGAGTTTTGTTGGCGGTGCTTATGTGCAGGTTATTGCTTTGCTGAGCACTATTCTCAGTAATGTTGACCAAAAGTTTCGACTAAGGGCGCTTATGTGCTTTGCACACAATGTTGCCTATAAATGCCAACAGCGGTCATCGGTAGAAGATTCTGCTTGCGGGGGTATCTTCCTTGAAGCGATCAATTCTTCGGGGCTTCTGTGGAAATTGCACAACTAAAAAATACATAAAGAGGGGAGTGTTCCCACATGGTCCGCAACATTTGGTTACGTTGGTTCTTTGTCTGCCTATATTTTATCATGGGTATTTTGCTGTACATGGGCATGAATATGATTGTCATGTATTTGATGGTGATCGGGATGTTTTTGGAAGCGTTGATTAGTTTGATTGATTATTATGTGAAGAAGTAGAGAGTTAGCAGCAGCTATATTACAATTGGTCTAAAGGTTATCATACTTACCGATTAATGATTGTTCTTGATTCTTAAATACTAGTAACAACAAGAAGCTCCACAGAGTTGACCTGAACCAACTTTGTGGGGCTTCTTTAACTGATGAGGGACACGTATCTTGACGCCAAGCGCAAAGGTAGTATTCTTGGGCAGAATTTTTAATCCCGGGATACTTTGTGGCTCAGGAGGTGACAAAGTGTCGTGGACATTTCTTATTTCCTGGTTGATTATGTTTACAATTAACATGGGCGTCAATGGTATTTGGTGACCTAATTCATTTCCAAAGACGTTATTAGCTTCTGGGATTGCCTCAGCAATGGTTGCAGGAGCTGGAATCATTTGTTACAGCATGTTTTATCAAGCTCATTATTTGGCGGGATTGTTGATAGCTGTCGGGATCGTCTTGGTAGTCGGCGGTTATGTTTGGGCTATGAAAGATTAGTTTCTTGGATGAGACAAAATAACGATCGATCCTTTTTTAGATGGAGGATTGATCGTTATTTTGTTGATTTGTAATCGGAAGTAGTGGCGTTTCTGGGGCTACATGGAGTAGGACAGCTGCGTAAAGCAGAAACTTCCACCTAAGCACCTTCTGCAAAAATCCCAAAACCGGGGATTTCCGCAGAAGGAGACTTAGGCTCCAGTTTCTAACCGCTTTACTCCGCTCACTCATTTTAGGACAGCTCCTCCAAGCAGAGATCTGCATGTAAGCACCTCAAACAAAAATTCCCAAAACCGGAATTTCTGTTTGAGGCGACTTACACTCCGATCTCTAAGCGCTTGGATCCGCTCACTACCAGATTTTTACCCTATCCTCCGGTTTCAAATACATGCCATCACCGGGTTTAACTTCAAAGGTTGAATAGAAGTCATCCAAATTCTTAACCTGGACATTAGCCCGCAATTCTGCTGGGGCATGGACATCGATATTTAGCAGCAATTGCTTATACTGGCTGGTTGCCTTCATTCGCCAGATCTTTGCCCAGTTGATGAAGAAGTCATACAAGTTGTAATCTTTTTCGTTCTTGGCGGCCTCGTTGGCACAGCTCAAGCCACCGGCGTCAGCGATATTTTCCGATACCGTCAGCTTACCATTGACCTTACCACCAGCGAATTCAATCCCGTCAAATTCTTTGACCATCTTGTCAGCCAACTTGGAGAAGTATTCGTGATCTTCCTTGGTCCACCAATTATTCAAATTACCAAATTCATCAAACAACGACCCATTGTTATCAAAGGCATGGGAAATTTCGTGGGCAATGACCGCGCCAATGCCACCGTAATTTTGGCTGGCCGTTTGCTTCAAACTGTAGAATGGTGCCTGCAAAATAGCAGCTGGGAAAACAATAATGTTCTTGAATGGTTCATAATAGGCGTTGACCGTAGCAGCGCTCATTTCCCACTTGGTTCGATCGACTGGCTTGCCTAATTTGGCAAAGTTGTCGGCCAGGGCGACTTCACCGATCTTAGTCATGTCATCAAATAAAGTGCCACCTTCGTTTTCAGGGGTAACTTTAAATTTGTATTCCAACTGATCAATGTGATCGGGATACCCTACTTGGAGTTCCAGCTTTTGGAGCTTTAAAACCGCTTTTTCCCGCGTTGCCTTTCCTAACCAAGTGTTCGCTTGCAAGCGATCTTCATAGACACTAATCATATTTTTAACCATATGTTCAACGTCTGCTTTGGCTTTGGGGCCGAAGTATTTCTTGGCGTAGTAATCACCGATCGTTTGGCCAAAAGTACCGGATGCCAAATAGAACGCAGATTTCTTCTGTGGGGTGGCTTCTTTTTTACCAGACAATGCGCGGCTAAAGGTGGAACCAGTCTGGCGGAATTCCTCTGACAAATAACCGGCTGCTGAGGTGATCATATTAACCAGCATCCAATTTTTCATATCGTTGAAGGTGTCATCGTTGGTAATTGTATCCAAAGCCTGGTAGTATTTCGGCTCGGTTACGATCACTTGTTTTGGTGTTTCATCAAACAAGCCGTCAGCGAGCTTCGTAAAGTCAAAATGCGAGCTCGATTGGGCAAATTTGTCAAAAGCCATCGGGTTGTACATCTTACTGTAATCGGCAGATTCCTCCGCAGATTTTACGTGAGGCGCGATGGCGGCATCAAACTTCTTGGCCGATTCGATAATCTCATCGGCTTCACTGCTGCTGTAGTCGGCTAGCACCAATAATTGGCTAACCATTTTGGTGAAGACTGGCATTAATTGCTTGTAGGCTGGATTACTGTTTTTATAGTAGGTTCGATCTGGCAAAAATAACCCTGGGGCGCCAGCAAATAAGGCATTCACCTGGGTATTCTTCATATCGGGTTCGACACCGAAACCGATTGGTAAGAGGAATCCGGCTTTGATTAAGTTAACGAGTTTATTATTGAGATCCTCAAAATTAGAAAGGTTTTCAATTTTTTCCAAATAAGGCTTAACCGGGTTAGCACCATCGGCATCCCGCTTTTTAAAGTTACGAGCTAATTCATATAGCTTCAAAAATTCGCCGAATGGGCCGTCGTACTGTTTCTTTGTGGCAATAATGCCATCAAGGTCACCCATTAATTGTTTATCAATGTTGTCGTTCAAGTCCATAAAGCCACCGGTTGAAGAGTGGTCGGCTGGAATCTGAGCGGTTTTTTCCCACCTGCCGTTAACTGCCTGATATAGATCGTCCTTTAATAGTGCAGTGTCGATTGAATCGTCGGTTAGCTGATCAGAACTGCCACCGCTTGCTTGGTTGACGCGAACAAATTTGTCCAAACTGATTCCTCCTTTGTTAGTAACAAATACTATGTAACCAGTATACTCAAAATGAGAAGTAAATGTGAGTATCTGACCCATTCCGTTTAATTTGTGTTAGATTTAGTTTGTAAGCGAGAAAGATCCTATCTGACAAAATAAGTTAAAATATCAATCACAAACTGAGGGGGTCACATTATGGATAACAAAAAAATCTTTGATCGGGAAAAGTCGTTTCGTTATACGGGAAAAGCGGAGTTTAAAATTAAGAAGACTAGCACGAATGCCGTTGATGAGAAATTGTCTAAAGACGACATTAAAGCTCGCATCGAAAAAAATATTGAGCTTTTGCAGGACTTGCAGGGCAAATTATACGCCCAGACCCACTATGGCGTTCTGGTCATTATTCAAGGCATGGATGGGGCTGGCAAGGACAGTATGATCCGCCACATTTTGAGTGGCGTTAATCCACAGGGCTGTGAAGTCACCAGCTTTAAGCAGCCAACTAGTATTGAACTCTCTCATGATTATCTTTGGCGGATTCATCGCCATGTTCCTGAGCGGGGGATGATCGGTATTTTTAATCGTTCTTATTATGAAGATGTCTTGGTCAGCCGGGTTCACCCACAGTTAATTGTCGATGCGCATATTGGTGGCATCACAAAGCTGGATCAAGTTGACGATCAATTCTATGAAGACCGGTTCAAAGATTTCAATTTCTTTGAAGATTACTTAACTCGAAATGGGTTCCTGGTCCTGAAATTCTTCTTACACATGTCTAAGAACGAACAAAAGGACCGTTTCCGCAGACGAATTGATTTGCCGGATCATAACTGGAAATTCTCGTCAGCTGATATTCGGGAACGCCGCTATTGGGATGATTATCAAAAAGCATATGAAGATGCAATTAATCATACGGCTAACAAGAAAAATCCGTGGTACGTGATTCCATCGGACGACAAGTGGTATTCCAGACTATGTGTGTCAGACATAATCGATCAGCGGATGAAAAAGTTACCATTGAGTTACCCAGATTTGGATGATGCTGAAAAACAGAAGCTGGAGGAAGCGTTGGGGGAATTAAATAAGTGAGCGGAGTAAAGCGATTAGAAACTGGAACCTAAGTCTCTTTTGGCAGAAATCCCCGATTCTGGAATTTTTGCCAAAGGTGCTTAGGTGGAAGTTTCTGCTTTACGCAGTTGTCCTAATACAAGTGAGCGTATCAAAGCGGTTAGAAAGCGGAGCATAAGTCTCCTCAGCCAGAAATTCCCGATTCAGGAATTTTTGGCTGAGGTGCTTATGTGTAGCTTTCTGCTTTGAGGAGCTGTCCTAAAAGGAGTGAGCGTATCAAAGCGGTTAGAAGTCGGAGCGTAAGTCTCCTCGGAGGGAAATTCCTGGTTTTGGAATTTTTCTCCGAGGTGCTTACGTGCAGACTTCTGCTTTGAGGAGCTGTCCTAAGAAGAGTGAGCGTATCAAAGCGGTTAGCAACCGGAGTGTAAGTCTCCTCAAGCGAAAATTCCGGTTTTTGGAATTTTTGCTTGAGGTGCTTACATGCAGGTTGCTGCTTTGAGGAGCTGTCCTCATCCATATAGGGGAATAAATCACAAAATAGACGCCTTCTCCAAATTCAAAAAAGAATTTGGAGAAAGCGCCTATTATTGTATTAACAAGTAATCTTTGAAATTATGTGGCAATTATAGACGATGGCGCTTAATCTTATGCGCTATATCCACCACTCTGGGTATAGTAAACGGTATTCCCCAGTTGATACTTGCTCATAATAAAATCACCCTGGTCGCCATCAAACATGGTGAATGGTTTGTGGAGATTTTTGACTGCCAGGCGGTATTTGGTTGAGCCGGTTTTGGCAACTTGACGATCGCCAACGCCTTTGATGTGATGCGAATAGTACAAATAACGGGTATTGTTTTTCACCCGAACTTTGTGAATTTTGGCTGCCGAAACAGGCATTAAATTAAACAAGCGGTAACTGTCTTGCCCGGAATTAATTTTTGTAAACTCAACGTAGCCGTCAGGAGTGATTCTCACTTGGTCAGTTGAGGCGTTCCAAGGACTGAATTTGACTTTGTCGCCGGGAAATTTGTTGAGATCACCACTGGAATATGCCGGCATGTAAGCTGGTCGGTGGACTTTCACGAAGTATTTATTGATTGAAGCCATCTTTTTGGCGCCGACCGTCGTCCATTGCCGAGGGGCCGCAAAGTTCTTGCTCAGTGCCGGTTTTAAGAGCGCGTAGCTCAATGTATCAAATTCAAATTGGAAATAACTTTTGACGTTAGTTTTTGACCAATTCATCTTGAATTTCTTGCCAATCACCGTTGTCCCCTTTGGAATTCGGACTACTTTTTGGTGGACGGTTTTGGTATCATTCATATCACTAAATTTGATGGTGACTGAAACCGGCCGGGAAGTTTTGTAATAATTGATCTTGCTCCAGATATCTGGATAGCCTTTTTTGATATTTGCCCATTGCTTAGCAGTGGGATAGCTCGGTAAGGTTGCATCAGGATCTGTGCTTGAGTCAGCCGCTGAAGCCTGCGCAGCCGGAATCGCTAAAAGTCCAGTTAGCAAGGCAGTTGCAAAGAGAATCTGTTTGAATTTCATTGTTAAAATCCGCCCCTTATGATGTCAGTAGATTGATTTTGATGAAATGCTCATTTCATTATCGGCTATTCTGATAAGCAGTACAAGTTTTTTGGCTGTCTAATTGTTATTTGCAGGAAAAGGCTGGGACATCTATTAATTTCTAATCAGTGATTATTCGTTTGGATCGCCGCAGCCACTTGGGTAAAAGCTGCGCCAAACGGCTGATCCCAGCCATTTAACGAAAAGAATCAACTATTTCAAAAAAATTAGGAATAATTGGTTCTTTTCGTTAACCTCTGGGATCAAAATGCGATTGTCTCAGATTGTTTGTTAAAGTTTCTCATTTGGATTCTTTGGTGGATGCCAGCCAATATAGACGGCCACGGCGATCCAGGCAATTCCAAGAATCATATCCAGCCACCACTGCCAGCTAAACATGCTTGGGGTGCCGGCCGATAATGTTGCAATGATCGCTACCACAAACATAAAGGTAAATCCCCAGAAGTAGGGGTTCTTATAAAATACATGATTGAATGACATAATGGTCATCCCCATTCAATAAATGATGATATATTCTCTAATCCATCTTCATTATAGGCGGAGTAGGGTGGACCAGCGATATCATGACTTTTTCATTTATTTTCTGAAAACGGTTAATTTTTGGATGTTACAAATTCAAAACTGGTAACGTTTACATCGACACTTTCCCTTGAAATCGGGCTCGAAGTGTTTAGAATGAAAATTGTAAGTGAGATAGGAACATTCATTTACATTTCTAAACCATTTTACGAGTGTTATTGATTTGTACTAAGTTTGTTTATAGAGGGAAAGGAAGCTTTAGTATGGCAGCTACTACTCAAACAGAATGGAAAGACGTCGTTAACTCAAAAGAGAAATTCCACGAATTCATTACAAATTATTTCAAGAATCACAAGCAATTAACTGGTAATTATGATGACGGTTATTACTTCGAGGAATATGGTGTTCGGCTGGATAGTCGAGACGGCCTGGTTGTGACTTTGACGACCGGTTCGTTCTCTGGTCAAGGATTCCCAATAAAGGACCGCGAGAACATTTCAATCGAAGACTTCCGACAATTACTATTGAACAAGAAGTTTGCCGATAAGAATATGTCGTTGACCGATGTGTTCCACATGGCAGCAGATTTAATTGATACCAAGTTGTAATTATGAAGGTCAATAAAAGACGAGCACCGAGAAAATCGATGATGAAGTGCAACAGAAAAGTTAGACAAGTTTAGATATTGATTTAAGCTACCATGGCTTGATTCCTGTATTCTACAGGGGTC
>NZ_JAHPPD010000086.1 GCF_019061365.1 Lentilactobacillus dabitei
AGAATAGGTCTTCATGGCCTTTCATGTCTAGTCTGAAAGGTCTAGTTGATTAGTGTTGCACTTGAATTTTAAACTGGGCAATTTAAAAAAACGGTTATTTTTGAAATTCGGGCAATCTAAAAGGATCTCGACATGCATTTTGAAGCACAACATAAGCGAAGACCGCCAGCATTCTGAAATTAAGAATAATGGCGGTCTTCACTTATGTAAAGATATCTGTTCAGCTTTTCGCTAACTGATTTTGCTTTTCATACTCACGGTCAAATTTAACCAAATAAACAATTCCAACAACTAACATGCTACCAAAGATTAACAAAATGGGGAGCCAACTTGTTGTAGCGCTTAAGGGACTGGCGATTCCCGGCTGCCAATCCATCAGGAAATGCAGGCCAATCCCCCAAAATAAGGTATTTGTGGTCACCCGGATTACAGCTAACATAATTCCCAATGCAAAGGCGTAGAAAATTTGCTGAAAGATCGCTGCTGAATTGCCACTTCTCAAATTCATGAGATGGAGACTACCAAATATTAGCGCTGAATAAATCGCGGACCGAGTAAATTTTAGGGATCGGCTGCGGTATTGCATGTTTTGCAGAAAAATTGAAAAGAACAACCCACGAGTCAAACTTTCTTCAAAGATCCCTGCCGCTAAAGCAAACATTGTATTTTCGGCTAGATTGGTTGAATTCAAGTTCAGCAATATCCGCAATGGTAGCCGTTCTTGCAATGCCATCATAATCAAGATGATTCCAATAATCACAAGCCAAAGCTTCAAGCTTGCGGAAAGCTTTACTCTAGGCTTGGTGACTTTAAAGGTGCCAATCTCTCTGTATGTAATCAATAAAACAATCATCGCGAACAGTAACCGCGCTTTCGCATACGTCGCCTCACCACTATCAAATAGGGCAAACGCCATAAAAACAAAGATAATCAGGATAATAACCGCAACAAACAGTTGTTCAACCCAAGGCCTGCGACTCTCAATGATCATTGGAATCACTACTTTCTGTGAATTTAATTAAACTGATTATAATCTATTCGTCATTTTAGTGCTATTGGCAAAATACATGTCAAACGGAAATGTCAGATAGAGCTTAGTTTCATTAGAAGGACCAACTGATTTAGATTTCCTGAGCCCTCTAAACAATGAAAAATCCGGCGTATCGTTTAAATGAATACCCGGAATAACTTGAACTATTTTAAATGTCTTTCAAACTGTAAATACACATCATGGTAATTTAAATTGGAATCATCAGTCTTCGCTACTCGCAATGCCAGATCCCGAATTTCATCATTGGCCATCATTAGTTCGTTATGATTTCGTCGAGAAATGATCTCTGCGGCGATGACGGCGGTACGTTTATTTCCATCTTCAAATGGATGTAAATTAATAATTTTAATAAAAGTAATTCCTATCTTTTCAGCTAAAGTTTCATACATTTGCTGACCAAATGCAGATTGCCTTGGAAGGGCAACAATTGATTCAAGTCCATGCGGATTCCTGACAAATGTCTTTTGTCCATTCTGACTCGTAGTAGCGACGTTAATAGCAATGATTTCATCAATACTTAATAATTTCACTGATCATCACCTTTGCGAAGGTCTTCCAAGGCACCATGATATTTGTCAAGTGCTTCAGCTAAAGCATCCTGGAACGATTCTGAGAGCTTGGATTTTGTAATTTTGATTGAGTCATCTTGTTCATTAATCACGATATCATCTCCAGTAGAAAGATGAAGTTTATTCAGCATATCTGCAGGAATAACTACTGCGTTCGAATTGCCAACTTTTATAATTTTTTTGACAGTTTCCATAAGGAGCCCTCCTTGTTAAAGCGTTATGACATACTAACATTATAACATGATTCTACTATTTTCTCCTGTAAGCCTTTTCCAACTTGAACCCAACCCCATGTCATGGCTATAATGCAAATATTGCTAATAATACAATTCGACTCATCTTGGAGGATCTCATGGTAAACAACCAACCCGACGAACCTAAAAAATTTCGATTATCCCAAAATCATCATATGACCATTCCATGGAATGCTTTCATTAGTCAAAAGAAAGTACCCGCCAAAAACGCGCCTTTGCGAGAACGGGCCTCAGTTATTGGCCGAGTTGGCATTATCATGTTGTCCTGTGGAACTGGAGCGTGGCGTGTTCGTGACGCGATGAACACCATCGCCCGGGTCCTGGGTGTAACGTGTTCAGCTGACATCGGCCTGACTTCAATTCAGTTTACCTGTTTCGCCGACGATGATAGCTATTCACAAATTCTGTCACTTCCAAATACCGGGGTGAATACGGATAAACTAAACATCATGGAGGGCTTTGTCGCCAATTTTGCCAACGACTTTTCAACGACAACCATTCGAACCATTCACAACCAAATTGATAAGATTCAGCAAAAACCTGCTCAGTATACACCCGTTATTTCCGGATTGGCAGCTGCTCTAGCCTGCAGTGGCTTTATTTTTCTGCTCGGTGGTGGCATCCCCGAAATGATTTGTTCGTTCATCGGGGCGGGAATCGGTAACTTTACTAGAAGCGTGATGGGGAAACATCGCATGACAACCTTTGCCAGCATTGCGATTGCCGTGGCGATTGCTGGAATCGCGTACATGATTTCATTCAAGCTCTTTGAGGAAAATTTCCAAGTTTTGGCTCAACATGAAGCCGGCTACATTGGCGCAATGTTGTTCGTTATTCCCGGTTTCCCGTTTATTACAAGCATTTTAGACCTTTCGAAGCTAGATATGCGATCAGGGCTGGAAAGACTGGCATACGCGATTATGATCACGTTAATCGCCTCATTAGTTGGTTGGCTGGTTGCCCTACTCTTTCATTTCCAGCCCGAGAACTTTCTGCCCCTCGGTTTATCGCCTGTTGTCTTAATGTTGCTGAGATTGCCCGCAAGTTTCTGTGGCGTTTTTGGTTTCTCGATTATGTTCAATAGTACCGTCAGAATGGCAACCGTTGCGGGCTGTATTGGTGCCATTGCGAATACGTTAAGGCTTGAACTAGTTGACCTGACAGCGTTACCACCAGCAGCTGCCGCATTTTTGGCCGCCTTGTTAGCGGGCTTGATTGCATCGGTTGTCAACCGGTTCAACGGTTACCCAAGGATTTCACTCACTGTCCCATCAATCGTTATCATGGTGCCAGGACTGTACATCTACAGGGCCGTTTACAGCATCGGCATCAACCAGATCAGTGTGGGCGCATTGTGGCTCACAAAGGCTGCCTTGATTATCATGTTCCTACCACTTGGGCTGTTTGTGGCGAGGGCATTGCTGGATAGAGAGTGGCGACATTTTGATTAGTAAGTGAGCGAAACAAAGCGTTAGAAACTGGAACATAAGTCTCCTTGGGCAGAAATTCCTGGGCTTGGAATTTTTGACCAAGGTGCTTATGTTCCAGTTTCTGCTTTGGCCAGCTGTCCTAACGTAAGTGAGCGGATCCAAGCGGTTAGGAATCGGAACCTAAGTGTCCTGAATCATAAATCCCGGTTTGTGGGATTTATGATTCAGGTGCTTAGGTTCCGATTCCTGCTTGGAGGAGCTGTCCTGCTCTATATAAACTAGACCAACCGCGAAACCCAAAAGCAGCTGAGACATTAGTCATTTCTTTCATTTGTAATGGCGACTGTGATTACCACTCTTATATTGATTAAAGCTTTACCAACCGGCTGATCCCGGCCATTTGACAGAAAGGACCAATTATTCCTAGTGTTGGAATAATTGGTCCTTTCTGTTAAATTCTGAGATCAAAGCACTTGTTGTTCAAGGCTAAAACTATTTAACAATAATTACCCGGCCATCATGCTTCTCTTCAAGCAACTGGTGGCCCTTTACAAAGCCATCCCGATTAAATGGCAATGTATAGCCGATATTCACGGTTAGTTTCCCATCCCGCATCAAATCCACAACTGCCTTCAGCGCCTCCCGATCAGTCATGGCATTGGTTGGGTGAATATGAACAAATTTGATCGGCTTGTTAGTCATTGGTGAGTTGTGGGCCACGCTGGCAATTGTGCCGTTAGGTTTCACCATCTTGACATCGTCATCAGTGCCAGCACCATTCATCGCGCTGTTAATCACGACATCTCCTTGGTCAGCCAGCACAGTGGCTGGATCACTTTGATCATAGGCAACAAACTGGGTTGCCCCAATCGATTTAACAAAATCTTCATTGTGGCTTGAGGCAATCCCGATGACATTGGCACCCAAATCTGTGGCAATCTGGACGGACAGCGAGCCAACCCCACCAGAAGCGCCCTTCACGATAACCGTCTGGTCAGGTTGGACATTGGCAAAATACTTCACAGCTTTGTAGGCAGTTAGTCCAGGAGTAATGATCCCGGCTGCCCGGGTTGGTGTGATTCCGCCAGGAACGTGAACCGTCGCGTCAACATCTGCCAATACATATTCCGCGTATCCCCGTTCCGTGTGAGTCATCACTAATTCGCCAACGCCAAAATCAGAAATCCGGCTGCCAATTTCTGTCACTTCACCAACAACATCTCGACCGGGAATTAATGGTGATCCCAAGCTACCACCATTTGCCCGTTCAGAACGCTCACGATTATTGAGACCAACCGCAATCGTTTGCACTAATACTTGATCTGGTGCAGGAGTCGGTTTTTCAATTTCATATTCTTGAAAAACGTCCGGGCTCCCATGTTTGACATATCCATATGCTTTCATTGTGCTGCCTCCTTAATCATTGTACTAGCGCAATTGTAAGCGCAAACAGGACGAGTGGCAAGAAAGTTGTCGTTCGCTTATGGAGAAAATAAGCAGGAACGCGGGCCAGATCGCATTTAAAGTGCAGAAGGAAGGGAACAATCGGCGTTTTTGATCTCAGAACGGAACAAAAGAAGCCCAATGACTCCTTATATTGGAATCGTTAGGCTTCTTTCGTTACATAGTCGGGATACTCTCTGGTGGTAGCTTCCAAAAAATTGCAAAGAATAAATTTAAAATAAATGATTATCTGCCGAATTGCCACCAGTGCTTTTTATGCCCCGTCGATTCATAATGAGTCCCGTTAGCTGAGGTTGGTTGATAGTTATCTGGAATGTGGTCGTCGTCTTGTTCATCTGCCGTTTTGGCTTCGATCGTCTTAGTTTGCATTGAGTTTGCACTCTTATTTTCAAGCTGTTTGAGCTTGTTTTGAACGTCCAACTGCAAACGTTGTGATTGATCCAGTAATTGATGGAGTTCAGCGATTTGTTTATCCTTTTCTTCGATCTGTTTACGCTGGTCATCCAATTGCTCCGCCAATAGTGCGCTTTGGTCCTGGTTACCCTTAACAGAAACCTTATTTCCGGTTTCCTTTTCAGACTTCCGAGTTGCCGATGCCGACTGGTTCTTGAA
Source organism: Lentilactobacillus dabitei (assembly GCF_019061365.1). GTDB lineage: Bacteria > Bacillota > Bacilli > Lactobacillales > Lactobacillaceae > Lentilactobacillus > Lentilactobacillus dabitei. The sequence goes on from NZ_JAHPPD010000086.1 coordinate 5,381, forward strand.
TTGACCCTTAAGTAACTCGATGCCCTCATCCTTAATTAAAATCTTGTTACCTTTTTTGATCGTATATGTAGATCGGAACTTGTCGTCCATATGTTTCCTGATTGCAGTTTTGGAAACTGCTAATTCGTCCGCTAACTCTTTAATCGTTAGTTCCATAATGTCGCCCCCAAATAGGATTTGATTCGCGAACAGTCCAGTTCGCAGATACACAACATTCATTATAATGATTAAACTGGCATTCGGCAACTCAATTTCTGTTTCCATTCATAAAATTATTTTGAAGGTAAAATCCTCAACATTAAAATGAGATTAAAGTTTCTTATTGACAATCTCATGAAAATTGCGGTAAACTACTCGCAACGTCTAACGATAATAAAATGGTTTTAGTCAGGATTAACACGATTTAATTGCTTTGATCGAGGAGAAAGCCGCGATCGTTTTCGTATTTAGTTTATAGAAGGTTTGCAGTTAATCAACTGTTTATTGTGAGGTTACTGTTAGAACTTTCGTTGGATTCTTATAGATAATAATTGGAGTGGTACTTGATGAGTCGTTTAACTGAAAAAATGTTCCGTAAAGAGGATCCGTTAGTCTATCAAGACAAGGATTCACACCTGATCCGCAGCATGACCACCAAAGACTTCCTCGCACTGGGAGTTGGGACAATTGTTTCAGCTTCAATCTTTACCTTGCCGGGAGTCGTCGCTGCACAGCATGCCGGTCCCGCTGTTGCATTATCATGTTTAACGGCCGCAATCGTTGCCGGCTTAGTCGCTTTTGCCTACGCTGAAATGGCAGCCGCAATGCCATTCGCCGGATCCGCATATTCTTGGATTAACGTTGTCTTCGGCGAATTCTGGGGTTGGATTGCCGGCTGGGCACTGCTTGCTGAATATTTTATTGCGGTTGCGTTCGTGGCATCCGGGCTTTCTGCCAATTTCCAAGGATTGATTTCAACGATTGGTTGGAAACTTCCGAAGAGTTTAGCGGCGGCCTCCACAGGGAATAACGGTGGCCTCATGGACCTGGTCGCCATTGTTGCCATTATCTTGGTAACCCTATTGCTTTCCCGAGGAGCTTCCCAAACTACCCGAGTTGAAAATACCTTGGTTGTCTTAAAAGTGATCGCAATTCTAATTTTCATCTTTGTTGGGGTCACTGCGATTAAGATGTCCAACTACAGCCCATTTATCCCTAAGTATCATCCAAACGCTGATGGTTCGGCATTCGGTGGGTGGCAAGGCATTTATGCCGGGGTTTCGGAAATCTTCTTGGCCTATATTGGCTTTGATTCAATTGCCGCTAACTCAGCTGAAGCAAAGAACCCGCAAAAAACCATGCCTCGTGGAATTTTAGGATCATTAGTGATTGCCGTCATCCTGTTTGTTTCCGTTGCCTTGGTATTAGTCGGCATGTTCCATTACTCAGATTATGCCAACAACGCCGAACCAGTTGGCTATGCATTAAGAAGAAGTGGTCACGCAATTGTTGCGACAGTCGTTCAATCAATCGCGGTTGTCGGAATGTTCACCGCTCTAATTGGCATGATGCTGGCGGGTTCAAGACTTGTTTATTCATTCGGCCGAGATGGCCTATTGCCAAAGTGGCTTGGAAAGCTTGAACATAACCTGCCTAACCGGGCATTACTCGTCCTAACGGTGATTGGTATTTTACTGGGAGCATTCTTCCCATTCACGTTCTTGGCACAACTTATCTCCGCTGGAACCCTAATCGCGTTTATGTTCGTTTCAATCGGAATTTATGCTTTGCGTCCTCGTGAAGGTAAAGATATTCCGACACCAAGTTTCCGAATGCCACTGTATCCAGTTTTGCCTGGGCTCGGCTTCCTTGGTGCCCTGGCCATCTTCATGGGCTTGGATATTCAAGCGAAAACTTATGCGCTCGGCTGGTTCATCTTTGGCATGTTAATCTACTTCGCCTACGGAATTAGGCATTCCACATCGACTGCTGATAAAATTGCTGAACATAAAGATAAATAATATCAATTAAATTTGAAAACATATGACAAATGGCCGATTCTGACCATATTAAAAAACCAACTATTCCAACAACCCGGAATAATTGGTTATTTTTTATTTTGAAATCAAATCGTCTTTCAGTCCGATCTATTTCAATTCAAACTGGAGGATCTCAGGATTGTGGTCCGAGTTCGCAAAGCCCAGATACTTCACATGAACGCTCTTCACTCGAATGTTATCGGAAATCAGGAACCCGTCAATTAGTGATACGTAAGTCTTTCCTGGATGAAATGGGGTCCCATTCGCGCGCACAGATGGCACTTTTGCGGCAGCCAAGCCATCATTAGCTACTCGAAAGCCTTTAGGCAATTGAGCCGTGGGGAACGGATGGGTCCAATTCTCCCGCTTTTCAGTCGTGCCGAAGACTTTTGGACTGTCACCCAGCATGTCATGATTATAGTCACCGGCAACTAGGACGTAGTTTCCGTTTGCGGATTCCGATTTCATTTTGGTAAACAGCTTATTGAGCTGAGCCCTTCTCACCTTGGCATTCTTTGTAAACGCCGATAAATGCAAATTGAATACCGATAATTTTTTCCCATTCTCAACCGGAATGTGAGTGACCGAAAATGCGCGGTCCAAATCCATGAACTTATTGAAATCCGTATCAATTGGCAACGAATAACGCGTACCATCAGTCATCCGTGCCTTGGCTAATGTTACCAACCCGGAGTTGGTCTTTCCAATTGGTCGGGTTAATGGATAGAACAGGTAAGCTGAATCATAGTTTTGCGCATAAACGTTGGAATAGTCAGCGAATTTTCGTTGCAACCACTTCACCTCATTGACATGAAACGAGCGATCACCATTCGTATCAACTTCTTGGAAAAAAGCAAGCGTGGGATTTTCCTCCTTCACAGCCTTGGTAATCCCGGTCATATCCCGTTCAACCGATTGTCGACTATACGCTCGAGAATACTTGCCACCATCCATAAAAAACGAGTAACTAGCTGGATACGCCGCATAACCAATGTTAAACGTCATCGCTTTATATGTCGTGCCGGTTTTCAGCACCGTTTCCTGATGATTTTGGGGACGCAACTTAATGTTGTCCGCTAATCGATGATAGCTCAAATACACATAGGCAACGTAACTGCCGATAAGAATCGCAAATCCAAACACGAACATTAAACAAATTTTGAAAAACTTTTTCATGACAACCTCTCATCTATTTAAATTTTAATCTGATTTTTGAATCCCTTCATGGACAGCCACAGCGCCAACCAGCAAATTGCCCCGATTACAATATTAATAAGGGCAATGGCTTGTACCGGAAAAGCTTCAGCGACCGAAACAAAGATCATCCCCACACTACCCATGATGGTCCCACCAGCGCTATACAGTGACGATGCGGAACCATTGTCGTTCTCCTGCTGCTTCAAAACCAGGTAAGTTCCGGGTGGCCGAATCGCACTACTAGCCAGGGTGGCTGGAAATTGGGTGAGGGCAAACATAATCGGGCTACCCAGGCCAAACATGAGAATCAAGCCGCCGCTGACGATGCTGATAAAGAAGCAGCTATAAATGATCACAAACCGGTCAATGAATTTTGACAGGGGGATATAAACCAGCGGCCCCAGCAGCATGCCAATTGCGTTAAATGCAAAGAAGAAGCTAAACATCTGACTGCTGAGATGGAAAGTGTTTTGATAGATGTACGACGAAGAGGAAATAAATCCCAGCGAAATGATCGACATGGTCGAAAATACTAGCAATAGCGCGGTGAATCCCGGATCCTTCAACAGAACCCCCAAACGGCCAAATGAACGCATCACGCTGATGGTTTCATGTTCCGGGTGATGGGTTTCTTTGAATATGAGCGCCCCAAGGACAACGGTTAGCCCTAACAACGCTTGAGCAAAGAAAATGCCCCGCCAGGAAATAAACGTCAATAACAGTGACCCAACTACTGGCGCGATCGCAGGTGAAATCACCACCATCGACTGAACAATTGCCAACGTTGTTTCTTGTTTTCTACCCACATAGACATCCTTGATCACCGCAGTTGCCACCGTGGTTGCCACACCACCACCACAGGCTTGAAGAATTCGAAACAGAATGATTTGAGTGGCACTGGTGGCAATCCCACACAAAATGCTGGCAATTAGGTAGCCTACCAAGCCGATTAATAAAATTGGTCGGCGGCCATACCGATCACTCAATGGTCCCCAGAATAAAGTTGCGATACTGTAAAAAATAAAGAACAGAATGAGGGTCAGGTTCATCGTGATTTCTGGAACATTGAAAAAGTGGGTCATTTCAGGAAGGGCTGGTAAATAAAGATCCGTCGATAATGGCACAAAAGCACTTAATAAGGCTAAAAAAATAATAAAACCAGTATTCCCTAATCGGGGTTGAACTTTGCTGGAACTCATTTACGATCCCCTCCTCTTTGAAGCTGAATCCCGCCACGCCATATTGATCGCCCTTTCATTAGTAACCGGGTCAATTCCCCGAGATGTCTCAATAAACCCCTGCTTGAGATAAAACTGATACGCAGCTTGATTCTTCTCGTAAACAGATAAGGTCAGCTCATTGCGCGTGCGTTTGGCAGCAGCGATGAGTTCTCGACCAATTCCCTGACCACGGTAGCGTTTATCAACAAATAGGCCGGCGATATAATTGTCCTCGATGCCCAGGAAACCTTGGATGACATTCGCTTCCTCATACAAAAAGAGCTCCGAATCACCAATTTGCGGTTTGACCTCCGCATAGTAATTGCGCCAATAATTGCCGTTAATAAACCAGTGGGCTTCCAAGTTAGCCGTTAGCCAGATGTTGGTGACTTCATCTAATTGGGGGCCGGAAAGCCCGTGAGTATGAATAATCATGACAAGGTCCTCTCCAAAATCCTATTCTATCCGTATTGTAAACTAAATCGAATTGAAGCACATCTACATCGCTTTGATGATACCGCAAATTGATTAACTTGGGACATTAGTTGCCCCCAAAACAGGAAAAATATCGATATTAATGACAATTTTGTTCGGATTTCGTGTACAATAATGATAAACATAAGGAGGATTTACTCATGGCAGCCTATAAAAACAAAGTATATCTCGCTTCACCGTTTTTTAGCGATGGTCAAAAAGATCGGATCGATCAAGTGATTACGTTATTGAAACAAAACCCTACGATTGATAATGGTGCAATCTTCAATCCGCAGGAACATCAATTTGAACAAGAACCATTTGGTAGCTTTAAGTGGCAGGACGCCGTCTTTGCTTCCGATATGCGCCAGGTTCACAAAGCAGATGTCGTTGTTGCAATTCTGGATTATCAACTCGAAGACGGTTTAACCGAGCCAGATTCCGGAACCGTATTTGAAATGGGTTCAGCCCATGAAGCCAACATCCCCGTCATTATGGTTCAATTTGGCGAAAACAGTCAACTCAACTTAATGCTGGCAAGGAGTTACACGGCCTTCTTCAATGGCAAGGATGATATCCAAGGCTTGAAGGACTATGACTTCAATAATTTGGAACAGAAGTATACCGAGAAAAAAGTGCTTTAATTCATCATAATTGCAAACTAAAAACGCCTACCGGTTGTGAAGTGCAACAGAAAAGTTAGACAAGTTTAGATATTGATTTAAGCTACCATGGCTTGATTCCTGTATTCTACAGGG
>NZ_JAHPPD010000087.1 GCF_019061365.1 Lentilactobacillus dabitei
TCAAAACAAAAAGAGCCCTAATCACAAAGTGATTAGAACTCGAATTTAGTTTCACCAACAACAGTTGACGAAGAGCCATAATTCTCTTCCAGTTAAGCCCTTTAATCAACTCTTATTGATAAACATTATAAAGCTTCTCGAAATTAACCGTTCCCAAGCCAGTTGCTTGATTGTATACCTTGCCAGGTTGGCCAACGTAATACAAATTGGAATTATGACTATCACTATCCAACACGGTGAATGGCGTCTTGTCTTTATCTTGCGCCAACTTATAAATTTGCGGATTCCAAAAGCCCATTCGGGTCCCTTTGCCACTATTGATAACGGCCGTTGCACCGTTAAATTGCGGGGCAACCGCACTCGTACCGCCCATTACTTGCCATTTGCCCGCTGAGTAAATCTGGTAGCCGGTCATTGGATCTGCGTCAGCTGAAACATCAGGGAAGTTACGGCCATAGTCGGTTCCACTAATTAAAACGGGATTCATTCGCGGCTGCAACAGATTCGACAAATACTGCCGAGCGTTAAAGGTGTTAACCCCAGGAACGTCCTGCTGATATTCTGGAGTGTCATACAGATGGCTGATACCACCACCGCCGCCAGCAAGCATTGCTTGATAGGCTGTTGGATTAGTTAAGAATAACTGCCGATTTTGTGCGTAAGCTTTGAATAAATAGTCGCCACCCCAAGCACGCTCTTTATCAACTGAAATATCGATCCCCTTACCTAACTTCTTGCTGAACGGTAAGGTGGTCCCACCGGTTGCGGTGACCCAAGGATTATCAGCTGGGAATGTGCCATAAGCACTGTAGTTTGGCAACGAAATTGGCCCGATTTTTCCGCCAATGCCGCGATTGTACGCACCAGTGTCTCCTGAGGAAACAAAGGTCGAGACGCCTTGAAGTGCCCCTTGAGCCATCACGGTATTTAACACTTGCCCATAAACCGGTGTCAACAAGCGTTGTACCTTGAGATAGTGAGTAAGATATTCACTCAATCCCCAACTCATCGATAATGAACTTGCCCGATTCTCTTCAAACGCCGTCGAATAGGCATTCACCAGTCCCACGTCACTGAAATTAGCTTGGTACACCCGAATGTTGGCCTGTGGAGCAATCGCACCAGACTGTTCAATGTCCAAATCTGTTTCGGTTTGACCCAGTGCATCATTGGTCGTCAATGATGTCGGGCTGTTAATCTTTTTGACGCTGATTCGGTTTGGTTTAGTCGCAATCTTTTCAGCGTTCCAGAAATGCTGGGCATCACTTTTTCTGACATTGGCGAATGTGATGATCCCAAGCGTTTGTCCCTGTCCTTGATAGCCTTTATCATACAACGGCTGGAGTTGATATTGTTTTGCGAACTTACTTGGCGCATATTCGGACTTCACTTTTGAGGCATCACTCTGCTTTTTAGCAAGTGACCCTAAGCCCTGCTTAACCGTTGTGATCCCCAAAACGGTCAGCACATTGTCAGCTAGTTTGGCAGGCATCACCGGCTGCTTCTTCGAAAATTGAACCGGATTTGAATGATACTTGGCAGTTTGGATATCAGTTGAAAAAGCCTTGTTGACATTCTTTACTTTACCGGAAACTTTGATAATGAGTCCATTACTGAAAGACTCGGACTTCAAATGATACTTATTAAAGAATGGTTTGTATTGACCAACAACGGAAGCCGGTTGGCCAAATTCTGCCCGAAACTTATCCGGGGTATAAAATTGCTTAAATTCAGAATTACCTGGCGTATTCACGGCATAAATCTGATCACTAAGTTGGCTTTCATTTCTCGGCTTAAGAACAACATCTAGATAAACGTACTTGTTCGGTGATACTTTTTTCTTCTGGGTTAACTGTTTCAAAATCTTGTTAATCCCATATGGATCACTGCCAGCTGCCTTCTTCTTACGAGCGGCTTGAGCGTTCGGCGTTAACGCAAGAATCATTGCAAAGCTTGCGACACCTACTAACCATTTCTTCACGTTTCTCAAAATTAACAACTTCTTCCCTTAATTTGAATTAACCCCGATAGTGATTCAAATTCCCTCGTCAAAACGTACCTGAGATATGTAACCTCATTATAAATCAATGAACCCAAACTAGTGTAAGGGTACACTTTTTAATGGATTATGTCAATGCCGTTACGGGAATATAACAAATGCAATATTTTGGGGTGGACTACGTGAATTCGGACTGTTTCGCCAAATAATAACCTGCACATAAGCACCCCAACCACAACTCCCAAAATTAATCTACATAGATTAGGACTGCTCCACAAAACAGAAACTTGCACATAAACCCACCCAACCCTCAATCCAAAAACCAGAATTTTGAAAGGTTAATCTACATAGATTAGGATTGCTCCGCCAAGCAATAACCTGCACATAAGCACCCCAACCACAACTCCCAAAATCAGGGAGCTGTGGTTGGGGTGCTTATGTTTCGGTTATTCCCGCTTGGCTCCGCACACTTACTTATTTACCACCGTAAATCTCTCATTCTGATGCTTGGGTTCGGCAATCTCATCGATGATTACTTTTGCGACCGTTCCCGTTGTTACTTCCGACTTACCCGCAGCATTTTTCATGAGTTCATTGACACCAATTTCATAATCCTTTTGCGCTCCAGGGACGAAATTTGCACTTGGGGAAATTGCCACCCAGTTGACCTTCTTCGTATTCATGAGAAGTTGATACTCTTTAAATTGTTCTCGGGGAATTGAAATGAACGATTCATTGTTCGGCATCTTTTCAAGTCGATCAATCAAGCGATGACCATCGCCTGTTTCCAAACTGCCCGCACCTAAAATAAAGAACAGTCTTGGCTCAGCTTGACCTTGGACCAATTCAATTAACTTGGCAGCCAGGTCAACGTGTTGATAGGCTTTTCCCATATCCCGAGTAGCGAAAGCATCCACTACGACATCCAAATGCTCAATGTCTTTCTTCTGAATTTCAAAAGCATCCTTTTGAATCGGAGTGACTTTATCTCCAAGCATCTCTTTAGCTTTGTCCGCACTTCTCACAAACGCCGTGACTTGCATCCCTCTGCTAATCGCTTCTTTCGCAATTTCGCTACCAGCCCGGCCAGTTGCACCGATAATTCCAATCGACAATGTCAAAATAATTCCTCCCATCATTAACAGGCCTTCAACTATAGCTATTTAATTACTTTTAGTATCTGATATTTAATAATGATAAGCAATGATTTAGCCCCCTCGGCGACCATAAGTTGTCCAAAAACGGGAGTAAATTTAAATAACCATCAAAAATAATCGGATATTTGAATATTGATCGACACCTATAATCTCAATGGATTGGTTACTTTTTTATCGTTTAATTAGTGGATTAGCAAATCTTCCCACGAAAATTTTCCGAGTAATTCCACGATATTTTTTTGAACACTCTTCGATGGATGTGTTACAGTATATCTGAAATACAAACCGACACTAACTGCCTACCACCGCTAGGGTAAGCAGCTTTTTTATGCTCAAAAAAGGAGCAGCCCCGCTAGAAGCCACTCCTTTAAGATTAACAGAATAACAGCCTGCATTATTTTGCTAGTTCAACATCCTTACCCGCTACGTCAATGGTGATTGGCTGGCCACTTACCAGCTTGAAGTGGGCACCATCTTTATCAACGTCAACCTCAATCAAGCGATCACGGAAGACTTGTCTAAATGAGTAGTGATCCCATTTCTTTGGTAAGAATGGCGCATAGTGCAACTTGCCATCGCGAACGCGCATGCCGGCAAAGCCTTGGACAACGGCAATCCAGCCACCAGTCATAGCTGTAATGTGCAAGCCGTCAACGGTGTCGTTATTGTAATTGTCCAAATCCAACCGAGCAGTCCGTTCATACAATTCAACCGCTTTTTCTTCATATCCAAGATCGGCTGCTAGCACTGAGTAAATTGCTGGTGACAAACTAGATTCGTGCACCGTGAACTTCTCGTAGAAATCAAAGTTGGATTTTTTCTGTTCAGGCGTGAAATCATCGATAAAGTCCCAGATGCCTTGGAGCACATCGCCTTGCTTAATATAAGGCGAGCGCAGAATCTTATCCCAGGACCAATGCTGATTAATCGGTAATTGGTCAGCCGGGATCTCTGAAACTGGTTTAAGGTCTTTATCCAAGAAGCCATCGTGCTGAACAAAAATATTTAAATTCTTATCATATGGCAGGTACATTCTACCAACAATATCCTGCCACTGCTTCTTCTCATCGTCACTTACGTTCAACTTCTTAGCCTGCTCTGGAGAAACCTGCTTGAGAATTGACAATGTATATTTCAACGTCCATTGAGCCAAAATATTTGTGTACCAATTATTATCAACGTTGTTTTCGTATTCATCAGGACCGGTAACCCCGTGGATCATGTATTGTTGCTTGCGTTGGCTAAAGTGAACCCGGTCTGCCCAGAAGCGGGAAATTTCGGTTAAGACTTTTGAGCCTTCGTGCAAGACGTATGAGTTGTCGCCGGTATAGCGAGTGTAATTATAAATAGCAAAGGCAATATCACCATTTCGATGAATCTCCTCAAAGGTGATCTCCCATTCGTTATGACACTCGATCCCATCGAACGTCACCATTGGGAACAGAGCACCCTTTAAGCCCTGTTGTTTGGCGTTATGATAAGCGCCATCCAGTTGCTTGTACCGATACATCAGCAGGTTACGGGTGACTTTCGGATCAGTAATGCCCAAGTATACTGGAACCGCAAATGCTTCGGTATCCCAGTAGGTTGCGCCACCGTATTTCTCGCCAGTAAAGCCTTTAGGGCCGATGTTGAGTCGAGAATCTTCTCCATAGTATGTTGAAAACAACTGGAAGAGGTTAAAGCGAATCCCTTGCTGAGCTTCAGTATCACCATCAATTTGGATATCGGACTTATTCCAGCGGTCTTCCCAGATTTTAGCGTGAGCATCGAATAATTGATCATAGCTTTGAGCAGCGACTTGATCGCTCAATGTATCCATTGCTTTGGTTAATGCCTCATTAGAATCGTAGTCCCGTGAGGTTACCACAATCACCCGCTTCTCAAGTTGAGTCGATTCGTTAGGCCCCAATTCGCCGGCAAACTCGTTTACTACTTCTTTGTCACTTAGTTGATCAACTTTGACGTTTTTTAAATCAGTAACGTGGCGCATCTCCATAGCTGAGGTAAACCGCGGCGTTCCAAACGGATTAGGCGTGGTTTCAGCCACCACACTGCCATGATCCGCTTGCTGATCGGTTGACACAACTTCCCAGAAGCGTTCATCGTAGTTGGCATCCTCATTCTTAACGTCAGCATCAATCGCTGAATCAATGACGATTGCGACCTTACTTGAACCCACGTTTTCCAGTGTCAACCGTTGAACAGACAATTCCTGTTGGGCAACACTGACGAACCGTTCAAAGGTCACGGCAACTTTTGCTTCACCCTTCGTTACAGTAAATGAACGGGTTAATAATGATTTCTTCATATCAAGGTCTAAGTTAAAATCACTGAAAGTATCTTTAGCCAGGTCAATCTTTTCACCGTTAATCTTAACGTTCATTTTAATGAAATTAACCGCGTTGACTACCTTGCCAAAATAGTCTGGGTAACCGTTTTTCCACCAGCCAACCCGAGTCTTGTCCGGATACCATACGCCCCCCAGATAGAGACCGGAAAGACTGTCACCGCTATAATCCTCTTCGAAGAAGCCGCGCAAACCCATATAACCATTTCCAATGCTGGTCATTGACTCCTGCAGGCGTTTATCTTCAGGCTTAAAGTCATGGGTCACGATATTCCAGGGCTGCACGTCAAAAGTTCTTTTCATATTTAGATGTCCTTTCCTATGCTTTGTATGTTTCTTTAATTAATCCAACTGACAAGGCGCCAAGACCCATCACAATTCCTGCAAGCAGGAACATGTTTGGCTGAGCATTGCCTAACATTGGGAACAAGGCAAAGCTGGCAAGAGAAGCCACGATTTGTGGTAAACAAATTGAACCGTTAAACAGGCCAAGATAAGTTCCCATGTGTTCGCCTGACAAAGCGTTGGTGACCATCGTTAATGGGTAGGTATTCATTGAAGCCCAAGCCATCCCAACTAATGTGAATGAAATGATCAGCATGTACTGGGTGTGAACAAAGAATACTGACAGCATCCCGATTGCACCGAGGGCTAAACTCAATGAATAGCCTAACTTGTGATGATTATTAGGTAATTTAGCTAACACGTATGACCACACAACGGCAGCGACTGATTGAACAGCGGCTAGAACCCCGTACCAGTTACCGGCAGCTTGATAGCCCGATGAAGCAGCGTTGGTTGTATTCCAAACGTTGTTGGCAATGGCTCCGGCTGAATAAGTCCAGAGATACTGAAAGGCAACCCAACAGAAGAATTGAACCAAGGTAACTGTCCAAAAGACTTTTGGTGCTTTCTTCAATAAAGTCCACCAGTTACCACCGGTTGAGTTAGCCTCTTCGGTAATGCCATGATACTTGGCGTATGTGGCTGGGTCATATTCATGCACTTTAAAGATGGTGAATAAACTGGTAACCAGTAAAATGATTGCCCCAACATAGAATGAAATGACAACGGATTGCGGAACAACCCCCTTCTTAGCGGTATTGGCAACCCCAAATGCCGTAAATAAGAATGGGAAGATGGCTGCGATCACCGCACCACCATTTGATAAGAAGCTTTGAATGCCATAGGCGTAACTCTTCTGATCATCATTCACCATGTCCCCGACCATCATCTTAAATGGCTGCATGGCGATATTTGATGAAACATCCAATAAGGCAACGGTCACAGCGCCAAACAACAGCGCTGTAATTGAGGCATATCCGAAGCCAAAACTACCAGAGTTCGGCAATAAACACATCACAATAATTGCAATTAACGTTCCCAGAGCAAGGTATGGCAATCGCCGGCCACCCAATCGTGGCGCCCAGGTTCGATCTGAATAATAACCAATGATTGGTTGGACAATCAATCCGGCCAATGGTGGCAAAATGAAAAACCACCCTAATTTGTTTGGATCGGCCCCAATCGTTTGAAAAATTCGACTCATCTGTGAGCTTTGCAAGGTAAAGGCCATTTGAACCCCCAAGAAGCCAAAATTAATCATCCAAATTGTGCTGACAGGCAACTTTGGTAACCCCGACTTCTTCGTTGCGGCAGCACTGCTTTTCTCATCCATATTTCGATCCTCCAATTTAAAATAATAACGTTTACATTTTGTATTATGACATCAATTTCAAAATAATGCAACCGGTTGCACAACCTTCCTAAAATTCAAATTTCAAGTTAGCCATGGCTATAATCAGGATTGCATTAAATCATCAACCAATGTGTCATACATGATTCTCCTAAATAATACCCCATCGAAAAAATAATTAAAAAAATTTTGACTGCTTATTTTCATCTTGAACTCTTTTTGCGGTCTAGACATCTTTTGCTTTTGAAAAGATGTCATACGTTTGACACAAGTTTTTACAGTGCATTATTTTTTAGATGTGGTATATTGTACAGGAATTCACAACTTGTTGTTGCGGAACAAATCTTAAGGTGGTGACATTTAAATGTTGTTAGGTAGCGTAGAAGCGGGCGGAACAAAATTTGTTTGTGCAGTGGGGAACGAAGATTATCGAATTTTGGATATCACGAATTTCCCCACGACCACACCAGAGGAAACGCTCAAAAAGACGGTCGATTACTTTAAACAATTTAAAGATCTCCAAGCAATCTCAGTTTCATCGTTCGGGCCAATTGAGCTCAGACAGAACTCACCGAAATTTGGTTATATCACCAACACGCCAAAGGTTGGCTGGGCGAATACCGATTTTGTCGGCCGGCTCAAACAAGACTTCGATTTGCCCATTCATTGGACAACCGATGTTAACGGATCTGCGTATGGCGAATATATCATGGCAACCCTATTTAATGAAAAGATTAACTCCCTGGTCTATTACACAATTGGCACTGGCGTGGGTGCTGGGGCGATTGTGAACGGTGACTTTATCGGGGATATTGGTCATCCAGAAATGGGGCATGTGCGGTTGAAGCGCCATCCGGATGATCTTGACTTCAAGGGAATCTGCCCATATCACGGCGATTGTTTGGAAGGATTGGTCTCAGGACCGACATTCCAGGCTCGGCTAGGTAAAAGTGGTAAAGATGTTCCTTTGACCGATCACGTCTGGGACATCATGGCCTACTATGTCGCGCAGGCAGCCATTCAAGTCACGTTGATGTTGCGACCGGCTAAGATCGTCTTCGGTGGCGGAGTCGTCAGCGAAACCTTCTTGAAAAAGGTGCGCGCACAATTCGACGACTTGATGAATCACTACGTTGACGTGGGTGACTTGGACAAATACATCGTCATGCCACTGGTCAAGAACAATGGTTCAGCAACCGTCGGCAACTTTGCACTCGCATTAAAGGAATATAACAAATAAGTTAGCAATTTTAGGAAATCCACACCTTTTGTGGAACTATTCAGAGGAGAATAAATAAAAAATGAAAGCACTTGTATTAACAGCAACTAAGAAAATGGAAATTCAAAACATCGACAAGCCAAAGGTTCAACCAAACGAAGTATTAGTTGAAACCAAGTACGCTGGCGTTTGCGGGACTGACCACGCCCTCTACAACGGCCTACCAGGATCTGCCGACGCTGTTCCACCTATCGTCTTGGGCCACGAAAACTCAGGTGTGGTTGCTGAAATTGGTTCAGAAGTTACGAACCTTAAAGTCGGCGACCGCGTAACGGTTGACCCTAACATCTACTGTGGCCAATGCTTCTATTGCCATACTGACCGTCCAGAACTCTGTGAAAACTTGTCAGCCGTTGGGGTTACCAGAAACGGTGGCTTGGAACAATACTTTACTGCCCCAGCGTCCGTTGTTTACCCAATTCCTGATGACATTTCATTCAAGGCAGCCGCAACTATCGAACCAATTTCATGTGCCGTTCATGGGGTTCAATTATTAAACGTGACTCCTTATCAACGGGCCTTGGTTATCGGTGACGGCTTCGAAGGTCAATTATTCGCTCAAATCTTACAAGCTTATGGGATTCACCAAGTTGATTTGACTGGCCATTCAGACAAGAAGTTGGATCTTAACCGTGAAAAATTAGGCGTTACCAACACTTACAACACCAACAACGTTGATATGCCAACTGATTACTACGATATCGTGATCGAGGCCGTTGGTTCACCAAAGACTCAGGAACAAGCAATTGAAGCAACTCGCAAGGGCGGCCAAGTTTTGATGTTCGGTGTTGGCGCTCCTGACGCTCATTTCTCAATGAACACTTACGAAGTTTACCAAAAACAATTAACCATCCAAGGTTCATTCATCAACCCCAACGCCTTTGAAGATTCAATTGCATTGCTTCAAAGCGGCAAGCTGGACGTTGAAGCCATCATCAGTCACGAATTACCTTTGGAACAAGTTGAATCATTCTTGCAAGGAAACATCAAGGGAGTTTCAAAGGCCGTCGTTAAAGTAGGTGAATAATTTTGACAAATTCAGATCAATCAAGTAGTCAGGTATCAACTGGCCGAACCATTTCAATGACAACTTCGATTTCTTTCTTTGTGATTTCGCTGATCATTAACTCAGCCGGTAACGTTTTGACGCTGGTTACCAGTGCCAAGATTCATCCCTCATTCTTGGGATCCGCTTACTGGACGGCTGCAGAAGCCAACTTAAGTGTCGCCTTTGGCTGGAACCTGTTTTGGACTTTCTTAATCCTCGGAATTTTGACCACCGTCCTAAACGCGATCTTAGTTGGTCACTGGGAGTGGGGCCGCGCATTGGGCAACTTAATCTTCATGGTACCCTTCTCCGCGTTGATTCAAATTTTTGAAGATTTCTTCCTTGGCAAGTATCCCATTTTTGCTGGGCTACCAGATGCCACGACGCCGTTAATGGTTGGATTCTATATCCTATTAAACTTCATCGGCGTCGCGATGATTGCCACCGCCATTTCAATCTATCAGCGGGTTAACTTAGTGTTACACCCTGCCGATGACTTGATGCAGATCTTGCGTTTCAAGTACTTCAAAGGAAACGCCAACCTGGCGATGTGGGCATCTTATATTCCGCCAACATTGATGGCTATCTTGGCATTAGTGATCACCCATCAATTTACCAACTTCGGGATTGGCACGATCTTCGCGTTCTTATTCCAAGGTGGGATCACAGGAATTGCAGACAAAGCAGTCTTCCCTCACCTGAAGCATCAGGCTTTGGATGTCGGTAAATAAGTGAGTAAAACAAAGCGCTTATCCACGGATAAAATAATTAAAAAAGAGGCAATTAAACGATGGCAATGAAAGATGATTTTACCGGACTCCAACACGTTGGGATCCCTTCAGTTGATTTAGACAAGACAATTGAATTCTACAAATCACTTGGCTTTGAACAAGCAGGCTTATTCCATAACGGCGAGAACCGTTGTGCATTCATGCGATTTGGCAACTTGACGATCGAAACCTGGGAAGGCGACCCAACCGCAAGAAAAGCGGGCGCAATCAACCATATCTCAATGAACACCCCAGACGTGGAAAAGGCATTCGCCGACGCCAAGGCTCAGGGCTTACGACTAGTAAACGACGAAATCCAATCAATCCCATCATTCTGGGACAACGGGATTAAGTTCTTTAATATCCTTGGACCGAATGAAGAGACGATCGAGTTCTGTGAAATTCTGTAGAGCGCGAAAAGCAACGATTTGACGCGTTCATATAAGTAGCCCCCTCTAAAATTCAATTTTGAAGTGCCCTACAATTGTTAGACAAGTAAGTCTAATGATTGTGGGGCTTTTCTTGTGACAAAATATAGTAGTCAATTCA
>NZ_JAHPPD010000088.1 GCF_019061365.1 Lentilactobacillus dabitei
CACCTCATACTTAATTAATAATTCTATGGTACTCAAAAAGACGTCTACGAAGTAGACGTCCAGTTATTTAGTGCTTACTTTCAAACCTAACCAAGCAGAATCAGATTCAAGAGATATCAAAAAGGCATCGATCACAATCTGAAGTGGTCGATGCCTTTTGGCGTACAACTATTTAATTATTAATCATCATAACTCAAAGTAGCAGGGCGGGAGAAGCCAACCACGTGCCACCAAGGTGAGTAAACATTTTCAGTAATCACACCGCGGTTTTGGGAATCGATCATTCGACCGTTACCAATGTACATCCCAACGTGTGAGATGCTGTGCTTGCTACCGCCAAAGTATACTAAATCGCCTTTTTGGATATTCTTCTTAGAAACTTTCTTTGTTCCGTTATATTGGGCTTGAGCGGTTCTCGGAATTGATTTCTGGATTGACTTCTTGTAAACGTACTTGGTGAAGCCTGAGCAATCAAAGTGGGTAGGACCAACGGCACCGTATACATAACGGGAACCAAGATGCTTCTTAGCTTCGTTATAAACCTTTGAATACGAAGGATCGGTACTATCTGCACTGGCGCTGGTTGCGGCCGAATAAGCAGCAACAGCGAAGGCAAATAATGCAACGAACAATAAGAATGGTTTTAAGACTGATTTAATAGCTTTGTGTGTCACGATTATAATATTCCCCTTTTTTAAAATTCTTTAGTTAGAAACGTACGCTTTATTAGCAGTAATGTAATTGCCGTTTGATAATTCAAAGCGATAAGCGCCGTGATCCGATTTGCTTACGGTTTTAACGGTTAATTTTTGACCGGCAGCTAATTTAGAAACGCGCGATTTGAAATTAACATCGTTATATTGATAAATGTTTCTGGTCGTTGTGACCTGCTTACTTGATGGAACAGAAGTGAAGTAAGTTGGTTTTGCCTGATCGGCGGATGACTGCTTGAGCCATGAATTAACCGTCTGACTATCAACGATCTTGCTCAAATCAACATTGCCGGTAATACCACTCAGGCGACCTTTTGAAGTGTATTGCCAAAGGTCGGTTGAGACGTTTGGCTTCTGTGAGTAATTGGCAATCCAAGAGCCGTCAAACTTGGAATAGTTGATTTTATGAACATTCACATAATTTTGATATGAGTAGTAAACAATCGGCTTGTTAGTCAACTTGCGCATCGTGCTTAACCATGCATTGACGTAGGCTTGTTCAGAACCTTTTCCTTTGCGATGTTCATTGTCCAATACGTAAAATCTGGTTTTGGAGCTGGAACGCTTGTAAAAGTCCTTTGCTTCTTTTTTGGCATCGGCAACGCTTGAGAATTCTGCGTAACCATATTGGCCAAATGGGACTTTATATTTATATGCGCCATTCGCGTTGATATCTTTTTTAGTATCGATCCGGAAATCAGCATCCCCAGTGTCACCATGTTGAACCCGGATGATTGCAAATTTTAATTCTTTAGATGCCTTACGCCAATTAATGTTTCCTTGGTATTGTGAGACATCGGCAATTTTGGTTTTGCTGGCAGATACGTTCGTGCTAATCGTAAATGCTGCCATTGCCCCCATAAACAGGCCGGCTATTTTTTTAAAAGTTGAATTCATTTAATAGTCCTCCTTTAAAGCTACAAGAAGTATTATAGGGGAAGAATGCTACCAAACAATCTCAATAGTGTTTCATAAAGGTTAAAGAAAATTTCATTGCTTCATAAAATCCCTGTGAATGCCGTGCTCATGGGAATGATATCCTTATAATTAATTGCAATAATGCGTTATATTCTTCACATTTGGCTGAATTAGACCCAGATTACGGTTAAAATGTCAAAAATAACGCCTTTTGTTACAAGTTAAGGTGGTGAAGTGTAACATTTGGTTAAAGTTCTATAATTGTTGGTTAAAATGAGCACCAATTCGGCAACCGTCGATCAGGAAATGTATACTAAATCTGGATGGAAGTGGACTAGCATAGCGATCTAAGCGCTTCAAATAAAGAATAGAAAGTTGAATTTTAATGTTACGAAGGGATTTTTTTACACGTAAAGTTTTATATGTTATTGGGGCAATTGTTGCACCGGCTTTATTGATGAGCATGCTATTTCTAGTGCTCCAACTGGCGCCTTTTGGTGGTCGAAATCTGTTAATCAGTGACCTTTCCACCCAGTATTTGCAATTTTTTGCAGAACTTCGTCGCCAGCTGTTACATCTGTCGTTTTCCAGCTATTCATTTCTAATTTCAATTGGTGACAGCTTAGTCCCCATTTATGCCTACTATTTACTGAGTCCTTTGAATTTAATGATTGTCCTGTTTAAGCCGGCTCAGTTGCCGATTGCCATTGACCTGATTATTTGGATCAAGATGATTCTCAGTAGTATTTCAATGAGCATCTTCCTCGGCAATAAATATCGATCTTATGATTTCATGGGGATTTGTGGTGGTCTAGCATATGGATTATGCGGATTTGTTTCAATGTATTTCTTTGATGTAATGTGGCTGGACGCGCTGATTTGGCTGCCAATCATGATTTATGGATTGGAACGGCTATTTCATCAAAATAAGGGCGGTCTGTACGTCTTCGGGCTTACAGCCATTATTTTGACCAACTATTATATGGGTTATATTATCTGTATTTTTGCGGTGATTTACTTTATCTATTTAACCAAGCAAAGCCAACCGAAGCGGATTCCATTAGCCCAGCACATTCAGTTTCATTGGCGCAAAGGTGTTCAGTTTTTGTGGTATTCACTCATTTCGGGGATGTTATCAGCTATTGTCCTGATTCCAACCATCATTGCGATGTTGGCAACTGGGAAGAAGGATATTTTGCCGGCTAATTTTCTACTGAAGGGGACATTTGGACCCAGCTTCGCGGTCAACTTGGGGGTTGGCGGGAATGACTTTGCCGGCCGACTTGTCCATAATCCCAGTATCTTCACTGGTTCGTTATTCATTGTGGCCGGAGTGGCGTACTTCTTTTCCAAGCGAGTTGATAAGCGAAATAAGCAGGCATCCGGGCTCTTGCTCGGCAGTATTTTTCTTGGCATGTGGCTGCTGCCATTGAATACGTTTTGGCACATGTTGCAACCACCGGCAGGCTTCCCGTTTCGGATGGTGTTTCTATTTAGCTTTGCTCTCATCATGGTGGCTTATGAAGGTTATCTGCAGGGGGTCTTCCATGAAAAAAAGGTGGTAGCATTTTCGGCCGTTGGGGTTGGAATTGCGATCACGATTGGCTATATTTTTGCCAATATTTTCCAGCAGAAGATGGGGATGTACACGTTCAAAATTCCACAATTAATGGTTGGAAATGCTGTTTATTTTTTGGCAATTGGGTTTCTAGCTGTGACGACGCTGGCAATCCTTTCCGTAGCGAACAAACGTCGGGCTGCCAAATACGTGCTTATGATTACTCTGGCCTTCGAATTGATGCTTAATTTCTTGGTTGCCACATCCGGGGCACCATTTGGTAATCAGCATCAGTTTGAACGGACGTACGCAAAGTCCAGCCGCTTAATTGGCAAAATTGAGCAGCGGGAACGAGCCAATCACCAGTTCTATCGGCTGCTAGTCGTTGACCAACCGTTTAGAAAATTATTTAGGGTCCCGTATAGTGGGTACAATGATTCATTCGTTTTCAAAAATCACGGGTTGAGTTCGTATAGTTCAACACTTAACTTTCACACGCACCACGTTTTGGAGAATTTAGGATTTTCAAGTCGTAATATCCGGCGGATTGATATGTTCGGCAGTACCCCGGTCAGCGAACATCTACTGGCCCTGAAGTATTTCTACTACATTGGCAAGCACGAAAATTCACTGTCGGTGCAAAAAAACGTCGCCGGATTGGGCTTCATGACCAGCAATCGAATGCAACAGTTAAAGTTTGTTAAGAATGAGCCATTCATCAATCAGAATCGGCTGGTTCAAGCCGAAATGGGAAATTCAGAACAGTATTTCAAGCGCCCTCAGATTATGAGCACCAGCCAGCAGACCTTCCGAGACTTTTATCAATACAAAGTGGTCTTCAGAGCGAATACGACTGGTGATCACTACTTGTATTTGCCCCATGTCCGACTCCATGGCGTGGCCTTTTACATTAATGGAAGAAAACTATCAAATCTCTATAGTGGCTTAGGGACTGAAATGATCCCGGTGGGGAACTTGGAAAAAGGCCAAATCTCCACGATTACCATCCACTCGATCAAGGAGCTGCCGGATCCGGCTACTCACCTTGATGGGTTAAACAATGTCAAATTTGAGCAGGCAGTGCGGGTGTTGAACCGCCACGAACTCCGGTTGCAGGATAACAATCGCCTAGACTGGCATGGTGGCCATTTCAAAGGGACAATTACTGTTTTCAATAATCGACGGACTTTGCTGTTGAGTATTCCGTATGATAAAGGGTGGCACCTCAAAGTTGACGGTAAAAATCAGCCGGTAAAGAGGGTGGCTTCGGGGTTTGTCGGAGCTGAGTTATCACCAGGAAGGCATCGAGTAGCGTTCAACTACCAAATTAGAGGCTTGCTAGCAGGGATTGACGTGGCAACTGTTGGGGTAGTCTTATTGATTGGTACGGCAGTTTTTAAAAGAATTCGTCAGTGAATGTAAATCATTTTCAGATATTGTGAAAGTAATTTTCTTGGATAATAAAAGATCGAATAATTATCAGCGCTGATATTAAGGGGTTGGTAGCGCAATCTTTTTCTTGCTTAAACTTGCTCAGTAAATTAACCGAAAAACTTGATACAAATGTCTTGCGAAAATTCTTTTCAGATAATATAATGTTCCTGTAAGAGTTAGCAGTTAACTAGTATATTAGATGAAAGAGGTATGATTGCTTATGCAAATCGGTATGATTGGTCTTGGAAAAATGGGTCTTAACTTGGTTAAGAACATAATTCGTAACGGTAATGAAGTGGTTGCATTTGATTTGAATCCGGATAATGTTAAGTTAGCTCAGGAGGCTGGGGCAACCCCGGCTTCAAGTAATGAAGATCTTGTTAACAAATTAAGTGCCCCTCGCACTGTTTGGATCATGGTACCTGCAGGCAAGCCAACCGACTCGACTGTGAATGAACTGGTTGGTTTTCTGTCAACCGGCGACTATTTGATCGATGGTGGTAATTCATACTACGAAGACTCAATCAGACATAATAAAATTGCTGAAGAAAAAGGAATCAACTTCTTTGACTGCGGAACTTCTGGCGGTAAGAACGGTGCCTTGAATGGCGGCAACTTTATGATTGGTGGGCCAAGTGCTGAAAAATTTGAACATTTGAAGCCGCTCTTCGAAGATATCTCACTTAAAGACGGTTATCTATATACTGGTAAGCCAGGTTCTGGCCATTATTTGAAGATGGTTCACAACGGAATTGAGTACGGCATGATGGAAGCAATTGGTGAGGGCTATGATGTTTTGGACCACAGCCCATACGATTATGATAACGAAGCCGTTGCCAAAGTTTGGGTCAATGGTTCAGTGATCCGTGGCTGGCTCATGGAATTGGCTCAAGAAGCATTTGCCAATGATGCTAATTTGGATCAGATTACTGGCAAGATGTTCTCATCAGGTGAAGGTAAGTGGACGGTCCAGGAAGCCTTAAAGCAAGGCATTCCAGTCCCAGTTATTACTGATTCACTTTATGCTCGTCAACGTTCAGAAGAAAAAGATACATTTACAGGAAAAGTCGTATCAGCATTGCGTCACGGATTCGGTGGCCATGCGATGGATATGAAGAAGTAAAGAGCGCGAAAAGAAGCGGTTAGACGCGGTTATATAAAGGACGCCATTAAAATCCTGGTCTTGGATTTTGATGGCGTCCTTTATATATTAAGCGGCTGCTTCTTTGAGCGCGTTTGCTCCTAAAGGGGACTAAGCAGCAGTTGCCCCGACCATTCTTCCGGCATTCTGATGGTAAAACGCCAACTGCAACTCTAATTACCTCGGGCTGTTGTTCAATAAACAGAAAAATTTGGGCAAACAGATTCGACAATGATTGAAAGCGCTATCTGAATGTGCTATATTTTGAGAGGTACCAATACTGATGTATTAGTTTGATGATGGTTATGGTCGCTCTTGTAAGTATAAGTAAGGAGATAAGCAGTATGTTATATCCAATTAATACGATGAGTCGAACGGTGATTGATTTAAACGGAGTTTGGAAATTCATGATCGATCCGGAAACAACGCCAATTGATCCTGGCAAATCATTGCCAACGGATGATGTGATGGCGGTGCCGGCATCATTTAATGATCAAACGGCTGAAGCTAAGATTAGAAATCATACCGGGTACTTTTGGTATCAGCGCCAATTTACAGTCGCCAATTCATTGAGAAGTCAACGACTAGTTCTAAGGTTTGGGTCTGCGACGCATGAGGCGTGGGTATATATAAATGGGAAAGAAGTTACGCATCATAAGGGTGGTTTTACCCCATTTGAAGTTGAAATCAATGATTATCTTAAAGATGAAAACAACTTACTAACGGTTAAATTGAGTAATATTTTGGATTATTCAACAATTCCGGTGGGTAATTACAGTGAAACCAAGGATGCGGGTGGTCACATTATCCGTAAGGTTGATGAAAACTTTGATTTCTTTAATTATGCCGGTTTAAATCGACCAATAAAGATTTATTCAACTCCCCAAGCTCATATTGATGATCTGGTAGTGGCACCAGCGGTTGACTTGGCAAATAATTCAGCCAATGTTCATTTGACGGTGCAAACAGGTGGCGAGCAGTTTGACGAAATCAGAGCCACTGTTCTTGACGAAGATGGGAATCAAGTTGCCGAGGCCCAGGGATTATCTGAACAGCTGCCGATTAAAAATATTCATTTGTGGCAGCCACTTAAGGCCTATCTTTATACCGCCAAGGTTGAAGGCCTTATCAATGGCAAAGTGGTTGATGTCTATGAAGAACCCTTTGGTGTTCGGACGGTTGAAGTTAAGCAGGGCAAATTTCTCATCAACGGCCAGCCATTTTATTTCAAAGGCTTCGGCAAACATGAAGATACTTACGTCAATGGTAAAGGGTTGAACGAAGCTTATAATGTCCTTGACCTGAATCTCATGAAGAAGATGGGGGCTAATTCATTCAGAACATCTCACTATCCTTATTCTGATGAAATGATGCGCTTGTGTGATCGTGAGGGGATTGTGGTTATCGACGAAACCCCTGCGGTTGGATTGATGGTGTCATTTACCTTTGACAACAGTGAAATTTCTAAGCCGGGCTATCAAGATGATACCTGGAAAGATTTAAAGACCGGTGAAGCCCATCGCCAGGCCATCCATGAAATTATTGATCGAGATAAGAACCACGCCTGTGTGGTAATGTGGTCAATTGCCAATGAAGCGGCCAATTATTCCAAGGGCGCTCATGAATACTTCGAGCCACTCTTTAAGTTAGCTCGGCAGCTCGATCCACAAAAACGGCCCTTGACCTATATTGACCTGGTTTGGTCCAACCCTGAATCAGATAAAAGCAGTGACCTGCCGGACGTCATTTGCCTGAATCGTTATTATGGCTGGTATCTTGACACGGGTGATCTGGCGATTTCTGAAAAGAAAACCAGGGATGAATTAAAGCAGTGGCAGGCTAAGTATCCGGATAAGCCAATTATGTACACTGAATATGGTGCCGATACGATCCCTGGGCTGCATAGCGCCTATGATGAGCCGTGGTCGGAAGAGTTCCAAGAAGATTACTACCGTATGAATAGTAAAGTCTTTGATGAGATTCCTAATTTTGTGGGCGAACAATTATGGAACTTTGCCGATTTCCAAACCAAGTATGGGATTCAGCGGGTCCAAGGGAACAAGAAGGGCGTCTTCACCCGCTCTCGCGAACCGAAATCAGTCGTTCGGTATTTAAGCAAACGTTGGAATTCAATTCCTAATTTTGGCTATAAAAAATAACAGAATCATTTATAAATTGGAGGATTATGCATGAAAGTCAGTCGAAAATTATTGTCAGTCATCCCAGAGGGTAACCACTTATTGATGAAAACCGATGGGGCTCAATTTCAAATTTACCTGTTAGATGAAAATATCATTCGAATTCGCGGAACTTTCAAAGATCAGTTTGATCCCGAAGAATCATACGCCTTGGTCAAAACGGCCTGGGATGATCAACTGGATGATCTGTTTAAAGATGAACGCCATAAGGTTTCACCGCTAG
Organism: Lentilactobacillus dabitei; assembly: GCF_019061365.1. Classification (GTDB taxonomy): domain Bacteria; phylum Bacillota; class Bacilli; order Lactobacillales; family Lactobacillaceae; genus Lentilactobacillus; species Lentilactobacillus dabitei. The sequence continues at coordinate 8,186 of NZ_JAHPPD010000088.1, forward strand.
GAATTACCCCAGTAGATCAAGGCGATGAATACCTGATTAACGGTCCCAAGTATGACTTACACATCCGCAAAGATCCGTTTGAATTTAAGATAACGGATAAGACAGGCACGGTGCTTCATGAAGATTTGCCTAAACGCTCCTTTATGCAGGATGACAATGGCCGTTCGTATCATTACACCAAAATGGGGGATCACAACTTCTTCTATGGTTTTGGCGAAAAGTCTGGTGAATTGAACAAGTTTAAACGACGGATGCGAATGCATAATACTGATTCGCTTGGCTGGAATGCTGCTAAATCCGATCCGCTTTATAAGATGATTCCGTTTTATATCAATCTGGATTCTACGCTGAACACCGCAACTGGGATGTTCTACAATAATTCCTACGATTCGGTCTTTGACATGGACAGCGAGCACAGTAATTACTGGAAACGATTCAGTTATTTTGAGTGTGATGGTGGCGATGTTGACCTCTTCTTCATTGGCGGCCCAACAATTAAGGACGTGGTCGAACACTATACCGATTTGACTGGCAAGAGTGCTTTGATGCCATTAGCTTCTCTAGGCTATATGGGTTCGACGATGCATTATACCGAATTGGATCATAACGCCGACCAAGCAATTTTGGACTTTGTGGATACCTGCAAGAAGAACGGGATTCCTTGTGACGGCTTCTTCCTGTCATCAGGCTATACTTCCGGTGACGATGGCAAGCGTTACGTCTTTAATTGGAATAAGAAACGTTTCCCGGATCCGGACAACTTTATTGCGGAATTGAAAAAACGCGGGGTGCTATTGGCCCCGAATATCAAGCCGGGGATGTTACTAACTCATCCATTTATGAAGGACTTTGAAGCTGGCAATGCCTTTATCAAGACCCCAGATAAAAAGGGCTATGAGGTCGATCAATACTGGGGTGGCGATGCCCACTTCATCGATTTCACCAGTGAAGATGGTCGGAATACTTGGAACAAATTTATGACCAAGGCATTGTTGTCTAAGGGAATCACCTCAATTTGGAACGATAATAATGAGTATGAAATCAATGATGGTCAGGCGCAGGCGGCGGCCGATGGCTTAGGCAAGCCAATTGCAAGCCTCAAGCCAATTATGCCGACAATGATGGCTAAATCTGCCAAGAAGGCAATTCATGACTATAATCCAAATGTCCGCCCATATCTTATCAACCGAGCGGGCTTTGCCGGCATCCAGCGCTATGCTCAGACCTGGGCAGGTGACAACCGGACGTCTTGGACCAACGTGAAGTATAATGTTCCAACTATTTTAGGGATGGGTCTTTCTGGCGTTGCCAACCAGGGATGTGACATCGGCGGTTTTGACGGCCCAGCTCCCGAACCAGAACTATTTGTGCGGTGGGTTCAAAATGGCATCTTTCAACCGCGATTCTCGATTCATTCTTCCAATGACGATAACACGGTCACGGAACCGTGGATGTATCCAAAATATACTTCATATATCCGCGATGCCATTCGCTTACGGTATCGCTTAGTGCCGTACTTCTACTCATTACTGTTCGAAGCATCGACCAAAGGATCGCCAATTATGCGGCCACTGGTTTACGAGTTCCAAGATGATCCGAAGGTACTGGAAGAAAGTTTTGAGTTTATGTTGGGACCATCGTTGTTGGTTGCCAACGTATTAGACAAAGGTCAAACGGTCAAGCCAGTGTACTTGCCAAAAGGGGCGAAATGGGTTGATTTAGCTGATGGTCATTATTATGATGGTGGCCAAACGATCCAAGTGTCAGTTGACCTGCATAGTATTCCAATGTTCCTGCGGGCTGGTGGCATTATTCCAACGGCACCGGGATTGTTGAACATTCATAACCAAGTTATTGATAATCTTAATTTGTTAGTTGAGCCGTCCGTTGAGAGTTCATTTACCCTTTACGAAGATGACGGTAAGACCAATGATTATCAACAGGGTGATTATTTGACAACGAATTATCATGTTGCCAGTTCAGAAGCGGGCGTTGTTATTGATGTCCATAATGAAGGCCAATATACATCAAAGGTTAAGCAGTTCAAGCTGGAAGTACTATGTCCACAAATTGCTCCCGCTCAGGTTTCGATTGGCAACAGTGAAGTTGAACAGTTCTTGAATTTTGAGAAATTTGAGCAAGCCAGTCAAGGTTGGTTCTTTAACGGTGAAAATCGGAGAGTAATTGTTAAGTTTAACCGCCCAAGTGAGGCGGATTATCAGATTAACCTGAACTTTAGTGTGAAGGATTTGATTTCACTGTAGAGAGTGTGCGGATCCAGGCGGTTAGAAACTGGATCATAAGTCTCCTTATCCAGAAATCCTGGGCTTGGATTTTTGGATAAGGTGCTTATGAGGAAGTTTTTGCCTGGAGGAGCAGTCCTGATAGAGCATCAGTTGCGTCGGAATTATGGCCGGGGATCTTTGAAAAGGTTGCTGTTCCGGTTATTGCTGAAGCAAATGCACTTAATCAAAGTGACGAAAAGTATCGGTTAAAAGATAAGAACAGCCTCCCTAAAATCCTGATTTGGATTTTGGCTCTTCGTCAACTGTTGTTGGTGAAACTAAATTCGAGTTCTAATCACTTTGTGATTAGGGCTCTTTTTGTTTTGA
>NZ_JAHPPD010000089.1:0-4501 GCF_019061365.1 Lentilactobacillus dabitei
GCCTATTCTTTGAGAAGCACCCGGAAGTAAAAGCCCAAAAGTTTTGGGGTGGCCATTTATGGTCACGCAGCTACTACATGAGCAGGGAAGTTGTTGAACACTATATCGATAATCAACGCTGATAACACCTTTTGGTGTTAGTTTGTGCATTCATCTACCTGGTTAAAATCAGGAGATTTCTGCGAATCCTTTCATTAAAAAATTCTTAAATGCCTAAACAATCAGTAATGGTAAGGCTTTCGAAAATTAGCGATTCATATTGTTCCCGTTGGCTGCCATGATGGCTCTAATTTCTTGATCAGTTGCCAAATTAAAATCGCCGGGGATTGTTAGTTTTAGAACCGCGGCTGCCATAGCGTAATTTAATTGATCCTGGGGCGTGAATTGATGCAAGAAGCCATGAATCATGCCAGCACCAAACGCATCGCCGCTGGCCACTTCGGCGTTAACGTTGATGTCATAAGCAGGACTTTCGTAAAACTGGCCATCCCGTAACATCAACGATGCCCATTTGCCATGTTGAACGGAGTAAATATTGCGCACAATACTACCAACCGTGTGAACACTTGGATACATATCGGTAATTAAGCTCATGCTGTCTTCAAATGACTTTTTTTGGTCGATGACGCTGCTGCGGTCGCCATTAAAGGCAGTCTCAATGCCAAATGCATCAAAAATATCTTCATCATGGACGAGACAAATATTAACGTAGGGCATGATTTGTTCGTTAAAGGCGATGGCATCCGCAGATGACCAGAGCTTGCCGCGGTAGTTAGCGTCGTAAACCACGGGGATTTGGTGTTGTTTACAAACCTTGATGGCGGCCAATAAAGTGGTTTGTAATTCTTCTGAGAGTGCCGGGGTGATGCCCGAAATATAAAAATAGCTGGTCTTTGCCAGTAGTGTGTTCCAATCGTAATCGCTGGCTTTGGATGCCGCAAAGGCGCTATCGGCGCGATCGTAAATGACTTCGCTGGGACGGATGCCGTTACCACGTTGGAGAAAGTAAATCCCCAAGCGACTGCCGCCACGAAGAATTTTGGTTATATCGACACCAAATTTGGCAACTGCTGCAGCCGCGCCGCTGCCTAAGTCGTTTTCTGGGAGCTTGGTCACATAGGCAACCTGATCGCCCAGCTGGGCCAATGAAACGGCAACGTTGGCTTCAGCGCCGCCGTAATTTGCATCGAAATGAGTTGACTGCATCAATTTATCATTACCAGGAGTTGTTAATCTGAGCATGATTTCCCCGAACGTTGTGACCTGCATGTGAATATCCCCAATCTGTTAGTCTGATGTGATGAAATCCTTATTGCCATTATCGTACCACAATCGTCTTTTGGGACCATGTTTTAGATAGGTGGTGGGAATATAAAAAGGGGTTGAGATATTAGTCGATAAGATATTTATAAATACAACTTGGCTTTCCCATCTTATATTGATAAAAGCTGCGCCAAACGGCTGATCCCTGCCATTTAACGGAAAGGACCAACTATTCCAAAATCAGGAATAATTGGTCCTTTCCGTTAAATTCTGGGATCAAAACGCCTACTCCCAGTCTTAAATAAAACAAATCAGATTACTGTTTAGAATCGTCAGAGGCATCATCGCTTGATGAACTGTCTGACGAGTCAATTGATTGTTGTGGCGCATCGATAACCGAAGTGGCTGGCTGAACAGTTTGCTGATCGGCCAGTTCGTTGTAGAAGTTCGCAAAGCTCAACGTATAGTAAGGCTGAACCCAGATAGCTGCAATTCCAAATGTGATGAGAACCACCAAGCCCCAGCCAATGAAGCTCAGGATCATCACGAAGTATTCCCATTTATGACCGTCCATCAATTGGCGACTCCGGGTAATCGCGTCAAGATAGCCAATTTGCTCACCATGATCAATCGCGTCCCGGTAAATATAATAGGCTTGCGAATATGAGAAGGCCTTGATAATTCCTGGAATGACCAATAATAAGGTCCACAGAAATGTGAAAATGCTAATTAAAATATACAGTAAGATTGTGCCTAAGAAGTATTCTCCTCGAGAGAAGATGGTGAATGACTTTTGCAGCGGATTCTCATAGGTTAAGGTTTGTCGAATCGCGTCGATGCTGATGAAGAACACACCGATTGTCATGATTGAAGCAAGTAGGGTGAGGAAAAATCCAATATTGACGGTAATCGTAAACGGATCACTCCGTTCCATATCGGGGACATACATGATCCCCCCAACGGCTTCCAGAATAAAGATTGGTAACCACAGTAGAAAATAAAATGAAAAATGGCTATTTAAAATACTTTTGGCATCCTTTTTTAATGCAGGCCTGTCCATTTTGACCAACTCCTATCTATATAATATGTAAATGAAAAGGTGTGATGCCCGGAATGAACATCGCACCTTCATTGTAAATTGTGTTTTGATGAGGCGGATTAAGTCGCTTTAAGACGATTGCCATCATAAAATTAATAACGAATCGTTAACGACTTAATTTCGCCTAATAAATTAGTCCGCTCTTTCAAACGCGCCTTTAGTGATCAATGCACTCTTAACCCAGCCTTGACCCTTTACATAAGAGAATGAGCTGGTCTTCTTGGTTGCAAAGCTCTTAGCTTTTATTGTTTTGTCAACTTTGAAGGTCGTGCTTGGTTTGATCTTGCCTTTTACCGTAAAGATAACGTTTGGTGTGTCGGCGCCAATCGCACCCTTGTAGACAGTTACTGAATTGTCCTTAGTGTGATAGGTTGCGGCTTTTTTGAAGAATTTTGATGATGTAATGGCAAATTTATAACTCTTTGTTTTAGCCGCACTAGCAGTCATTGGCGCAACGCCAATAAAAGGTGCTGCCAAGATGGCACTTGCGACAACCGTTGCAAATTTACTCATAACTTTCTCCCCCTTTGTCTATCTATAGAACCAGTTTGAGTATACAATATTACAAATCAATGTCAAAGAATTAGCCTTTTGCAATCTTGATGTAATATATTCGCGATGATATTAATCAACTATGCATTGAATTACTAATTAACATGACAAAATGTTGATAGATTATTCAAAATTTGAAACAGTAAGGTTCGGCACGTGGGATCAAATTGCGTATTTAAAATTTGATTGGGGGTTTCGTGAAATCTTGATCCCGAAATAAAGTCCTGATCCGCCGCAACCAATTCGCTCAGGGTCGCTGGGGTTGATTCAAGATGAAATTGCAACCCAATTCCAGATCCAAGCTGAAATCCTTGATTTGCCCAGTCCTGACTAGAGAAGAGGCCGCTGGCATTGGCGGGAACTTCAAAGCCTTCACCATGCCAGTGAAGAACTTGATAGGCATGATTTGCAGCAAATAAACGTTGGGCAAGTTGGCTGGTTGAAACTGGGCCGAAGCCAACTTCTTTAGGGGTGGGAATCACCTTACTGCCGAATGCTTTAGCCAATTGTTGGCCGCCTAAGCAAACGCCTAACATTGGTTTGCCTGCCGTCACCACTTCCTTAATGAGCTGGCGTTCTGCTTGAATCCACGGTAAATGATCATTGGCGCTCATCGGGCCACCCAGCACAACGAGAAAACTGATTGTATCTGCGGTTGGTAACTGATAGCCATTCTCAAATAGTGGGACCAGTTCGCGCTCATGCTGGTTCTCGGTAATCCATTGATCAATTAAGCCGGGAACTTCAAATGGGACATGTTGAATGATGGTTATTTTCATTTGGTTACCTCATTTCTCGACACTATGACGGATTAAATCTTCGACGATTAGTTTATATAGAAGAGATTGAATGGCAATTGATTGATATTGTTTGGCAGAAGCGTGGTCGTGGTCCAGGTTCTTAAGCTCATCGTTGAAAACTTTGATGAACTGATCATAGGCTTGCGGGATTGGGTTTAGCGTCAACGCAATTTTGATTGCATCGGCAACCGTGTTCAATGATAGGATTTGCTTGAGAATGCTGACCACTAGAATTGTTGCAATATGATCACGTGAATATCGTTTTTTTATCGGGCGGTCAACCAACCCTTTCTTGACATAACTATTGATCATTGATTTGGTGATGGTCGTGTTTGTGAGTGGGGTCAGATACTGATTTATCTGGTCGATTACCTGATCCATGTAGAGGTCAATTGACGGCAGTTCAGCGTATAATGGCAATGAAATTTGTGATAACTTGTGGCCAATCGTTTGTTTGAGCATTTAAGCAGCTCCTTTGATTTGAATATTGCTATTATGACATATTGAGGCTTGAAAATAAAGAACGTAGATTTGATATCTACATTATCTTGACTAGACGACCATTATATCTTATGATGGTTTTAGGATAGCTGTGTAAAGCAGAAGTCTGCATGTAAGCACCTTTGAAAAAAATTTCCAAACCCGGAATTTCTCTCAAAGGAGACTTACACTCCGACTTCTTTGCTCCGCTCACTTATTTAGGACCGCTGCACAAAGCAAAAGTCTGCACATAAGCACCACCAACAAAAATCCCCAAAACCGGGATTCCTGTTGGCGGAGACTTATG
>NZ_JAHPPD010000089.1:4553-10557 GCF_019061365.1 Lentilactobacillus dabitei
TCGACTTTTAACCGCTTTGCTCCGCTCACTTATTTAGGACAGCTGCACAAAGCAAAAGTCTGCACATAAGCACCACCAACAAAAATCCCCAAAACCGGGATTCCTGTTGGCGGAGACTTATGCTCCGACTTTTAACCGCTTTGCTTCGCTCACTTATTTAGGACAGCTCCTCCAAGCAATAATCTGCATATAAGCACCTTCTGCAAAAATCCCCAAGACCAGGATTTCTGCAGAAGGAGACTTATATTCCGATTATTCCCGCTTGGATCCGCTCACTTATCTAGGACAGCTCCTCCAGGCAGAGATCTGCATGTAAGCACCTCGAACAAAAATTCCCAAAACCGGAATTTCCGTTCGAGGAGACTTACACTCCGATCTCTAACCGCCTGGATCCGCTCACTATTATCAGGAGGCGTCATCGTGAAGAATGGAACCGTCAAAATAACCAAACAGCAAATTATATATGAGGTATTGAACGCCGTTACTCATGGCGTCTCCTTCGTGGTTGGGGTAGGGCTGTCAATCATGCTGCTGATCAGAGCATATCATGACAAGTTATCCACCCCGGCGATTACCAGCCTGATTATTTATAGTATTACTGTGCTTTCACTCTATTTAGCGTCAACGTTGCTCCATTGTTTTGTGTTTACGCGGGCAAAACGGATTTTCCAGATTTTAGACCACAGTAATATTTTCCTATTAATTGCTGGCACTTACACGCCGTATTGTATTATCTTTGTGAATAATATTTGGGGAAATATCTTGTTGGCAAGTATTTGGGTATTAGCGTTAGGTGGCATTATCAGCCACATTGTGTTTCATGGCAAATACCAGAAAACGGAGACCACCATTTATGTCCTGATGGGTTGGTTGTGCATGTTTTTGGGGAAAGAATTATACACCAATTTGAGTACGAGTGGCTTTTGGCTGTTGGTAGCCGGTGGCGTCATCTTCACCACCGGAGCAGTCATCTATAGTTTCCCAAGGATTCCCGGGCTGCACTTAATTTGGCATTTCTTCGTGATGGCTGGAACGTTGACAATGTTTTTATCTATCTATATGAATGTTTAATGGTGGGACTTCTGGAAATTCTTTTGGGAATAGTCGGTTAGATGTCTTTTCTTGGCCGGTCCGACGCCATTGAGACAGTTTCCTGATAGTCTTTTTTTAGGAGTCTCAACGTAAAATTATTTCATTTAGCAATTTTTGTAGTCATCCAGTAATATGTTTGCAAAATGAGCATTGTTATTTTCAGCCGCCAGTCAAATATCGGTCAATTTTTCTCATAAAATATTGCTAAAACATTGATAAAACGCCACTGGTGGAATCATCTGCCAGTGACGTTTTTTGTAAAATAATTGTAGTCAGATGTTTAAATTCAAATGATTCAATGCATGATATACTTTTATGCAAGGAGGTGCGATCATGAAAAAGTTACGTTTATTAGTCCTCGCTGTACTTATTGTCTTTGGTATTAGTCTGTCCATGAACCCGGTTGAAGCTCAAGCGAGTTCTTCTACGACAACTCCCAAGGCACTCCGAGGAACTTGGTATGAGTACAGAGGTGACAAGAAGTTCAATGTCATTAAAATCACTACCCATAGTTTTACGGCCAACGGCAAAACCTACACCCCTTCTAAATCGGGTTATCGAAAGTTACAAGTATCGAAATGGGGAAGTTGGTATTCATTTAATAAGACCAGCTCGGATTCTAAAGATTTGGGCCAATATAAGACTAAGAAGAAGCTTATTGGTGGGTCTTATAAAAACGTGCTCGTGAAGTATAAGGGTGTGGGCACTTACCATGTTTTCCCAACTAACAAGTATTATCGAAATTATTCATATAGTGTGTTGGATTAGCGTGAGTCATGGAATTGGTGAAGGCGTTATTGATTTTCACGATGTTTCACTTTTAGTTTAAAACTTAAAATCCTCAAAGGTGAATGGATTTCGTTCATCTTTGAGGATTTTTTGAGTTGTAAAATAGCCTTTGTAAACATAGTTGTAAAATGCCATGTCATTTTCAAAGTAATAATGTTCGCATTTTGATGGCTGGTCCGATATAATTAGTTCAGGAATATATTACAGAATGTTTATCTTAAGCCGATTAGTTGTGGGAAATGATTTTAAATCACGAGTTCAAAAATTTAAGCTTTTGCTTGTCACCTTAGTTTACGCCCTTTTCTAGGATCGTTTCGACACAACTGGTTCTAGCCTGGCTTGTTCATCTCTCACTTTTTAAGGAGGCCGTTTTATCATGAAAAAATCATTCGCTGCCGCTGTCATGACGTTGATTGTGCCCCTATTACTTGCTGGTTGTGCCCCTAAATCCAACGATCAAAGCCAATCAAAATCAAGTTCTTCCAGCAGCACTCAAACCACTGCCCAAAGTGATTCACAAAGTTCTTCGGCGACAACTGGATCATGAATATTACGAGGAACATCTTTATAAGTATGTTCCCGGTTCAGTCGACCGCAACAAGACCTACACTTGGGATTCTAAGAATGTTTCAACCCAGACCAAAGTTCACGTTGATAAAAGGGCGGTTGCCACTTTCAAGGATGAGGATGACCACGAAAACGAACACGAAACATTCTATCGAATTAAATTAGGAAATGCTGCGCAGAAGTATTGGGTTAACGATGATGTTCTGCAAAACGACCATGAGAATGATTATGACGACTAATCCAAAAAGGTTGCAATTTTTTCCGGAAGGTTGTATATTATGGACAATCAAAAAAGGAGGTGATGCTTTTTGACAAGTGGAATATCTCATAAAGCATCAGCTGTGGAGAACGAATTAAAATAGTTGATGTTTAAGAGAAAGAGCCGGCGAAATACAAATCGCCGGTTTTTTTGTTATACCATTAACTATTTGAATAAGGTTGAGATTGGAGTGATTTGGATGACTGGCATATTGCAATGGGTGGCAACTTATGCGCTGAGTGCGCTATATTATTTTGTTTTCTGGGTGTTTAGTCGGGAAAATGCAATTAACGGCGGCAATGATCTTTCGTCCATCTTTGATTGGTTTAATATCATCAACGCTGTTGGATTATTTCCAATTTCTTCCATATGGTTCAGAAATATCTTACATAAAGTTGGTCATCAAACGCATGTTGGTGGGTTGCCAATGGATTGCGGGAACGGTCCGACATATTTTACCCCGCTGAAAAATGGCAACCAATCCCGATTTATTTTGGGTGGAATCAATACGGCGCTGTTTAAAAATGCCGAATTGCTCGTCATTTACCTGATTAATTATGTGGTGGCATTGCCACTGTTTATTCTCCTCAGCTTGTCGCAACTTTTTGGCTGGCGACTATTTGAACGCATGATCCTAGCCATTGAAAAATACCGGTATCAGGAAAAAATGAAGTTGACAAAATTTGTGAAACCGATCGACGTTGCTGAAATCACAAGGCTATTTAACGAGCATCAAGCTGGCATTGTATTTATCGGTTCTCCTGACGATGTGATGAGTCGCATGATTGCCAAACGGATTATCGGCGCGGCCAAATTGAATTCCGTGGTTATTCACTATTTTGACGTTGCTAAAGCAACTGATGAAGAGAATCAAACGGTTTTATCGAAGCTTCACTTATATAGTTCCCCCAAGCAACTGCCAGCACTTGTTCGGATTGGCAGTGATGGATCGGTATCACCAGTTGATTTTGATCGAATTGATGAAGTGATTCGGCTTTGGGCTGAGAATCCGGACAAGTAAATGACGTTGCGGATTGCCAATCACCGCGCGTTACACACTCAATATTACAGCCACATTAAATAATTAAACTGTTAGCGTTTTTACAAAACTTTAACCTAGCGACTTTCAGAAAAACACTGTAAGATATGAAAGGTTGAGTTTCAAAAAACGAATAAGGAGATGAAAATCGATGAGACAGTTTAAAGTTCAAAGCTTTGTGTTGGTTCTGATTGCATTTGTGTTGGGGTTCAGTGAATTCCTGATTGTGGGGATTTTGGATGATCTTGGTGCGCAATTCGACGTGCCGGTTGCAACCGTTGGCTACCTAGTCACTATTTTTGCAATTGTGTATGCCATTAGTACCCCATTTATTACGATTCTAATCAGTCGCTACAACTTGTTTGCTGGATTACTGGCCATGATGGGGATCTTTACCCTTGGCAACATCCTCAGCTTTTTCGCCACCAACTTTGTCTTTCTGGCAATTTCACGAATCGTGACCGCTTCGGTTGCAGGTGCTGCCATTTCGCTTGGATTAACCTTTGCGGGTTATATTGCGCCAATGCCAAAGCGTGGCTGGCTGTTATCATGGGTTTTCTCAGGATTCAGTATTGCATCGGTTGTCGGTGTGCCGCTGGGAACCTGGATCTCCACTAACTTTGGCTGGCGGATCTCGTTTTTAACCGTGATTGTGATTAGTCTGGTTACCGTTGGCCTGATTTGGTTGAGCTTGCCACGAAATTTGAAAGTTAAAGAAAGCAGTATTAATGGGCAAATTTCCCTGTTTAAGGACAAACGGATTCGAATCGGCATGCTGCTGCTGATGTTTAATTTGGCAGCAATCTATGTCTTTTACACATACCTGCGCCCAATCATTACGACGCAGTTGCAGTTCTCAATTGGGACGTTGACAATTTTATTATCTGTATTTGGAATCTCTAATATCATTGGTAACCTTGCGAGTGGCCGATTGAGTGAAGGGCCTGGCATGCGAGCCATCCCCAGCGTTTTCATTGCCCAGTTCATTTTGATGATGCTGATGCCAGTTGCTTTCAATTATAGCTGGGTCGGGGTGGTTGTTTTATTCCTGGTCATTTTCACGATGCCACTATTAAATTCCCCGATTCAACTATTCTTCTTGCAAGTAGCCGAAAAGGATTATCCTCAATCTATCGTTCTGGCATCGTCGCTCAACTCGATTTTTTCCAACTTTGGCATTGCCTTAGGTTCAGCAACCGGTGGGGTGATTGTGTCAAATTTCAGTTTGGATGGCGTTGGCCCCGGTGGTGCCGTTTATGCAGTTGTCGCGTTTGGATTAGTCGTAGCTTTAAATCGCATGACCCAAAAATTATTTCAATCTCACAGACCAAACGTGTAGAATGAGACTATCAATGACCATATACCAAAGGGAGGTTCTATGGACCGAATTAGCTTAAAACTTGAATCTAAACGACTATTATCAAGTCATTTTCCATTTTTTGTGATTTTATTTTTACCAGTGATTATTTTACAGTTCGGCAATTCCTTTGCCAGTTCAATGATTGATATTCAGTCAAAGGCGTTTCAGAATAGCTATGCCATGCTCCTTGAAGGGGACCTGAACGCTGGTACTGAAAACTTGCTGTTGATTTTTGCCATTATGGCTTTATTAGGAATCATTATTAGTTTGCTGTCTGCAGGGATGACCTTTGCCAGCATCGATTTGTTGCGAAATAAGGCTAAATTCGATCAGCCAGTGACCAAATCGTTTACGATCTTGAATAATGGCACTTATTTTATCAGTGCGATTATCATGGGAATTTTGACAACAATCATGATTTTTTTGTGGTCGCTTTTGTTGGTGATTCCTGGGATTATCAAGAGTTTCTCTTACGTTCAGGCATTAAATATCTATCGTGATGCATTAGACGCTGGCAAACCAATTGGGTATTTTGAGGCAATCACCAAAAGCCGGCAGATGATGGCCGGGCATAAGATGGAATATTTCATTTTGGCCTTAAGTTTTATAGGCTGGTATATTCTGGAAGGCTTGTCATTTGGTGTTTTGTCATTTTGGGTGTTGCCGTATACTCAATTGGCTTTCGCAAACTTTTACATCAAGATCGCCGATGATTCCGAGTCAGAAGATTTAACCAGTATTTTTGATCATCAAGCGTGATCGAGATTGGGACCAAAAGATGACTTAGCTCTGAAGTTGAAACGAAGGCGGCCGTGCATTCTGGCTCTTCGTCAACTGTTGTTGGTGAAACTAAATTCGAGTTCTAATCACTTTGTGATTAGGGCTCTTTTTGTTTTGA
>NZ_JAHPPD010000009.1 GCF_019061365.1 Lentilactobacillus dabitei
TAAAAATTCCTTCCTTTTGAGAGACGATTTATTCATTATACGCTCTCTTAAAAGTTGTCTCAGGAATCAGCTTACATCCAGCTACCATTGACCAATTTAGTCATACCTTTATCGCCAACTTTAGTATATAGTTGCATGTAAGTTCCCTCCTTAGTACGCAAAGAAAGACGCCAAATAACCTGCTCAACCATGAGTAGATTATTTGGCGCCTTTGCCAAACATTTGTGATAAGTGTAACGCTTACATTTACATAATTCAAGCTTTAAATATTGCGAGTTCATGGAAGCTTTTTAATTATGATGAGATATTGGGTTGATTAGATAAATAATGTTGACTATATTATGTTAATTATGATATCGTTTGATTGTTGATTTGAATAAGTGCAACGGATAAATGGAAACCGGTGTAATTCCGGTACGGTCTCGCCACTGTAATTAGCGATATGCTATAAGTCAGATCTTTTTATTTGTTGCCCGCATCGCATTCTGTCTCGAGCCTAGATGGAGTGCTTTTCATATCAACAAATTATTGTACAAAGGCGTGCAATAACATGAACAACGGCGTTTATGGGAAGTCGCCAAATAGCGGCTTTTTTTGTTAAGAGAAATTGTTGACATTCATAAATGTAAGCGCTATACTTCATTCGTAAATAAAAATAATACTAGTACAATGGCGTACTAAAAAAGCAATGACGCTTTGGGATACCTAGATCATAGGTGTCCCGAAGCGTCGTTTTGTTTTTATTTATAAACTAAATGTTTATAAAGGAGGTTTGCTGATTGGAAAAAATACAGTTTAAAACTCAGATCTGGACAGGTGATGGGTCCCTTGCTGGATTGAATAAGATTAATGATCAAAGAATCTTTGTTGTAACAGATCCATTCATGGTGAAATCAGGTAATTTGGATCAAATTACTGATCATCTGAAAAGTAACAACAAAATCGAAATCTTTTCAGACATTCATCCAGATCCATCAATTTCAACAATTGTTGAAGGTATTGAAGCACTTCAGAAATTCGGTGCTACATTGTTGGTAGCTGTTGGCGGTGGTTCGGCAATTGATGCAAGTAAAGGAATGAAATATTTTGCCAAACAGATGGCCAAGGATGATCAAACTTTGGATTTGATTGCTATTCCGACGACGAGTGGTACTGGCTCAGAAGTTACGAATTTTGCTGTCATTACCAATACCGATAAAGGGATTAAATATCCATTAGTGACGGATGACATTTTACCTAAAATTGCTTTGCTAGATCCGGAACTTGTTGCCTCGGCTCCACAAAACATTACGGTTGATACTGGGATGGATGTATTGACCCACTGCTTAGAGGCTTACGTTTCTACTGATGCAAACGATTTTTCGGATGCCCTCGCCGAAAAAGGGTTCCAAATGGTATTTAAGTACTTGGAGCGTGTCAGCAAAGATGGAAAAGATATGGAAGCCAGACAAAAGATGCATGATGCTTCTTGTATTGCCGGGATGGCATTTAACCTAGTTAATCTTGGGTTGAACCACGGGATTGCCCACGCTGCTGGTGCTCAATATCATATTGCCCATGGTCGGTTGAATACAATCCTGATGCCACAAATTATTGCTTTTAATTCAGAATTGGATAAAGGAATTATGGAACAACCTAATCGAGCCGCTACTAAGTATGCAAATTTGGCTCGCTTGATTGGAATTCCTGTTAATAATCCCAAAATTGCTGTAAAACGATTGATTACAACAATTGTTCAATTACGAAAGAGGCTTAAAATGCCAGCAAGTTTTGCCGAGTATGGACTGGATCGACAAAAGTTTGATGAAACGAAGAATGAAATTTCCGCTGCCGCTTTGAAAGATGGGACAACGGTCACTAATCCAAGAAAGCCGAGCCAAGAACAAGTTTTGGATATACTAGAAAAAAGTTATTCCTAATTGACGCCATTGTACTAAATGCTTTATACTTTAAAAGGATTTACGAAGGTTTGTTTTAATTCGCTTTGCTCAATTGTTAACAATTGGATTCCAAGATATTGCGTTGTTGTACATTTAGAAATTGGCGTTTCAATAAGGAGTGTTTACCATGAAAGAAAAAATAGCTATTGTAGATGATGAGCCAATCACAAGAATGGATATCCGGGACATAGTTGAACAAGCTGGATATGAAGTTGTTGGTGAAGGTGGGGATGGTTTCGAAGCTATCGACATTTGCCAACAGGAAAAACCGGATGTTGTGATTATGGATATTAGGATGCCTTTGCTTGATGGATTAAAGGCTGGGAGAAAGATTTTGGATGAACAGTTGGCAGAGTCAATTGTCTACCTTTCTGCATATAGCGATGAGGAGGACACCTCTACTGCAAGTCAAATTGGTGCAATCGGGTATCTCGTGAAACCGCTATCAGAGCGCTCTTTGCTCACTACAATACAAGTTGGACTTGCATATGGTAAACGTTCCAACAAATTGAATGAAAAGGTTCAACAACTCCATACGAAATTAGAGCAAAGAAAGATTATTGAACGGGCAAAAGGAATTCTAATGCAGGAGAATCATTTGTCAGAAGATGCTGCTTATCAAATGCTACGTAAATTAAGTATGAGTAAACGACGACCAATGAATGATATTGCCGAATTGATAGTGTCGATGCCTAATGAATAAACTAATAGAAATGTGTCGCGAATATACAAGTTTAAGCGAAAAAGATATTGGCCGATTAGTAACAGAGATCAAGTCAATTGAAAATAATCGAAATTTTGAAGATTTTGATGTCTTCATTGATGTTTTAAATGATTTCAACACTAATGCATTGGTTGTTTATCATAAGCTTCCCCAAAATGTGCCTTCCCTTTATCACGAAGTAGTTGTTGGCAAGGCTGCCTTGAGAGAAAACGAGCCTGGCGTATTCCATACATTTGGGACAAAGCTGAAATCAGTAAATTTGTTGGCAAAAACTCAAGAACAAAAGCTTATTCATCAAAAGATTTTTCCGATTCTGAATGGTGACAAAGTTATTGGGACAACGATTGTTGAGTCCGATGTTTCACATGATGTATTAAATGATTTTGAGGGTGAAAACGGAAAGACACGTTACAACGATATATCGGCCGCAATTCAAATGTTTGGGCGCTTAGATCGACATGTTGCTGATCAGCTGGGTGATGCAATTTTGGGGTTTGATCAGAGTGGCAAATTGGTTCTTGCCAATCAGACTGCATTAGCTCTGTATAAAAAGGTTGGCTATATTGGAAACGTTATCGGTCAAACTTACGAAAACCTTTCTCTTGATGGCACGACTTTTGACCACGTGTATCAGCAACTACGACAAATGCCAGAGGCTAGTCAACCAATGATTACGAATTTTAATTATTTAAATTATTTTTTCCTGTCTAGAAAATTTTGGAATAAAAAAAGTAAGCAATTGGTTATCCTGATTCAGGACAGAACGGAGGTTAAAATTAAGGAAGCGGAGATTGTTTCAAAGTCAGTAATGCTTCGCGAAATTAATCATCGAGTAAAGAATAACTTGCAGTCTGTTATTTCTCTGTTACGAATTCAGCAACGTCGTCTGAAAAGTGCGGAGGCAAAAAAAGTTCTCAATGAAAGTGTTAGCCGAATTATGGCAATTGCATCGACCTATGAGTTGATGTCCAAACAACTTGGAGACGCGACAAATTTAAAAGAATCGATTCAGCTATTAATTTCTCACTTTGTTCAATTAAATGATCGAGCAGATCAACTGAACATTGAACTAGATGTTGATCCGTCAATTCAAATCGATAGTGATCAAGTTGTGACGGTTTCGATCATCATTAATGAACTCCTTCAAAATGTTGTTTCGCACGCTTTTTCAGCAAAGACTATTTCCACCGGCAGAGTCTTAATTGAAGGTCGAGAAGCCGATGGGATAATTACCATAAGAGTAAAAGATAACGGAATTGGATTTGATTTGAACCACACCCGTACTGGTAGTTTAGGGTTAACAATAATCCGTAGTTATGTTTCCGATAAGTTATTAGGTCGTTTGAAAATTGAATCATCACAAAAGGGAACGGACGTTAGTTTCTCATTTGATCAAAAAACGCAACACTGAAGTTGCGAAGGAGCAATGGAGCTCAAGATCAAACCTACGATTCTTCTAGAAGATGTCTTCTAGAAGTAATAGTGGCTTGATCTTGAGCTCCATTTTTTTGAAAGGAGGGGCGAAATGAAAGATGATCAAATTTTGAGCGTTGGAATTGATTTGGGAACATCAACTACGCAACTTGTATTATCTCGATTAACGATTAAAAATTTTGCATCAGCATTTTCAGTTCCAAGAATTAATATTTCAAAAAAAGAAGTTATATATAAAAGCGATATTATCTTTACGCCATTATCAACTCAAACTGAAATCGATGCAAATGCTATAAAGAGATTTGTTGCTAATCAGTATCAAAAAGCTGGAATTGACAAGCAGGATATTCAAATGGGAGCCGTCATTATAACAGGTGAAACTGCGAGAAAACAAAATTCGAGCGCAGTCACTCAAGCACTGAGCGGATATGCAGGTGACTTTGTTGTTGCAACGGCTGGACCTGATTTAGAAAGTATCATTGCAGGGAAAGGGGCTGGTACGAACCTGCTAGCTAAAGAACATCGAAAAAATATTGTCAATATGGATATTGGGGGTGGAACAAGTAACCTGGGGTTGTTCAGCGATGAAGACATTATTGATACCGCGTGCTTTGACGTTGGCGGACGACTTATAAAAGTTACACCTAAAGAACACAGAATTACCTATATTTCTCCTAAGGTAAAGGAATTAATCAGTTCTCTTGAATTAAATATCCAAGAAGAAATGATTGTAACTGCTGATGAGCTAAAGCCAATTATCAATTGTTTAGTTCAAGTGTTAGAAAATTCAATCGGCTTAGGAACCAAGAGCCCATACTTTGATACGTTCATCACCAATCATCCTCTTCATCCTGAAAATAGGATTGACGGCGTTACATTCTCAGGAGGTGTAGCCGATTGTTTGAATGAAACAATGCCTGCCGATGAGTTTCGATATGGGGATATTGGGTTGCTATTGGGAAGTGGCGTTCGCAATTCTCTCATTTTCAAAGAGAAAACAGTTTATCCATCGATTGAAACAATTAGGGCAACAGTTGTTGGTGCAGGATCTCATACAACTGACGTAACTGGTAGCACAATTGCTTATACAGACGGTATCCTGCCCTTACGGAATTTACCAATTCTCAAAATTGCTCAGAGTGATGAGCTACTAGAGTCTGAGGACCTATCAGAAAAAATAAGTGAAAAGATTAGCTGGTATCAGGTTGAAAACGAACTCAATAACGTGGCAATTGCATTAGTTGGGAAACATAGCCCATCATTCGATGATGTTCAGCGTTATGCTGCAGGGATTGTTAAAGGCGCTCAGGTATTGATAGCTAAACATGAGCCACTGATTATCATGATCCATGAAGATATGGCAAAGGCTTTAGGGCATAGTATGTTTGCGAGATTACCGGCGCATTACCCGTTTGTATGCATTGATAGTGTCAAAGTTGAAAATGGCGATTACATCGATATTGGAGAACCAATTGCTGGGGGAGAGGTATTGCCGGTTATCGTGAAGACTTTAGTTTTCGGTTAACAAATATTAAGTAGTAAAAGGAGGCAACAGAATGATTTTACAGACGAAGTTATTTGATCATTTGTATAGTTTTGGATCAGTAAAGGAAGTCCTGGCAAAAGCCAACGAGGTTAAATCAGGAGATGAGTTAGCTGGTGTAGCTGCGACAGACGCAACTGAACGAGTTGCTGCAAAAGTCGTGTTGAGTAATTTAACACTTCAAGACATATATAACAATCCAGTTGTTCCGTATGAAGATGATGAGGTTACTCGGATTATTATTGATGGTGTTAATAAGCGCATCTACGAAGAAATTAAGAATTGGACGGTTTCAGATTTCCGCGAATGGATTTTGGATGATAATACGCAAGATCACGAAATCAAACGAATTCGCCAAGGGATTACGTCTGAAATGGCGGCTGCAGTTACGAAACTAATGACAAATATGGATTTGGTTGTTGCAGCAAAGAAAATTGATGTTGAGAAGACTGCTAATACAACGATTGGTCGTCCAGGTACATTCTCTTCAAGACTTCAGACAAATCATCCAACTGACGATATTGACGGTATTATGGCCGGAGTGATGGAAGGATTGAGTATGGGCATTGGGGATGCAGTTATCGGCTTAAACCCTAATGATGACTCAGTAGATAATGTTGTTAAGATCCTGAACAAATTTGAAGAATTCCGGGCACAGTGGGATGTCCCAACACAATGTTCAGTTTTAGCGCATGTTACAACTCAAATGGAAGCTCTCAAGCGTGGGGCACCTGTTGGACTTTGTTTCCAATCTATTGCTGGTTCAGAAAAAGGGAACACAGCGTTCGGTATTACAGCAGATATGCTCAGTGAAGCTCGTGATCTAACGCTTCATCAGGGACAAGCTGCTGGACCTAATGTGATGTACTTTGAAACTGGTGAAGGATCTGAATTATCAGCAGAAGCAAACTTTGGCGCTGATGAGTTAACGATGGAATCACGTTGTTATGGATTCGCGAAGAAGTTTGATCCATATATTGTAAACACTGTGGTTGGATTCATTGGCCCTGAGTACTTATATAACTCAAAACAAGTTATTCGAGCAGGGCTAGAGGATCATTTCATGGGTAAATTACAAGGAATCTCAATGGGATGTGATGTTTGTTACACCAACCATATGAAAGCAGATCAAAATGATGCGGAAAACCTTGCAGTTCTTCTTGGTGCAGCCGGCTGTAACTACATTATGGGGGTTCCTCATGCTGATGATGTTATGTTGAACTATGAGTCAACTGGATATCAAGAAACCGCAACAATTCGTGAAATCTTTGGTTATCATCCAATTAAAGAATTTGAAGAATGGATGGAGAATATGGATCTCAGCCATAACGGCAAATTAACCGAACGTGCTGGTGATGCTTCGATTTTCTTAAACTAAGAAGAAGGTGATATGACATGAATGAAGAAGATTTGAAAACAATGATCGAAGGTATCTTAACAGATATGACTTCAGGTAAAGGTTCTTCAGAAAAGAAAGCAATTTCTAACACTCAGGGTAGCAACATCGCTTCTGGTACAACTGCTGGTTCTGTTGCATCGGGTGAAGTGTTGGATGACATTACGAAAATTGACTTACGTAAACAATTTCTAGTTCCTCATCCACACGATCGAGAGGGTTATCTAAAGATTAAATCATTTACTCCCGCTCGTTTGGGGATGTGGCGGGCAGGCTGTCGTTATAAAACCGCTTCAGTTCTTCGATTTAGAGCTGATCATGCTGCTGCTCAAGATGCCGTATTTAGTGATGTTGATCCGAATCTGCCTAAGGAAATGGGCTTCTTGGAAACTCAAACCACGTGTACGTCAAAGGACGAGTATTTAACTAGACCAGATTATGGGAGAAAATTCTCTGATGAAATGGTAGCTAAGATAAAAAATGGGGTGACACCAAACCCAAAAATTCAAATGATTGTCGGTGATGGCCTTAGTTCTGCAGCTATTGAGGCAAATGTGAAAGATATTATTCCAGCTATCCAACAAGGTCTAAAAGTATATAACCTTGGCTTTGAAACCAAAGATGTTATTTTTGTTAAATATGCTCGAGTTGGTGCGGAGGATCAGATTGGTGAGATTACCAATGCGGATGTTGTATGTATGCTGGTTGGCGAACGCCCTGGTCTGGTAACTGCTAAGTCTATGAGTGCTTACATTGCTTATAAGCCGAAGATCGGAATGCCGGAAGCTAATCGTACGGTTGTATCAAATATCCATGATGGTGGGTTGCCTGCCGTTGAAGCGGGTGCCTACATTGCGGAAATGTTGGACAAGATGTTACGACTCAAGAAGTCTGGTATTGACCTGAAAGCCGCAGAAAATGCAGGTAATTAATTGAATTCTTCTAAAATGAAAGGAGGAATCGCACATTGAAAGATGATTTCATTAAAGCAAATGTTTTAAGTACGAGGTTGATTCCCAACGTCGATGAAGCACTCGCAACATCATTAGATTTACCCAATCATATCAAAAGTCTTGGCCTCATAACATCAGATTGTGATGATGTGACATATGTTGCCCTGGATGAAGCAACCAAAACTGCTGATGTGGAAATTGTTTATGGGAAGAGTATGTATGCAGGTGCAGGAAATGCATCAACAAAATTGGCTGGAGAGGTTATCGGTATCCTCGGTGGACCAAATCCGGCAGAAGTTAGAAGTGGTCTTGATACTTGTGTTCAAGTTATTGAAGAGGAAGCTCACTTTGTGAGTGCGAATGATGATGACAGTATTGTTTACTTTGCTCATACAATTTCTCGAACTGGAAGTTATTTATCAAAAGTTGCAGGTGTTGCTGAGGGTGGCGCAATCGCCTACCTCATTGCACCACCACTTGAATCGATTTATGGCATTGATGCTGCTATGAAGGCGGCCGATGTAGATATGGGGGTACTCTATGGCCCACCTTCGGAAACCAACTTTGGTGGCGGATTGTTAATCGGAAGCCAATCAGCATGTAAGGCTGCCTGTGACGCCTTTGCAAACGCAGTTAAAGAAATCGCCGCAGTGCCAAAGGTGGATTAAGGATGTGACAAATTGTGGAAATTGAAAGTCTCGGAATGATTGAAGTGAGAGGCTTCTTGGGAGCTGTGGTTGCAGCCGATAGCGCGTTGAAGGCGGCGGAAGTGCGCTTGCAAGATCTCCACATCACTCGTGGAGGACTTGTGACGGTTCTGATGACTGGAGATGTTGCAGCTGTGAATGCCGGTGTTGATGCTGGAGTTTCAAGCATCGAACAATTTAATTGCTTGATCTCTAATCGAGTAATTGCTCGATTAGACCAGCAAGTGATTGGATTATCCCAGCCACCTACTCCTGAAAAGCTATCTCAAGCAAAGCCAACTATGAATGAGGCGCAAGCTAAGTTGATAGAAACGAATGAAAAGCCAGCGTCAATTAGAAAAAATGTAAGCGATACCAGTGATGATGCTGATGGGGCAACAAATACGAAAACACAATCCAAAGTAGATCCTAAGTGGGTAACTGATCCAAAAGCATTAGAACGGATGCGAGTTGTTGACTTAAGAAAACAAGCATATCGAATGGAGATCAAGACATTAACAAAGAAGCAAATTAAGATGGGCACAAAACGAGTATTAATCCAGGCCATCTTAAAAGATTTACAAAGGAGGGATAACATTTGAATTTAACAGATGAGGACCTAGCTTCAATCCAGGAAGTTAGAACGCTATTGCATCAAGCAACCCGCGCGCAAAAGATCTTTAGTCAGTTTTCACAAGAAAAGGTGAATGCAATTTGCCAAGCAATGGCAGACGCGGGTGTAGAAGCCAGCGAACGATTGGCTAAGATGGCACAAAAGGAAACGGGTTATGGTATCTGGCAGGATAAAGTATTAAAAAATATTTTCGGTTCAAAAACAGTTAATGAACGTTATCGTGATATGAAAACGGTAGGAATCTTATCAGAGGATCCAGAACATAAAATCATTGATATGGCTGTTCCAGTTGGTGTCATTGCTGGATTGATTCCATCAACCAACCCAACTTCATCCGTATTTTACAAATCAATTATCTCAGTAAAATCTGGGAATGCAATCGTTATATCACCTCATCCTAAGGCTAAGGAATGTACGCTGGAAGCCATTAAAGTTGTCAGTGAAGCGGCTTATAAAGCCGGTGCTCCAGCTGGATTGATTTCTGGAATTACAATTCCAACGCTTGCCGGTACTGATGAGTTGATGCGCCATGATGAAACTAAATTAATTCTTGCTACTGGTGGGGGTGCAATGGTTCATGCAGCTTACTCATCGGGAACACCTGCACTAGGCGTTGGCCCAGGAAATGGTCCAGCATATATTGAAAAGAGTGCTGACGTTGCTCAGGCTGTTAAGCGAATTATGGATTCTGAAACGTTTGATAACGGGACAATTTGTGCTTCTGAACAATCGATTATTGTTGAAGAAGCCAATAAAGATGCAGTTAGAAGAGAATTGGAAAACCAGGGTGGTTACTTCTTAACTTCCGATGAAATTGGCAAACTTTCCAAGTTTATTCTTCGAGCTGATGGCACAATGAATCCACAAATTGTTGGGAAATCCATTAAACAACTCGCTGATTTAGCAGATATTGATGTTCCAGCGGGGACCCGAGTATTAATTGCCAGGGATTCCGAGGAAAACATTGGTCCGGATGATCCATATTCTCGAGAAAAGTTAACGCCAATCCTAGCTTACTTTGAAGTTGATGATTGTAATGCAGCTGCAGCTCTTACAACTAAATTGTTGCTAAATGAAGGTGCAGGTCATACCGCAATCTTACATTCTGAAAATCAAAAATTGATTCGCCAATATGCCTCTCTAGTGCCTGCTTCACGTGTATTGGTTAATACACCAGGGGCTTTAGGTGGAATTGGTGCGACGACCGATTTGAATCCAGCATTGACTTTGGGATGTGGTGCAATTGGTGGCAGTGCTACTTCTGATAACATCAGCCCAATGAACTTAATGAACTTGAAACGAGTTGCAGTCGGTATGCGTGAGCTCAAAGATATTAAGGCAGATAGTAGCGTTAGTCAAACTCATAGTATTGAATCAAGCGGTGATTTGGATCATGAACAATTGGTTGAAGAACTTGTTCGACAAGTTTTAGCGCAGATTAAATAATACAGATAGAAATTTAGGAGGAAATTATTATGTCAAACACAAACGCTCTTGGAATGATCGAAACAAAAGGTTTAGTTGGTGCAATTGAAGCAGCCGATGCAATGGTTAAAGCTGCAAATGTTACTTTGATTGGTAAAGAACAAATTGGTGCTGGGCTTGTTACAGTTATGGTTCGTGGGGATGTTGGTGCCGTTAAAGCAGCTACAGATGCTGGTGCTTCAGCAAGTGAAAAGGTTGGTGAATTGATTTCGGTTCATGTAATCCCACGTCCACACAACGAAGTTGATGAAATATTACCACATATGTTAAATGACAAAGCTAACCTCAGCGAGGATTAATAACGGCAACTCGTAAGTCTTATACGAAAGGGGGTGCCTCTTGGACAAACTACTAACTGAATATTCTGTTCGCCAATTAATGAAACAAAATAAATTGACCGATAATGCACAGATTACTTTACCAAGGGGTACGATTTTAACTCCCTCTGCCCGTAGCTTTTTGGGAGAACATCAGATCAAAATTGAACAAGGTAAATCAGATGTTGTTGAAACACAACGTCAAGTTGATGCTAAGAATCCTTGGATGAATGACATTAAAGTTGATTATCCATCTATCGACTTTAATAAAATCAATCATTTTGCCACCCCTCTTATTAGCTTACAGTATTGTCTTCGCAAACAATTTCTATTAGTTTTAACCTTGCTTGATCAGCAGAAAAAAGATGTTGACCTAGAAATTGTGACAGATCTAGTAAAGTTCGTTAATGAGATTGTCACAGTTGATTATGATCAAATTATAGCAAATGATGATTATTCGGTTTTAAATTTGAAATTAATAGAATTGAACCTAAGTGAGCCAAATACTTTGGGTATACAAATGATTCAAGAGAGTTTGGCTGAAACGGCGACAATCCTAAATGCTTATATACTGGTTCAACCAAATATGGCTGAGTCAACATATTGTCAGACGATTGTGTCCTGGGAGAATATGCTTCAGGACTGGACGAAACTAATGTTGGAGGGCGGTGATGGAAACGCAAAATTTAAACGTAATCGTTGAGGAAATCGTAAAAGAACTTCGTAACAAGACTTCATTTATTATTGAGGCTTCCGCGCGACACGTTCACTTGGATCAAGAAACTGTTGAAGCGTTGTTTGGAGATGGACATGAGCTAACACCGGTTAAGCCATTATCTCAGCCGGGACAATTTGTCAGTAAAGAATGGGTAACAGTTCTTGGACCTAATGGACAATTAGAAAACGTTGCTGTTCTGGGACCCGTTCGGAAACAATCACAAGTTGAAGTCTCATTAACGGATGCTCGAACACTTGGTATTTTAGCGCCAATACGAGAAAGCGGGGATTTGGATCAAACCCCTGGAATAACCTTGATTAGTCGAGGTGGAAGAATAAATCTGGATAGTGGGGTCATTGTTGCTCAACGACATATTCACATGACTCCTGAAGATGCTCATTTATTTGGTGTTGCAAATGGCGATATCGTGAGTGTGAAAACTCCTGGTTCACGTGGATTGATTTTTGAAAATGTGGTTATTAGAGTGAGTAAAAAGTTTGCAACCCGGATGCATGTAGATTTTGATGAAGCCAATGCTTGTAATTTAGGCAAAGGAATGCGAGGCACGATATATAAAA
Organism: Lentilactobacillus dabitei; assembly: GCF_019061365.1. Lineage (GTDB taxonomy): Bacteria > Bacillota > Bacilli > Lactobacillales > Lactobacillaceae > Lentilactobacillus > Lentilactobacillus dabitei. The sequence continues at coordinate 12,409 of NZ_JAHPPD010000009.1, forward strand.
AGTAGGTCTTAAAAATGCAGTCTACTGAAATAGATAAGATTATTCAAGTTATAACGGATCAAGTGATTAAAAAACTTGAAGCAGTTACAGAAGATAAGATTCTCTGTCGAGGAGAAAATAAAACGTATCCTGCACAGTATCTGCAAAAACTTTCAGCTGACTATCATTTAGAGTTTGGGACAAAGCAGGATAGCGATGCTATCCTGCTTTGTCTTCGTGAGGCAACATTAACTCAACTGTTAGCGATTAGTAACTTAAATGTTGTTGATTCTCTGACGAAACAGGTCATTAGTTTTTTACTTGCTGGGAAACCGATTTGGATATTTGATGATGCTCCTAAATTGAGTAAGTATCGGCACACAACTCGATTTGAGGTGTGGCGTTTGCTTCAACGAGCTTTAGAGCGCCTTAATAAGTTTGATATTCAATTTATCAATAGTGATGAACAGTTAAAGGAGGCTTTGGTCAAGCTTGAAAAACTGACCAGGCCTACACAGGTTAAAAAGAAGTTCATTACAGAATCAGTTCTTATAGAAAGATTGCTGAATAATGAAAACCTTGTTAACTCAGGGGAATTGCTAACGTCGCTAGCATCAGATTGGTTTAAGCAACATCAAATAAATATGGAAAACAGGTAGTAGGAGGCCAGTGCATGGTTACAGGAAAAGTGGTTGGTAATTTATGGTCAACTAAAAAGGTGGAAAGTCTGTCTGGATCACGCTTTATGCTGGTCGATGTTGCTGATAAACAAGTTGGAGTTGACTGGCAAACAAGAAGGATTGTTGCCAGAGATGAGGTTGGCGCAGGATATGGTGAACAAGTATTGATTGTTGAAGGTCCAGGAGCGAGAATGATTGCTTCAGAAGAGATGATCCCAATAGATGCAACAATTATTGGAATTATTGATTCAATTGATGAACATTGATTTGAATTTTGAGAGGAGGTCGTTATTTATGGGAATTAATGAAATTATTATGTATATCATGGTGCTCTTTATGGCTTTGGGAGCTCTTGACAAAATGTTTGGAAATCACTTTGGATTAGGTGCAAAGTTTGATGAAGGTATTATGGCAATGGGTTCTTTGGCGCTTTCTATGGTTGGTATTATCATTTTGGCTCCAATCCTGGCAAAAATTTTGTCGCCAGTTGTTGTGCCATTTTACCAATTTTTGGGTGCAGACCCATCAATGTTTGCAACAAGTCTAATTGCAATTGATATGGGTGGATTTCAGCTTGCAGCAAAAATGGCATTAGATCCTCAAGCTGGATTATTTGCTGGAGTGATCCTTGGATCAATGATGGGGCCTACTATTGTATTCTCTATCCCAGTTGCTCTAGGAATTATTGACAAAAAGGATCATAAATTCTTAGCTACTGGTGTTTTATCGGGTATGATCACTATCCCAATTGGTTGTTTCGTGGGTGGTTTGATCATGGGGATGCCAATTGTTGCCGTTCTTAAAAACTTGGTACCAATCATTTTATTTGCTGTTTTGATTGCACTTGGTTTGTGGTTCAAACCGGAAGCGATGATAAAAGGGTTCTCGGTCTTTGGACAGGCAATTGTTGTGATTGGAACATTTGGGTTAGCACTTGGTGCGGTTCAATCAATGGTTGGTGTGAAGCTCATCCCAGGGGTTGGTTCCGTTCGAGGTGGTATTCAAGTTGTTGGTAGTATTGCATTGACTTTAGCTGGTGCATTTACGCTGGTGTATGTCATTACCAAGTTGTTTAATAAGCCATTGATCAAGATGGGGAAGGCAATGGGAATGAATGAGACCGCAGCTGCCGGTTTAGTTGCAACTCTTGCAAACAATATTCCAATGTTCGAAATGATGAAAGATATGGACGATCGAGGGAAAATTATTAACGTTGCATTTGCTGTTTCTGCAGCTTTCGTCTTTGGGGATCATCTTGGATTCACTGCCGGGGTTGCCAAAGATATGATTTTCCCAATGATCGTGTCGAAACTAGTTGCCGGAATTACAGCCATTGGTGTTGCAATGTTTATGGCTAATCGGGTTCTCGGTAAACAAGATAAAGAAAAGAGTGTGACAGCCGATGAACATTGATCGAAAACAAATTGAAGCCCTGGTTCAGCAAATTGTTTTGGAAAAATTGAGTTCAAAAAAGAAAGTTACTGCTGATGGCCTGATTACAATAGATTTGCCAGAATGGAATGTCGATGAAAGCGATCGAATGGATACTGGTAATCCTAATGATCAAGTTTACACGAAAGATTTCTTTGATCTAAAAGAAAGCCCAAGGTTAGGGGCTGGGCTTATGATGATGAAAGAAAGTACCTTTGATTGGACGCTTAATTACGATGAAGTTGATTATGTCATTTCAGGAGAATTGAGCGTGATTGGTAGAAATGGAACGGCAACTGCCGGCGCTGGGCAAATGATTCTTATTCCCAAAGGTAGCCAGATTAAATTTTCTGCACCAAAAGAATCAAGATTTATCTATATCACATATCCTGCAGACTGGGAAGACCAAAAGTAATTGAGTTTACAGGTTAGTGCTAAGAAAGCTCTAATTTAGAGAGTACGCTGAAGCTTCAGGTGAGGGAATACATTGGAAAATACTGATATACGGGATCAAAGTCATAAGCCTGAACGGATGATTCAAGAATATGTTCCAGGTAAGCAGATTACATTGGCTCATATCATTGCAAATCCCGATAAAGATATTTTTGAAAAATTAGGCTTAAGTGAACAGCATACGGCATTGGGTATCTTGACAATTACTCCTAGTGAAGCTTCGATTATAGCAAGTGATATTGCGACCAAGGCCGGAAGCGTAAAGCTTGGATTTATCGATCGCTTTAGTGGCTCTGTAGTGGTATATGGTGAAGTATCTGAAGTTGATGCCGCACTTCATCAAGTTGTGTCGAAATTACGGAGCATCCTTGATTTTTCGGTTTCTGGAATAACCCGAACTTGAGATACCTTTGGATGTAGGTATTAACGCATAATCCCAAATTGGCAGTATGTAAAGAAGGTAGGTGAGTAAGATGTATATGGGGAAAGTAATTGGCAGTATTGTTTCAACTCAAAAGAATGAATCATTGGTTGGCCGTAAACTGATGATCGTCCAGGAAGTAGATTACACAGGCTCCCCACGACAACGTCAAGAGGTTGCTGCAGATACTGTCGGTGCAGGTATCGGGGAATATGTGCTATACGTTCGTGGTGCAGGTGCACGAAATAGTCAAGATAATTTGGATCCTCATGAAGATGTTATGGATGCTGCGATTGTTGGGATTATTGACAGTTTTGATATGTAATGATTTTTTAAGGAGACATCGATCGTATGAAGAAACCAATTTTCATTGGGGCAGTTGGTTGCGGTAAGACAACCCTTTGCCAACGATTATTAGGGAGCGCCCTCTCTTATAAAAAGACGCAAGCCATTGAATTTTACCGTGGCAATCAAGTTATTGACACCCCTGGGGAATTCTTGGAGCATAGGGAGAGATACAGCGCGTTGACAATAACGGCGGTAGATGCTGATGTCGTTGTATTGTTGCAAAGTGCAGCGGATCATCGACAGACTTTCTCACCAAATTTTGGAAGTATGTTTCCTAAACCTAAAATTGGGATTGTGACTAAATTAGATGATGCTACCAGTCAGCATGATATCGATTGGGCGTCAAATCAACTTATTTCTGCAGGTGCTGAAAAAGTATTATATGTTTCAGCAAAGTGTAATGATGGGGTTGAATTGGTAAGCCGATTTTTGAAGATTGCACAATAGGTCATTATTCTTTTGAGGGGGTAATCAAGATCAACGAGAGACTCATAAATCTATCTCAAGCTATCAATGTGAGAGATCTTGGTGGCTATATTACCTCTAATGGTAAGCATACCAAGTGGAATAAATTAATTCGTGCGGGAGAGATGGCTGATCTTTCTTCAGATGACAAAAACATCTTACTCAATTATGGTGTTAATTGTGTAATCGATTTGAGATCAGACGCTGAAATTTTGAAATCTCCAGACGCTTTGCCATCTGAAATTGAATATGTTCAAATACCGTTATTTAATGATGATGAGACTGAAAGCTCGGAAGTAATCAATCAGATGAATCGTCTTTATTCACGTGATCCTCATAGTGGGCATATTCGGATGATGGAGGTTTATCGAAAGCTTGCGATTGGCAAGCAACCGCAAGGGGCTTATCAAAAGTTCTTTCAATTATTACTGAATAGTGGGGAAAGACAAAATATCCTCTTTCATTGTTCAGCTGGAAAGGATAGGACGGGGATTATTGCTGCATTAATTCTTGGTGCCCTCGGAGTTGATGAGTGGATCACTAAACAGGATTATCTTTTAACAAATAAGCTGATTTTTTCGAGAGTTCAAAGGAGAATTGAACATGCAATTGCAGCAAATATGAATGCTCAGTTCATTACATCATTGTTTTCCTTGTCAACGGTATCGTTGGATTATTTTGATGCTGCTTTTGCAATTATCAATTATACCTTTGGTGGCGTCCAGCAATATTTGAAGGATTGGGTGGGCCTAACAGCCGACGATATAACAAAGTTACAGCAAATATATCTGGAGTTTTGATTGGAGATGTGCTTATCTTGAAGAAAGTTGGTCTGTTGGTTGGTAGCCTGCGACAGGGATCATATTCAAAGCAGTTGGCAAAAAACATTGCGTTGTTATTTCCTGTAGAAGTTATTCCAAAGGTAATCGGTATTAATGATCTTCCGTTGTTCAACGAGGATTTAGAGAGTAAAGAAGTTAATTCATGGAACCGATTTAGGGAGCAGGTCAACGATGTCGATGGATTAGTGTTTGTAACCCCTGAATATAATAGATCTGTTCCGGGATGCTTGAAGAATGCCTTGGATATTGGATCCAGGTCAGAAAAGAAGATTTTTGCTGGGAAACCGGCGATTGTGGTTTCCTGCTCTGTTGGTAAAATGGGAGGGTTTGGTGCGAGTCAGCATCTCAAACAAATTGTCCTATCACTCGGAATGGAACTTGTTCAACCTGCCGAAATCTATCTTGGATCTGTTCAAACTCTATTTAATGACAGCGGTTTCCTAAATAACGATTTTGTAAATAATTTGCTAAATAATGCTGTTACAGGACTTTTGAAATTGATAAATCCAGATTTAGTGTTTGGATCATGTGAAATTTCGATTCAAGATGAACAATTGAACAAGATTCAAAAGTTTGATTTTCAAAATGATCGACTGGTTGCCCTGAATAAGGATGAAGAAACCATCTGTGAAGCTCGCTATCAGATTACCGGTTGCGTTCTAACTATAAACAGAATTAGTACCTATCCCAGTTTTGTTGGAAAAGGCAATGCGTCTAAAGTTCTTTTGAAACTAGTAATGCTGGCAACGTTATTTGACCTTGTAATTGAGCCAAATTGCTCATTTGTTCAAAGCTTCTTCGCAGATTATGCAGAACTAAAAGCGTTGACTATTTAGGTTGATTTTTCAGTAATCGATTTTGATGAAATATAATATTTTAAACTTTAAGGTTGATATTCAAGTATCAATCTTTTTTGTTTTGAATACGTTATTATTAATTGATGTCCTGGCAACCAAATGATTGAAACCTTTGGTTAGAACGAATCTTCAAAATTCCTAATCCAAAGTTAATATAAAAAAGCCAGCTAAATTGCGATATCGTCTCACAATTCTGCCGGCCTTTTAAAATTATTTAATTGAAATTAATTATTACTGTGTGCTTCCATATTCTTAGCATCTGATTTTGCCATTCGAGATCGCAAGGTTTCTTCGATATCTTCGAGAGAACGGTTTCTGGTTTCGAAGACTTTCTTTTGAACGAACCAGATTGAAGCGAAGCAGAGAACGGCGTACCCAATAAACAGGCTTCCGGTACCAAAGAAGTCAAGCAATGGTGGGAAAGTTAATGAAACAATCATATTGGCACTCCAGTTGATCACGCTTGAGAAGGAGTTACCCAGCCCACGAATGTTTAGTGGGAAGACTTCACCGATCATGACCCACATTACAGACCCCCAAGTTGCGGAGAAGAACGCAATGTAGATGGTAAGGGCAATAACACAGATCACGCCGGCGGTCAGACTTTGACCGGAGAACTTCATGGCAAAACTCATAACCAATAGAGAGACGCCCATTCCCATGGCACCGATGTTTAACATCTTTCGGCGATCGATTTTATCCATAATTGCCACGGCGATAGCGGTTACAATTACGTTAAAAATTCCAATCCCGATATGGGCAATCAAAGCGGCGGATACACCAAAGCCAACGTCGGTAAAAATAGTTGGGGCATAGTAAAGCACGGTGTTACAGCCCGTGACTTGTTGGAAGATGGCTAAACCAACCCCAATCACGAGGGAAGGACGAACTAATTTACCAAATAATTCTTTCCAGCCGCCACTCTTGATGGCTGCCTGTTCCTTAATGTCAGAAAGTTCGCTATCCACGACACCAGGGTTCTTTTTATTCATGATCTTAAGAATCTGTTTTGCTTCTTCGGGCTTGTTTGCCTTAACCAGAAAACGGGGGCTTTCCGGCAAGATCAAGGCGCCAAAGAATAGCAACGCTGCTGGAACGGCGGCAAATCCTAACATCCAACGCCAGCCTGTGTAGAAACCGGATAGCCCGTAGTTAGTAACGTAAGCCAGGAAGATTCCAGTCATAACCATCAACTGAAACAAACTAGACATTGAGCCTCGTTTATCGGCAGGTGATAGTTCTGCCAGATAGGTTGGAATCAAGGCAGAGGCGGTCCCAACGGCCATCCCCAAGATAATTCGCGATAGAATCAGTGTCCAGAATTCTGGTGAAAAAGCGGAGCCAATTGCCCCAACAAAGAAGATAATAGCTGATAACAAAACGAGCTTTCGACGACCAAACCGATCAGACATTGGTCCAATCACGGCAGCTCCCAGGATCGCGCCAAGTAACACGGCACTAACGACCCAGCCCTGCTGCCATGAATCTAGATGGAGTTGCCTTTCAATAAAGAGGATCGCCCCGGAAATAACTCCGGTATCGTATCCAAATAGTAGTCCACCTAAAGCGCCAAAGAAGTAGACAAATCCGGCTGATACTTTATGAATCTTAACTTGTGGCTTTGAAGAATTTTCCATATTTTGCACCTCTTAAAAAGATAAGTGAGCTAAGTAAAGCGGTTAGAAGTCGGAGTGTAAGTCTCCACCGAGGGAAATTCCCGGTTCTGGAATTTTTCTCGGTGGTGCTTACATGCAGACTTCTGCTTTGCGGAGCTGTCCTAAGAATAGTGAGCAGAGCAAAGCGGTTAGAAGTCGGAGCGTAAGTCTCCTCAAACGGAAATTCCGGGTTTGGGAATTTTTGGTTGAGGTGCTTACGTGCAGACTTCTGCTTTGCGGAGCTGTCCTAGAAATAAGTGAGCTAAGTAAAGCGGTTAGAAACTGGAGCCTAAGTCTCCTTCTGTAGAAATCCCCGTCTCTGGGATTTTTGCAGAAGGTGCTTAGGTGGAAGTTTCTGCTTTACGGAGCTGTCCTAAAAATAGTGAGCTGAACAAAGCGGTTAGGTTTTGAGCAGCTGTCCTAATTCACTGCCACCGAGAGGCCATTCTTGTAACCAACAATTGGTTGATTATTAACGTTCGAAAGGTCTCTTGGCTTTAAACTATTGACACTGGGAAACAAACAATGTAAGTTGATTGAGATAGTTGGTTTGTTGAATGAACTTTCCAACGAAAGAAATACTAGCACATTTATTTTTGAAAAGCAACCGCTTACATTTTAGACTAATTTTCAGCGGGATAAATGCCTTATACTTTTGATAACATCATTGTTGCCAAACTTGGTATATTGGTTGTAGAGTATAGAGTTAGTGAAGAGTGCAATTTTAGTAAACGTCAATGGGAAGGAATAAAGTCAATGGTAAATGCAACGGGGAGGGAGCTATTTCACAAGCAAAACCTGGATTTGGTTCTCCAACAAATTTTTAATAATAAAAATATTTCACGAATCGATATTTCGCGAAGGTTGAATTTAAATAAGTCAACGGTTTCGGCCCTTTATAATGAGTTGGATGAAAAAGGCATCCTGAAAGAGGTCGGTTCGGGTGAATCTACCAGCGCCGGTGGCCGCAAGCCGGTGCTGGTTAAAATTAATGAGCGCTATGGCTACACGATGAACTTTGACCTAGGGTTTCGTCACCTTCACGTGATGGGCAATTATGTTAATGGTGAAGTTTTTTACTACCAGCGAATTGAGGTTGGTGGCCGCAATATTCATCAAATTGTGGACATAATCGACCAGCAACTGGCGGCCTCGTTTCAAAATGATCAAACTAAGCACGGCCTGCTTGGAATTGGGTTCTCAATTCACGGGATTGTGCAGGATAATCAAATTTTGAATTCACCGTTCATTGATATGGATGGAGTGGATTTAGTTGACCGGTATTCAACCAAGTTTGATATTCCCGTTATTTTGGAAAATGAAGCGAACCTTTCAGGCATCTACGAGCGGGATTTCAACGATGGCCGCGATAAGGATAATATTGTGGCCATTAGTATTCATAAAGGAATCGGTGCCGGAATTGTCCTCAATAAGCAGTTGTATCGTGGCTTTAATGGTGAAGCGGGTGAAATTGGCCGCTCGTTGATGTTTACCGAAAATTTCACGGATAATAAGAATGATAAAGTGGAAGATTTTTGTTCTGAGGATGCCATTATTGATCAGGTGGAAGCTCAAACAAAGCGGCAACATCTTACCAGAGAAGATTTGGTTAAGATGAATCAGGCCGGTGATCAGATTGTTCAAAAAGAATTGGTTCACTTTACGTATGCCATTTCTCGGGTCATCTACAACGTGGCTATTAGCTTTGCCCCCGAGGAGCTGTATATCAATTCGCCACTCATTGAAGCGATCCCATCACTCTTTGATGATGTGGTTGCCAACACTCAGAAATTGGGGATGAAGATTCCAATTCGGTTAATCGTGCATTCAGGTTACGCGACCTTGTTGGGTTGCTGCTCGTTGGTGACCCATCGGGTGTTGAATATGGACGACTATGATTTGGCATTTGAATTGAAAGAGTAGTGAGCGACCATCGAGTCGGAACGACTCTCAAAACTTGTACGTTATAAGTAACAAGCCAAAATAGCCACCAACCGGGCACATGTCGCTTGGTTGGTGGCTATTTTGTTATATTTGGAGGAGAATCAGATAATCAATTTACTGTTCCGCATTTGCCGTAACCAAGCTGCGTTGATGCAGGTAGGTCACGCCACCGAAGACGACGGTCCAGATGATTGCGCCGATCGCACCGATGATATCTTGTGGGATGAAGAACAACGTGATAAAGATAATGCCAAAGAAGGCAATGGTGAGTGGGCTGGTGACTGAGTACCAAGGCATTTTGAAGCCATCTGGCAAGAAGTCGGTCGACTCACGATACTTTCTGTGAGCGATCATGGCAAGCGCATAAACGATGATGTACATGTCGTTAGATGAGCCGGCAACAATCGTGAAGACGGAAGCAGTGGCACTGGTTAAGCTCATGATCGGGGTGATCAATAAGAAGAGTGCTGAGACAATGATTGCGGCAGCGGGAACGCCGTTTTTGGAAATCTTGGCAATGTGTTGGTGCATCCAGCTGTCTTCCGGATTTTCTTGAGCAATTTGATACATGTGGCGTCCCGCTGAGAAGATGAAACTATTCAGCGATGATGAAGCTGACGTCAACACAACAAAGTTAATGATAGCAGCGGCTGCAGGGAAACCAGCTAATTTGAATACTTGAACAAATGGGCTGCTGGCTGCGTTGAGGTGGGTCCAAGGAATAATCCCCATGATGACAATTAAAGCGCCAAAGTAGAAGATCAAGATTTTCAGTAAGGTTTCATTAACGGCTTTCTTGATAATCTTGTGAGGGGTTTCGGCTTCACCGATGGTAATGCTGACAAATTCGATTCCTTGAAAGGCAAAGAAAACCATTGGAAAGGCGGAAATAAATCCTAAGCCACCATGAGGGAACATTGTGAAGTTATGAAAAATGTTTTGAATGGATGCATGACCAAGTGGGGTGACTGAATGACTGAACATCATGAACGTCCCAGTAGCGATCAAGGCAAGAATGGCAATAATCTTAATTAAAGCGAACCAAAATTCCGCCTCGCCAAACACTTTGGCGGCGATTAGGTTAACTGACGCTAGGGTTCCCAAGAAGGCTAATTGAATAATCCACGATGGGATGTTGGGGAACCAGAATTGAATGTAAGTAGAAATGGCTGTGATTTCAGCCATGGCACAAAATGAAAGCCCCAGCCAGTAAGTCCAGCCTGTGAAGTGACCAACTGTTGGCCCCAAATAGCGGGTAATAAAGGCAACAAATGTATGTTGTGAGGGATCGGAATAAAGCATTTCACCGATGGATCGCATCATTAAGAAGAAAAAGATCCCTAACACTAAGTAAACTAATAAAATAGAGGGCCCAGTCTTGCTGATGGTGGTTCCGGATCCAAGAAACAACCCGGTACCAATTGTGCCACCAATCGCAATCATTTGAACGTTGCGATTGCTTAAGGACCGCATCGTGCCATCTGCATTTTCAGTAATCTGAGATTTTTCCATGAGCTAACTTCCTTCCAAAAATTTAAATAATAGCTTAAATTAGAGAATCTCTAATCAAAGTGGCATTATCCTACCACAGATGACCATTGTGGTGGCATTTTCGGGAGAAAGTTTTAACATCATTTTGTAATTCTAAAATATTTTTAATGAAAATAAGGCAAATCTGGCGCTCTGCCTATGAAAATGAAAAAGTTTTTTCAGAGTGTGGAACCAAGCGATAGAAGTCGGAACATAAGTCACCGGTAACGGAAATCCCGGGTTTGGATTTTTGTTAGCGGTGCTTATGAGCAGACTTCTGCTTGGAGGAACACATTTTAGATCAGTGGAACCAAGCGATAGAAGTCGGAACATAAGTCTCCGGTAACGGAAATCCCGAGTTTTGGGGCCCTGTTAGCGGTGCTTATGCTCCGATTTCTGCTACTTATCTTCTGGTAGTTTTAACGGTCGGGGACCAATGTTGGTCGTAAAGGCCACGTTCGTATGGGTATTTCCGAACTCCTTTAATGACGCGTTAAATTCATTCAGTTCAGTCATCGTCTTGTAAAAGACTTTAAGTTGAACGGCGGCGTCCCCAGTGATGTAGTTACACTCGACGACATTAGGAACCTTTGAAATAAAGTCAACAAACTTTGGCATTTGCTTGTAGCTGACATCCAGCCGGACGAATGCTTTGATGAGGTAACCTAATTTTTCGTAATTGACGTTAGCGGTGTAGCCATTAATAAATCCATGGTTTTCCAAGTTCTGTAGTCGAACGGAAGCCGATGGTGCAGAAATGAAACAGCGTTCCGCGATACTTTTAACCGAAGCGCGGCCGTCTTCTTGTATAATATTGAGAATTTTGCGATCTAATTTATCCATCTAATCGGGCTCCCTTTGTAAACCAAATGATTAAACTACATTATATCATCACCAAATTGGGTTTGCTGATCTAAGCATTTCAGCGAATTATGTCAAAAAATCAGTGAAAGGGCTTGCAAATAAATTCTAATGTTGTAGAATATAGTTTGTAAGTTGGTTGTGCAAACAAACTAATTAAAAATTGGAGGACTTCTAAATGAGTTATTGGAATGTCGATAAAATCAAGTACGTTGGTACCGGAGAAAAAAAGTCAGGATTAGGGTTCCAGTATTACAATCCAGATGAAGTTGTTGGTGGTAAGAAAATGCGTGACTGGTTACGCTTTGCCGTAGCATACTGGCACACATTTGATCAACGACTAGTCGATCCATTTGGCGACGGAACTGCGCTTCGCCCATATGACAAGTATACGGATCCAATGGACCAAGCATTGGCAAAAGTGGATGCTGCCTTTGAATTCTACGACAAATTAGGCGTTGACTTCCTTTGCTTCCATGATCGTGACTTAGCTCCTGAAGGTGACACCCTTCGTGAAACTAACAAGAACTTGGACAAAGTGGTTGATAAGATTGTTGAGAACCAAAAGACTTCCGGAATGAAAGTTCTTTGGAATACTTCAAACTTGTTCACGAACCCTCGATTTGTTGAAGGTGCCGGTACTTCTCCATACGCAGACATCTTTGCCTACTCAGCTGCTCAATTAAAGCACAGCCTTGAAATTGGTAAGCGAGTTGGATCTGAAAACTACGTATTCTGGGGCGGTCGTGAAGGTTACGAATCACTGTGGAACACTGACATGAAGCGTGAGCAAGAGCATGCTGCCAAATTATTCCACATGGCTAAGGATTATGCCAACGAAATTGGCTTCGACGCTCAGATGTTGCTCGAACCAAAGCCAAAGGAACCAACCACTCATCAATATGACTTTGATGCCGCAACTACCATTGCGTTCATGAAGGAATATGGCTTGGACAAAGACTTCAAGTTGAACTTGGAAGGCAACCACGCTAACTTGGCTGGCCACACTTACCAACACGAAATCCGTGTTGCCAGAGAAGCTGGTTTGCTTGGTTCCCTTGATGCAAACCAAGGTGACAAGTTAATTGGCTGGGATATTGATGAATACCCATCAAACCTTTACGAGACAACCGCTGCAATGACTGAAGTTGTTGAAAATGGCAGCATCGGCCCTCGCGGTGGCTTGAACTTTGACGCTAAGCCACGTCGTTCATCATTTGAACCAGAAGACCTCTTCTATGGCCACATTGTTGGAATGGATAGCTTTGCCGCTGGTTTGCGGGTAGCGGTTGCCATGAAGAGTGATGGCGTTCTTGATAACATTGTTAAGAACCGTTACAGCTCATTTGATTCCGGAATTGGTGCCGACATCGAAAGTGGCAAGGCAAGCATGGCTGACCTTGAAAACTACTCATTAGATAAGACTCAAAAAGAATTGCGTGACGCAACGCATTCTGATCATTTGGAAGAGATTAAAGATACGATTAATCATTATATTATTCAGACACTAAAGTAGAGAGTGAGCGGAGCAAAGCGGTTAACAATCGGAGTGTAAGTCTCCTCTCTCGGAAATTCCTGGTTTGGGAATTTTTGAGAGAGGTGCTTACACGCAGATTGTTGCTTTGCGGAGCTGTCCTAAAACGCAAGTGCGGAACCAAGCGGTTAGAGATCGGAGCATAAGTCTCCATTACCAGAAATTCCTGGGCTTGGAATTTCTGGTAATGGTGCTTATGTGCAGATCTCTGCTTGGTGGAGCACGTTTCCACTGTATAACGGAAACCGGATGCAAACACACAGCTGTCCTAACCCATAAAGCATCGGACAAGCACTCAGCATTTGAGTCATTCTACTTTTCAGCAATATAATGGTTGAACACAACGTATAATGGGAATGGAATTAATTTTCCATTCCCATTTTTAGATGAAGGAGGAACACATATGACCGACTGCGTATTAGGAGTGGATCTCGGCACGAGTGCCGTTAAGGTCTCGGCTGTCACCCAATCCGGGGAGATTATCGCCCAAGAAGGGATGGATTTCCCACTTAATCAACCCAAGCCAGGCTATGCGGAACAAAACCCCAACGACTGGGTGAACGCAACGACTGTGGCGATTGTAAAATTGATTTTAAATGATTCACTGAAACCAGAACAAATTAAAGGGATCAGTTATTCCGGTCAAATGCATGGACTGGTCTTATTAGATGAAGATAATAAGGTCTTGCGGCCAGCCATGCTCTGGAATGACACCCGTTCAACTAAACAACGCGAAGAAATTATGGCTAAGATGGGTGACCGCTTTGTTCAAATTACCCATAATCAGCCACTTGAAGGCTTTACGCTGCCAAAACTCCTTTGGGTGAAGGAAAATCAACCAGAAATCTTTGCCAAAGCGAAGACCATGTTACTGCCCAAGGATTACCTGCGATTTAGAATGACCGGCAAGTTGGCGATCGATTATTCGGACGCAACTGGGACGGTCATGCTGGATGTGGACAAACAGGCCTGGAGCCAAGAAATCTTAGACGCCTTCGATATCCCAGCTAGTCTCTGCCCACCGTTGGTTCGTTCCATTGATAACACAGGTAATATTGACGAATGGTATTCAATGTATTCCGGCCTATTGACCGATACCGTCACGTTTGGTGGTGGCGCAGATAACGCCTGTGGAGCCGTAGGTGCTGGAATTGATAGCCCATCTAAGGTACTTTCAAGTATTGGTACTTCTGGGGTAATTTTGAAATATGAACCCCAAAAGGAAACCAACTATGATGGCGTCTTGCAGTATGAAGACCATGCAATTCCGGATGCCTACTACTCAATGGGTGTCACTTTGGCAGCCGGTTTTTCACTCAGCTGGTTCAAAAAGACATTTGCGGAAAAAGAAGACTTTACTGAAGTCGTAGACAGTGCCGCCAAATCAACAGTTGGTGCCAATGGATTATTGTTTGCCCCATACATTGTGGGTGAGCGGGCCCCTTATGCCGATGCTGATGTTCGAGGCAGTTTTATCGGGATTGACGGTATTCACAAACGCTATGACTTTGTTCGGGCCGTCTTGGAAGGGATCATCTTCTCATTCAGGGATATCTTGGACATCTATGAAAAAGAGGGCGCCAAGTTTGACACCGTGGTTTCCATCGGTGGTGGAGCCAAGAGCCCATTGTGGCAACAAATTCAAGCTAATATTTTCAATACCAAAGTGGTTTCCCTGCAAAATGAACAGGGACCAGGCTTGGGAGCCGCAATGCTGGCTGCCGTTGGTCTCGGCTGGTTTGAAAATATGCAGGAATGTACTAAAGTTTTTGTGAAGTTTAAGGATGTATTCCTGCCAGAAGAAGACGACGTTGCGAAGTATCAGAAATTGCATGACATTTATAAGCAGATTTATCCAAGTACCAAGCAGATTACCCATGAGTTAGTCGCTTATCGTCGGAAGAATGAAGAAAAGTAAGCCATTAGGTTGATAATAAAAAAGAACCGCTTCCTATTCAGGAAAACGGTTCTTTTTGCATCGTTATTGAAATTATCTGTAAACCATCCCACCATCAACCAGAATTGTTTGACCGGTAATGTAGTCTGAATCCGGGGATGCTAAGAATGAAACGAGGTTGGCAACATCTGATGGGACTTCATAACGGCCTAATGAAATATCAGCCGTGTATTGGGCAAATGCGTCGCCTGGTTTGAGGGATGGATCGTTCCTAACCATCTCGGCGTCAATCCGATCCCACATCTTAGTTTTAGCAACGCCGGGTGCATAAGCATTGACATTAATCTTGTATTTAGCGAGCTCTTTTGAGGCTGTTTGAGTAAATGAACGAATCACGTGCTTGGTAGCAGAATAAGTGCCTAACATTGGATAGGATTCGTGGCCGGCAATACTAGAGGCGCTGATAATTTTACCGCCACCACCTTGTTTGATGAACTGGTCGGCGGCTGCCTGGGTACCAAAGAGCATTCCGAAGGCGTTAATTGAGAACAGTCGTTGAAGTTCATTTTCGTCAATCTCAAGTAATGGCTTAACCGCTTCTACCCCAGCATTATTAACGAATACGTCCAAGCGGCCGAAGGTATCAACCGCATGTTTTACCAAGGCGAATTGGTCATCTCGTTTGGAGACGTCTCCAGAAAAACTGGTTACCTCAATTCCTTTATCCTTAAATTCTTTTTCAGTTTCAGCTAATAAATCCTTATTAATGTCGTGAAGTACAATTGCAAACCCATCTTTTGCCAGTCGTTCAGCGATGCCTTTCCCCAAACCACCTGCTGAACCAGTAATAACTGCAACTTTTTCTGCCATGATTAATTCCTCCCCAAAACAAGTGAGCGGATCCAAGCGGTTAGAGATCGGAGTGTAAGTCACCACAAGTAAAAAGCCAGAATCCACTGAATTCACATGGACAATCACACGTTGATCTCCGCCTGAAAAAGCCGTCCTAATAGGTAACTAAAGCATTTGAATACAGTTACATAATACCTCGCTTGTGAATTGATTGCACACAATTACGTTTTAATTTTTGGTCGAGCTGATTAATTATTTTTTCTGTTAGCTGAGCAACTTTCTTAACCAGTTGGAAAGGATTTCAAAGTAAGTTCATCGCCGGCAACAAGTTGCTACCTACAATGATAATTGCTATAATGAACTGCATATGCAAAAATTCGATTTTAGTAAGGATCTTGAAATATGACAAAAAATAAACGGCCTCAATGGCAAAAAAACATGTGGGCCTTGTGGTTTGGCAACTTTGCAACTGGTGCCGGCGCGAGCATGTCGATGCCGTTTCTACCATTATTTATCAATGAAATGGGTAACTTTCCCAAATGGCAACTGACCCTTTACGCTGGGCTGGCTTTTTCCAGTGTGTTTCTTAGTCAGGCAATCGTGTCACCCTTGTGGGGCAGTTTGGCCGATCGAACAGGGAGAAAGCCGATGTTACTGCGGGCATCGATTGGAATGACGATCAGTGCCACGTTGACTGGGCTCTCAACGAATGTGTGGATGCTGATTGCCATTCGTCTTATCCAAGGAACGTTTTCTGGTTATATCAATAATGCGTATGCACTCGTTGCTAGTGAAGTCCCCCGTGAACAAAGTGGCCGGACGATGGGGGCATTAACGACTGGAAACGTTGGTGGTCAACTCATCGGGCCAATCATTGGCGGCTATCTCTCAGGCATCTTCGGTTATCGGCTACCCTTTTATATGTTTGGCTTCATGATGTTTTTAGCGTCACTTTCAACGTGGCTATTTGTGAAAGAAGATTTCAAGCCGACAAAGAAGTCTGCAAAAACTGGGATTAAAGATGCGTTTGTGGGTATTGAGCATAAACGCGTCGTAGTTGCCATGATTATTTCTTCTATGTTAATTATGGCGGCAACAACCTCGATTAATCCAATTATCAGTTTGTTTGTCAAAGAATTGATGCACAACCACGGTAACATTGCGTTTGCCAGTGGGATTATCGCCGCATTGCCTGGGATTGCCACGTTGTTTACAGCGCCGTCTCTAGGCCGACTCGGGGATCACGTTGGTCCTGAAAAAATTTTACTAGCTGGTTTAATTTTTTCAGCGGTCGTCTTTTTCCCTATGTTCTTTGTAACAACTGTGCTAATGTTGGGAATTTTACGCTTCTTGATTGGCATTGCTAACGCGGCATTGTTGCCAATTACTCAAACGGTCATGACCTTGGAAGCCCCGGCTAGATCAGTTAGTCGAATCTTCAGTTATAACCAGTCATTTCAGGCATTAGGCGCGGTTGTTGGCCCAATGTTGGCCTCAGTGGTTGCTGGTGTCTTGGATTACCGGTACGTGTTCTTGATGACGACAATCTTAGTCCTGATTAACTTGGGCGTTGTGATTTACGCCTATAAAAAGGATAAAGTAAAGGTTACTTCGATCGCTGACTAAGAATCGGTTTAGTTGCTAACTCACCCGGGGGTTACGCAATAGACCGATCCTTTTTTGTTGCGAATTCATTACAGCAATAAGACTTTATGATTAACTTCAGGCATAACTTTTCCACCCCAATCGGGATCGTGGTAACATTTAAATAGCGTCAAGTATTCTGGACGTGAAAATATGTGGGGAGTTGAACTTATGAATTTAGGATTAAAAAGATCATTATATTTTGGGTTGGCAGCTGTTTCAATGTTAGCTGCGTCAGGTTTGGCCACAACGAATGCAAGTGCCAAATCATATGCAAAAGTGACATCAAACGAAACAATGACAAGTGCGCCGGCAACTCGCAACGTTACGACTAATGGATCAAATGCTTTGTATACCAAAGCTGGTACGTTGCGTGGAGCCCGCTTGATTGCTTCCAAGTACACATTGCAGAGCTATGGAAATTCCAAGAGCTCAACTAAATACTTCCGGGCATATCGAGTGGCAACCACTAATAAGGGATCTGTCTACTATAAGGTGGTTTCATTCAACGGAAATTATCGTGGATGGATCTACGGTGGTAAGGCCACTGGTAGTTTTGGTGGTGGTCTCGCAACTGCTAATACCATGACGAATGCGAACATGCCAACAGTTACAACTGGTTACACTTTAAAAGATAATAACAAGAATACGCTTTGGGTTAATCCTAAGTGGTCACAGTATAAAGCTCAGCAAACGAACATGAGTGGGTACAAGACCGGCGATACATTTACAATTACCGGTGCTGCTACCAAGACTCGTGAGGGTTATCTCTATTATCAAGTGACTGACGATAACAACACTGCAATTACTGGTTGGGTCTATGCAGGTGGCTTGAATGCCCCCGTAAATAACAACACGCCAACTTCCAACAACAGCTTAAAGATTAATTATCTTAATGCTCAGGGTCAGTCAGTTGGTAGTTACCAGTGGATTATCCAACCAAGTGATTTAAAGAGTGGTGCTAAATTATTATATGGTGCCAAGCTAGGCGACATCTTGAACACAACTGATTCACTCACTTCAGCCGTTTCCAAGAATGTCCCTGCAGGTTATGTGGTAAGCAAGACCCAACCTAATACAAGCCTTGCTAATCTGACAGTTGGTAGTGATAACTATTCGGTTTATGTTGATGCTGCGAATGCCCAATATACATCACAAGTTACTTATTATTTGACTAACACCAATAGTCAAATTAACGCTGGTCAACTCGTCGGAAACACATATCCGGCATTGTCCGATTCAGAAAAGGTCCTCTTCTCTAGTAACGGCCAGGGCGTGATTGCGACATCACTATTTGATAATCAGTTGTTTACAACTGGTAAGCTTGCTACGTTAAATGGTGTTGGCGGAACAACCTATTACTTTGACAAGAATCGAACACTTACCGAAAATGCTAATGCTCGTTATGGTGACACGTTGAAACTGTACTATATGCAACGACAGTAACAGTTAGGTAATTTTAATAATCTGAGTACAGCGAAGCCAACCTCTATTCTGATGGGGTTGGTTTTTGTTTTCAGAAATTGCAGGCAGAATAAATGACAACATCATTTATCACATGCTAATATGATTATCGGGATAATTTCTGTTTGTAAGTAGTTAATTTTCCCGACTGTTATAACGGCATGACGCAGTGGGACGCAGGGGATGCTCATTTGACATGGCTGAATCATTACGGGGGATTGACAACTGTCAAGATTAATGTTGTTCAGCTAAAATCAAAACTGCTGTATGCTAAATATTCTCCGAGGCAAGGCCCAAAATGACGATTTCTGGGTCTTTTTTGGTGCGACATTCTCGCGTTTCATTCCTAAAAGCGTCATAATAAAGTTACACATCACAATTAAATGAAAAAGGGGAGACGAACATGTCAATCTTAACTGATACCTACGAATTAAATAACGGAATCACCATTCCTAAAGTTGGCTTTGGCACCTGGCAAATTCCAGGTGGCCAGCAAACGTACGACGCCGTTAGTCTGGCGCTTAAGGCAGGATACCGCCATATTGATACCGCTAAAGCTTACCGCAATGAAAAAAGCGTTGGTGAAGCAATCTTAGATTCCGATGTTGATCGCGAGAACGTTTTTGTGACTTCCAAGTTGCCGGCGGCTACTAAAACATACGATGGCGCAATTGCCGACTTTCGGTCAACCATGAAGGAACTAAACCTTTCATATCTTGACCTGTACCTCATTCATGCGCCGTGGCCATGGAATGAACGTGGCGCCAACTATGATGAAGGGAATGTGGAAGTGTGGAAGGCCATGCAGGATATCTATGCTAGCGGCGATGTTAAGGCAATTGGCGTTTCCAATTTCAATGTGCATGATCTCGAAAATATTTTGCAGGTGGCAGATGTGAAGCCAATGGTTGATCAAATTCGCTATTTTGTGGGGGTACACAGAACCCCAGATTACCAAATTTGCCCAGGAGAACGGAATGCTGGTTGAAGCTTATTCACCTTTAGCAACCGGAGGGATTTTGGAGAACGAAGACATCACCCAAATGGCTGACAAATATGGGGTGAGCGTTGCCCAACTAGCGATTAATTTTGTTCTGCAGAATGGCGTTTTACCACTACCAAAAGCAACTCATCAAGCACATATTGAAAACAATACTAAATTGGATTTTGAAATTAGCCCGGAAGATATGCAGGCACTGAATGCAATGTCTGGAACCGATATGGGTTAACGGTATTAGCATCAACAAATGAATAGGGGAGAATAAATCAATTATGGCAAATGTATTAATTTTAGGTGCAAATGGTCAGATTGCAAAACTAGCTGAGAAGCAATTGTTAAATGAAACAGAACATCATTTGACGTTATTCTTGAGGAATTCTAAACGGCTCTCGATCAGTGATCCGAGTCGTGAAAGGGTGATTGATGGGGATGCCGCTGATGTCAAGGACATTGTGGCAGCCTTAGATGGTATTGACATCGTTTATGCAAACTTGGCTGGTCACAACATTGAGGATGAGGCCAAGTCCGTATTGGCCGCAATGGATCAAACCGGCGTCAAGCGGTTGATTTGGATTTCAACTTTAGGGATTTACGATGAAGTTCCTGGCAACTTTGGTAAATGGAATCATCAGCAGTTAGACGGTGGGTATCTTGAGCCCTATGCTGCTGCCGCAAAGGTTATCGAAAGCTCGGGCTTGGATTACACCATCATCCGGCCGGCCTGGTTGTCAAACGATGATATTGTGAGTTATGAAACAACCCAAAAGGGTGAGCCATTCAAAGGTACCAAGGTGTCGCGTAAGAGTATTGCAGACTTTGTCGTGCATTTGATTAATGATCCAAGCGCTCAGGTTCGCCATTCGGTTGGGGTTAACCAGCCGAATACAGATGGAGATAAGCCGTCGTTTATGTAGTGAGCGAAGTAACCCAGCAAAGTCAATGATGCTTCATTAATTGAATAGCCAAAAATGACCGCAAACTTCAGTTTCCATTAAGAAGTTTGCGGTTTTCTTAAACCCAAGAGGATTTTGAGGGTTAATTTGCGATTTTAAGCTTCGGTTAAGTCAGTTCAATTACTCTAGGGACAATCAAATATGAAAGGACGGGATGCAGAGAACAAACAAAATACCTATATTGAAACAAAGGGGAGATTGAACACGATTAAACTGAAGAAAGTATTATTTACAGCAGGTGCCAGCTTGGTGATGATGGGGACAATCTTCGGATCGGTGATTTCTGCTAACGCAGCGGTCACCTCGACACAACCTCAACAGGCCAAAAAGTTTCGGCCGAGTGTTGAAACTGAAAATCAGCATCTCGATCCTGACCTGATGGCTAAAGTGGATCTCACACCCAACCAAGACAATTCATTAAAGAACGTTGAACCACCAAAAATAGCAACCACTCAGTCGGAAACCTCGGCGGAAACTTTAACCAATAACAGTGGCTTTGAGCACCGACCTGAAAAGCTCACCAATTCATCATATAAGACGGTTGATTCGGGATTGACCGACAATGGCAATGTTAATAGCAGCCAAAGCAGTATCAGATATACCCAATCCAGTTAATTCCAGAGATAACAAGAAAGGTGATGACCAAATAAAAAAATTATTGAGATTCTTTCCGGATTTAAGCTTCAGTTAAGCTCAACTCGATATTATATAGACAATCAAATATGAAGGAAGGCGATAACAACAGCACAACCCAACATGATTTCTAACCCGGCTTCTCCAATAATGATTCACACGAAAGGAAGGATGCACACAGTGCCTACAACAACAAACCGAAAATTATATTTTAAATATGATCGACAAGAAACTTCCAATCATCAAAAGATTATTGTTTGGAGTTGCTACTAAAACCGAAGTGAGTTAACCCGGTCCGTGAGCCGAAACTCGAAATCTATTTTGAAAGAAGGGATGCCCGTGAATCAATAAGCCGATTGGCAACGATACACCCAAATATAATAATTCACCCCTCAAATAATTACTAAGAAACCCCAACGATTTCTTAACTTCATGAATTACCCCTCAATATGAAAAAATCCCTTAAGTCCCTGCGTGTTAGCAGGGGCTTTTTTGTGCTTTTGTAAAATGATTAGGGATTTGAGATGGGGTCTTTGTGAGTGGTCCACTATTTACCATTTCAACAACCCAATTTTCGTAGCATCAGCAAATATTTTTTGTTATTCTTAAGGTGGCCAATTGGTTAGGAGTATGGATTGGTGTAGGAAGGAACTTTCGAGTCCAAACTAATGAAAAACAGCTGGATTGGAATTTTCAAATGCCGAGATGACAGGCTTTCTTTAGTGTATTCCCCACATATGTGGGGGTGATCCCTTTGGATTAGCTTCTTATCGTTTGGCCAGTTGAGTATTCCCCACATATGTGGGGGTGATCCTATTACTCATCAGATCTACATCATGAGTGCCCCGTATTCCCCACATATGTGGGGGTGATCCCGAGCCATTGATGATGAACCAAGTGCGGATGTTAGTATTCCCCACGTATGTGGGGGTGATCCTAATACCATAGTTGCGATTAAAGAAAATATTTCGTATTCCCCACGTATGTGGGGGTGATCCTGACTTGTTCCAAAGTCATGTTTTTAACGGTAAGTATTCCCCACGTATGTGGGGGTGATCCCAAAGTTTGGTACTACATCGATAGTGATTGGGGGTATTCCCCACGTATGTGGGGGTGATCCTAACCACCTTCAATGATGTTAGCCCCGGCAAATGTATTCCCCACGTATATGGGGGTGATCCTCACCCCAGAAGCTGACTATGAGTTAGCCCCCCCAGTATTCCCCACGTATGTGGGGGTGATCCTTTATAACCGCCACAAGACCTACTTTAAGCAATTGCATCAATCACGTGAGGATATTAATCATACTTATTACAAATATTAATCACCAGAGACTGGGAATAGGCATTTTGATTCCGGCCTTTTTCTTTCTTCAATTCGGTTTATGAAGGTAAAACAAAAGCCGCTGATTTAAGCGGCGGAAATGGGTTTGAATTGACAGTTATTGCGGAGGCTGACAGTTCATATTTAAAAAACACCTTATAGCTAGACAACTTTTCCTACTTACCCAGTTCAAACAACTGGGCCATCATGCCCGAGCCATCCGCGTGGAAACTAAATGCTGGCTCGCTGTAAGTTGCCCATTTGTTTAATTCAGTGTCTCGATGTTCCTGATCACAAGTCAACAATTCGTTGCTGGCAGTTTTGGCGGTCTTCTTGTATGAAACGAGGCCGTTGGTGTTGTAGACCAGCATTGCTCCTAGGCCGGTATTGGTTGTAGCAATTCCTGTCGACAAAAAGTAAGCTGGCAATACTGCCATAACTTCGGCGTACCCACTGAGGTTGGCATTGTAAGATTGTCCATTCGGACGGACATGGCTTGTCTTTTGCCATAATTCCTTTGAGCGGACAATTGCTTTTGATTTCAAAGACTTGTTGTGCTTGAACGACTTCAAGCCTTGGGTTGCTCTGTAGGCGTTGATCTGCTTTAGGTACTGCTTCTCAACTCGACGTGCCAATGTCGATTCTTTTATGTACTTCACGGTCAGTGAGGCGGGCATTTGATCGTAGGCATAGTCTTTCTGAAGTTGATAAGGGACGTAGCCTTTTACCTTTTTAACATACCCCTTCGATGAGGTATAACCACCACTTGTAGAATAAGCCAGACCAGATCCAAATGCCGACACACCATTGACCGACCGATGATAAGTGAGTGGTGTGCGAACTTGTTGGCCGGTTGTTGAAACATAATTAACGGTCATCGCTTTAATAGTCTGTGCGTTCGCCACCGAAGCCGAAGCACATAAGAATCCCAACGCCAGCCCCAATGAGGTTAGTACCTTACATATTAATTTCATATTAAGTCCCCCAAAAGAAAGAATGAATAAATGATCACAAACAGTATTTAATTTCATTATAGCAAATCCTGCCGGTCCCGTTCTAATAAATTTGAGAGTGCCTCCCGAATTTTAAGGATGCTAATATTCTCGGGATGTTGATAATAATTGGCAGGAAATCAAGCTGTCTATCGTGCAAAAACGTGATCGTCATTTTCTGACAGGGGTGTTAAATTCATAAAAATTAGAGATTTATTTGAAAATAATCATTTAAAATTAAGAGACAAGTAGCAAAAATTACTTCTATAAATTACCAAGAATAAAGACGTTGAGTTCAAACAATCAAATATAATTAACGGTTGACAGATAATTCGGAACGGATTATGGTGGTTACATTAAATATTAATGAGAAAAAATAAAGTGTTGACGAAGAAAGTAGTGCATGAAGACGTTGGGTAGCGAACCTGGATGAGTGAAAGCAGGGACAACAATTTGTGGACGAAAATCACTTTTGAGCTATGGACTGAACTAAGTAGGTAACCATCGGTACGCAACCGTTATAAATGCGGCAAATTGCAATTCCAGCAATTTGGGATTGCCGTTTGTGTGAGGCTTTTTTAGCAAACAAAGGTGGTACAGTGCGTTGAGCGCCCTTTCAGAGATTCATTTCTCTGAGAGGGCGCTTTTTTTCTTGTCAAGATCAAAGGAGATGGCAGTTAGATGCATGAAGATAGTCGGATTTTAACGTTGGCTAATGGATTTCACTTATTCACAAGAACAGTTGGTGAAGGGGACGTGAAGCTGCTCTGCGTCCATGGCGGGCCGGGTAGTAATCACGAGGAGTTCGAAAACTTTGGTGAACAACTTGCTAAATATGGTGTCCAGGTTTCGATGTACGATCAGTTGGGATCGTTTTATTCCGATCAACCCGATTTTACCAAGCCGGAGAATCAAAAGTATTTGACCCTTGATTATTACTTGTCGGAATTAGAAGAGGTTCGGCAGGAACTTGGTCTGGACAACTTTTACTTGTTGGGTCATTCCTGGGGCGGCTTGTTAGCTCAGGAATATGCCTTGAAATACGGTGACCATCTCAAAGGCGTTGTCGTTATGAGCATGATCGATAACATTGAGGAGTACACGGTTCACATTAATCAGCTTCGCGAAAAAACATTCTCCAAATTTGAAGTTGATTACATGAAAGATGTTGAAGAACACGAGCGGTTTGCTGATCCGAAGTATCAAGAGCTGGTTGCCCAACTTTATAGGATCTATGTTAACCGCCATCCGCAAAGAGCGCCACAGCATTTAGTCGAGACGATGGCAACCCCGGTGTATAACCATTTTCAGGGAAACAACGAATTTGTGATGGTTGGCACCTTGAATGGTTGGGACCGCCGTGCTGATATTCATAACATCACCGTACCAACACTACTAACATTTGGGGATCACGACACCATGCCTTTAGCGACCGCCGAACGAATGCACAAACAGATTCCGCACTCCCGGTTGGTACTTACCCCAGATGGCGGGCATTGTCATAGCATCGACAATCCGACAGCATTTTTCAGCACCCTTGGAGAATTTCTCACGGATGTTGAAACTGGAAACTTTAAAGATTAATGATTCAAAAATTGATGGTTGGAGGGATTACAGATGAGAAAATTATTATTAACTTTGATGGTTGGGGCCTCAACGGTGTTACTAGCCGCTTGTGGCAGCAAAAGTTCCAGTTCCAAACGAAATTCAGTCTCACTCATGCAGACATCGGAACTTCTGTCGCTGGATACATCGGAGCATGCGGACTTCACAACTTGGAATACGTTGGAAAATAGCATGGAAGGCCTCTATCGGGCTAACCAGGAAAATGAACCGGTGCCGGCTTCGGCAACTTCCGTGGTTAAGCCCACGGATCATGGGTTAACCTATACGTTCCATCTTCGTAAAAATGCCAAATGGAGTAATGGTGATCCGTTGACTGCCCAGGATTTTGTGACTGCCTGGCGACGATCGGTATCCCCAACTTCTAAATCCGGATACAATTACATATTCTCTGGAATTAAAAACGCTGACGCGATTACAGCAAATAAAAAGTCACCTAAGACCCTTGGTGCCTATGCTTTAAACAAACATACTTTTCAAGTTAAACTGGAACACCCAATGCCTTATTTCAACAAGATGATGGTGTTGCCAGCCTTCTTCCCCGAGAACCCAACGGCATTAAAGAAATTTAGCTCTAAATACGGCACGCAATCGAAATATATGTATTACAACGGGCCGTTTAAGGTTACCAGCTGGAATGGGACCAATGATAACTGGACGTTAAAGCGCAATAAGTATTATTATGATCAGAAAGCCATCCACTTGAATGAATTGAAATATAGTGTGGTCAAGGATGCCAATACAGCTCATGAACTATTTGACCAAAAAAAGCTGGATGATGCCACGATTACCGGGGTAACCGCCAAGGGCCTTCAGAAGAACAAGGACTTAATTCATGAACGAAAAGCAGGCACCTATTATCTGCGATTGAATTTACGAAAAGGTCGACCACTGACCAATCAAAAGATGCGCCAGGCTCTGAGCCTTGTTTTGAATCGGAAACAATTAACCAAGGATGTTCTTGCAGACGGTTCTGAACCAGCTTACACCTATACATCACGCGATTTAACCAAGGATCCAACAACTGGTAAAGATTTTGCGACAGAAACCAAGCCAGCTGATACCTACGATGTTGCCAAAGCTAAGAAATTGTGGGCAGAGGGGGTTAAGGAATCCGGTCAAAAAGGAATCGTTAAGATGGATGTTGTTGGCGATGACCAAACCATCACGAAGAACGTTGCGCAATTTGTTCAGGCTTCGGTTAAGAAATCATTGCCGGGAGCCGACGTTGCGGTTAAGAGTTTGCCAACGAAGGGTCAACAATCTGCAGAAGCTAACAGAGCCTTCGACATGGAACAGACATTCTGGTTAGCTGATTTTGCTGATCCAATCAGCTTCATGGGAATCTTGCAGAGCAGTAACCCTCAAGACTATGGAAAGTATAAAGACAGTTACTTTGATAAACAATACCAGGAAGCAAGCAGTTTTCATGCTGCGGATCCAAAACAATATTGGCAGAACATGCGCAATCTTCAAGAGCATTTGAATACGACGATGCCAGTTGTCCCATTGTATCAAATGGTTGAAAGTCACTTGGTTAACCCTAATTTGAAAGGCGTTTTGCGTCATCCAGTTGGCGAGGATGATTATACGCGGGCTTATTTGAGTGATTAGATAGTTGGTTGGAGTGAAATTTAAAAGAGAAGTCAGAGATGGCTTCTTTTTTCATGAAATAATTTAACGAACTGGGAAATGATCGTGTTGGTAATATTTGGAAGCTGTATAATTAAATCGTTAACTGTTGATAATATGGTTAGCAATTTACATTTATTGGAGGGATCAATTATGAGGGGAAACAAATTAATTGCGATTGTTTTACTATCGGCAGGAATCGGATTTGGCATTACAGCGGCTATTCCTGTTAATGCTGCCAGCTGGCATAGTGGCACGCCAAAAATGTTGAGACATACTTGGCGAGGGTACGGAAAGTCCCAATGGTATAACTGGAAATTTTCCGCTACCAAGATCAAAGCGTGGAACAATGATAAAAGTGCGGCGGATTATGGGTCTTCTGAATACTGGAAGAATGTTAAGTACAAGAAGAGCAGCGGGACGACTTATAAACTAACTGGTTTTGCTGGCAAGGAGAAGGATCATTTTACTGTAAAAGTGAATGGTTCGGCCATTCATGTTTGGCAAGGAACTACTGATACTTTTTATTATCGAAAGTAAAATAATTGGGGGAATTTCACATAGGAAACAATAAACTGCGAAGAGCAGCTTTAGCAATCTTAAGTACACTAGCGATTATCTTATTTTTCACTTCAACAACCGCTAATGCTAGTACAAAAACATACCGTGATCATCGCGACAATGCTACGGTTACCGTTCACAAAAAGGGCAGTAAAGTTGTTTCGGTCATTTATCAACTTAAGAACACTAGCAAGTATAAGAAGCATTATCAAAAACGGTCAAAATTTTATACCAAGGTATCTGTGATTAATTCTAAGACGGCTAAGTTGCTGCGAAAAAACTATAAAGGCACGATCACATTTAATCGTACGATGGGGTATTATGGTAAATCTTACGCTAATGAGCAGACAACTCCGGTTAAAGGGATGACCAACGATGCTACTGACGCAATTTTCATGAATGTTTCTTACTTCGGTAAGAACCCAAGTAAATATCACAATGCGCTGCTTTCGTTTGGATATTGGTGGAATGTTATGGATGAGGCACCGAAAGGGAATCCAGAAGGAAACGCTGTTGTGATGAAGAATGGTCGAGTTTCGTTTTCAGATAATTTTTATGAAAAGTTACCGGATTAAACGAGGGACTGTCTAATGAAAAATTCTATATTAAAACGGGTGCTCATATCGGTTTCAATCATGACTGCTGTTCTTGTTTCGGTGGTTGCCACGACGACATCAGTAAGTGCTGACAATAAATATAAAGTTGTTAAAAATTATTATTTCAGCCCGCAGCAATATCACGTGAAGGGTGAAATTTACAAAAAGTCGTTTTCTGGCTTTGTTTCGCACAAGTACCGTCAGCAGGCCACATGGTTTGAGACTCAACAAAAGTCGCTCGTTCGTCAACCTAATGGGAAAAAGGTAGTTTATTATTATATTGGGACATCGATACCACAACTTGACCAAAATGCTGGGTTAACTGGTTATAAACCGTTAGGCGGTTGGATTAAGAAGGGACAACTTTATCATCGAAGAAGTCAGGCTCAGCCTAAGCGGGACCTTGCTTATCTCAGAGAATTAGTAAACACAATGCCCCAAAGCACTCAAAAACAGATCTTACCAATCTTTTCCAAGATCCATTTGGGAACTGCATATACTGGTTATACTGACAGCGACATGTCTGGTCGGATGACGCCCAAAAATATGAAGAAGCTCATGGCGGCACTGAACAATGAACAAATCATCTCTGATATTGAAAATGCCATTCCTGATGCATCAATTGAAACCGATGATGAGGACTTTTATCCAACTTGGCAAGCTGCCGATCTTTACAAGATTTATCATCATTTCCGGCCACGATTTAAGCAGGAAATGAAGTCCTTAAAAGGTGCCGACCGATATGCCAGCAAGTTAAAAGAAATTTCAACTTGGTCACAAAGCCAATATAATCATTACCAAACAAGGCATAATGATGCTAACGGTGACCCATGGGATCTTGACCAATTTTCTGAAGACTATCTTTATGGTTTGCTTGCAGGCTTAGGTAGGTCAAATATGTCGTACAAAGCATCATCTCCATCGGCATACGCATTGTAGTCAAAAAACTGGGATTTGATCTCAGAATTTAGTTAAAAGCGGTGATGCATTCTGACTTTGGAATGCATCACCGCTTTTATTTAAATGGCAGGGGGCAACTATTTGTCACAGGTTTCTTACCGAATAGTTGCGGCGATCCAAGCCAATGGTTACTGATGGAAAATTATTATATGTCCAGCCTTTCTTTTATGTTAAGAAAGTTTCCTAAATAACCTTCAAATTAGTAATCAAAATACTCCCCACAATCACCAAAATCGTTCCCAGCACAATCTTGACCATCTGATCGCCGGTCTTGTGTTCATGAAGGATGTAAATTCCACCAAAAGTGCCGACAATGATTCCCAACTGGGAAAGGGTGGCAGCAGTGGCTTGGCCGATTGCTGGGTTGGCGGCGGCGATAAACATAAACAAATTGCCGATCGCCCAATCGATTCCCGTGACAATGTTCTTGGCTGCTGGTTTCGTTAATAGTTTGCGCTCCTGAAGGAAGAAGAAGCCGATTAAAAATGAACCGACAACTTGGCCAACTGCCTGTGGGGTCACAATCGCCGTCATGTAATTGATGCCGTTGTTGGCATTATGGATGGCTGGGCTAATAAAGCCGAACTTGAATAGCATGTTTGGAAAAATAAAATACAGTGCAAAACCAGCCGTCGAAGCTAAGATTGCAGCAATCCCTTCACCGTATGAGACTGGCCGCTTTTTGGTAATCTTTTTCTCAGCCTTGGAACGGGCGGCAATGAGCAATGCGCCAAGCGTGACCAAGGCGATTGAAAGAATTCCAAATAACCACATCTTAAAGGTGATCCATTCGTTGAGAATCGCAGCGGCGAGAAGGGCGTTGGCAATGATTTGGCCAGCCGTCGAGAGTGGGAAGGCAGCCGAGACGCCCATCTTTTTATAAGCAATAAATTGGCCAGCGGTTCCGACTGACCAGAACAATCCGGAAAACAGCCCAACTAACCAAATTCGACCTGTGACTGCGACTCCATTGGGCAGCACAAAGAATAGATAGACACCAATTCCAAGTAGCAAAGCACCACAGGATTCGCCGAAGGTTTGTTGAGCAGCAGATCCGCCCATTTTTGTGCCGATGATTCCAGTAGCTCCCCATGCGAGGGGTGGAATCAATGCTAATAAAATACTCATGATTTTTCTCCATATTCGTTTCAGATTTCCCTCAAAATACAATAACAGGTGAGATTATATCACATACGAAAGCGCTTTTAAAAATGAATCTAGTTTAAAAAGAAGCGGAATAAGAATCCTTTAGGACGACAATCCTTGATCTCGCGGCGTTTAATGATAAGTTATGAAAATGAAAATTTTTACCATTATTTTTAAATTTGGTCTATACTAATAATTGAAATGATAAAGTGAAAGGAGCTCAACAGCATGGTTCTTCATACAATTTTAACTCCGGACTGGGTCAAAAATGCCAAACTCATTGCTGCAGAAAATCCGCGATTGGAAGGCTTTGTTCCCAGCGAGGGCGGGCGACATCCCAAGATTTTATTGCTTGGAGAAGCCCCTGGCGATCAAGAGGTCAAACAGGGTCGCCCATTCATGGGACCCGCTGGTAAGGAACTTGACCGTTGGTTGGCATCTCTTGGTTTGACGCGGGAAGATATTTATATCACGGGAGTCGTGAATTCTCGCCCGTTTTCGATTGGTAAAACCGGCCGCAAGCGGGATCGACGGCCCAATCAAGCGGAAGTGAAGCAGGCGGCACCGATGTTTGACTGGGAGCTGGCCCAATTCCCGGGAATCCTGTTGGTTCCGATGGGCAATGCCAGCCTGCAACGGCTGCTGGGGAATCACGCTAAGATTGGCGAGCTGCATGGTCAACTTTTGGAACGCCCCATTCAGCAATTTGATCAAGCCGCCAACGCATTTAAATTTGCGACCGAGAAGCGCAGAATTTTCCCACTTTATCATCCGTCGTATTCAAAGCGATTTAAGAATATGCAGACGATTGTTGATGAAGATTCACGCAAATTGAAACAAATTATTCTTAATGTGATATAAAAAACGAATGGCTAGTAATTTTAAGCTGTAACGCTGTACAATTCACTTGAAGGGGTGAACAACGTATTTTTTATATGTTGCCGCCTGCTCTTGAATATCTCAATAATCTTCGTATTGCTGAGGAGAGGATAACCCATGAATTTGAAATCAAGCCGACTTATTTTGATGTTGTTAGCGACAGCCTTCACAATGGCTATGTTCCCAACTCAAACGTATGCCAAAAAAGAAGTTAGCCCGCCAAAGAGCGCCCAACTATCCGAATATTACTTCAAAACCAAGAAACCAATCAGGACCTGGATTGGTGTCGATAATCCGACTGCCCACATGTTTCAGAGTCGCTGGATTACGATTCCCAAGGGAACGGTTGTGTCCGGTCACCCGATTGAAGTGAAAAATAAACAAATTAAAAAAATTACAGTGGTCGCCAGCAGCTTAAGTTATCAAGTGAAAAAGGCTGCAGTGATGCCGGGTTACTATTTGGAAGCATGGCAGGATCTGACTGGAGATATTAAGTACAGTAACGCCCGCTTTGAAAAAGTGAAAAAGCCCCAATACATGGTTCCATATAGCGATGGCAACTTCTATCTCGGAACCTCGCCAAAAGAATATCCAGATACGTTTTTAAGTGATCGATTAATGATTACCTCTGATGGCTACGTTGAGTTGTATCACTATCAAGCAGGAGTCGGTCCAGAAGGATTTGGGAATAAGCCAATGGGATCCGCAAAGATTACGAAAACAATTGCCAAGAAAAATAGTCGCTATTTGTATTATCGCCATCATGTGACCGGCTTAGATGACAAACGAGTGCATAAGACCGGAAAATATCAGTACCGGTTGAAAGTGGCCGATAAGGATGATATTAAAACTCAAACAATTTGGGATGACGGCCAGCAGTCGTTTGTTGCCAGAATTTATTATGCCCATTATGATGTTGGCGGGGTGACCTACTATACAGAAGTAGGTGAGAAACCCTTAAGTGATTGATTATGATTTGGTTCAGTTAAAACGATCAGTAATCATGCTGATTTTGGTAAAAGGTTCACAATTTTGCAAACGTTTAGCCATCAAAAAAACGTCACGCTTCTCAATCCTGGAAATTGGATTGAGAAGCGTGACGCTTTTTAAGTTATGAAAATAAAGTCGTGTAAGTTGATTTTAAATTACCGGATATCCAAAGGTTCTTTAGAAGTTGGCTTGGGAAATTCTTTATCAATTTCGGCCAATTCGTCAGCTGCCAGCGCTAAACTTGCAGCTTTCACATTGTCGACAGCATGTTTGGGATCACCAGACTGGGGAATTGCCAACGTGTTACCATCCCGAATTGCCCAAGCTAAGATGATTTGCCAAGGGGTTGCTTGATGAGCAGCCGCAATTTCTTTGACCACTTTATTGGTCGTTAACCGACCACGCTCATCACCGGCACCAACTGGGGTGTAGGCAATAAAGGGGATACCTTGGTCTCGTTGCCATGGCAGCAAGCTATACTCCACACCACGGCTGCCGATGTTGTACAGGTCCTCGTTTGCGGCCACCTCATTGCCACCGGGAAGATCGAATAGTTCTTCCATATCAGGCAGGGCAAAATTGGAAACACCCCAATGTTTGATCTTGCCTTTTTTCTGCATCGCTTGCAACGTTTCAACCGTTTCGCTCAACGGTACGGCGCCCCGCCAGTGATAAAGGTAGAGATCAAAATAATCTGTTCCCACTAATTTTAGGCTGGTGTCCAAACTATGCTCCAGTCGATTTCTGGAAGCGTTAGAAGGGAGCACCTTATCAATAATGAATAAGTTATCCCGGTTCAAATCACGAATAGCTTCGCCAATGAGGCTTTCACTGCGACCGTTCCCGTACATTTCAGCGGTATCAATGACTTTTGCACCAGCCTCAATCCCGGCCTGAAGCGCTTTGATTTCTTGTGACCGAGTAGCAGGATGATCCCCCATATGCCAGGTACCTAAGCCAATTGCAGGAACCTTGGTGCCACCAATCGTTAACTCTCTCATAAAATAATAGCCTCCTTAAACCTGTTACTAAAATTATACCGCGGAATTGAAAATTATGAAAATAATGATGAAAGCTAATTGCTA
Source organism: Lentilactobacillus dabitei (assembly GCF_019061365.1). Taxonomy (GTDB): domain Bacteria; phylum Bacillota; class Bacilli; order Lactobacillales; family Lactobacillaceae; genus Lentilactobacillus; species Lentilactobacillus dabitei. The sequence continues at coordinate 45,639 of NZ_JAHPPD010000009.1, forward strand.
ATTTTTCAACCAGTCAAAAATTTCTTGAGCGGCCTCTTTTGGCAAGTAGCGAATTTCGATGTTCTGATTATGATTGCCGTGACGGACGTTAACTTCAAGATGGGCAAGCTCTCTGGCACTCATCCAAATTGATTGGTGGAGGCTAAAGGACTGAACATTCTTCTTGGGGATGACGTATTGTGAGCGGGTAAATGAGTGACCAACCTGCATGATTAATTGGTCACCGCTGACTACCCAACCGGTGTTGCTGGCAGAATACCAGCCGAGAAAAATGGCAATCGGCAATAACGCCAGGCTCAACAGTCCCCAAACCGTGAAAAAATATACACAGATTACAATTGGGACGGCGGCAAACAGCATGGCATTTCGGATGAAATACCAATAAGGCGCTTTCTTTAAGCGATTCAGAGCAACGGCTTGCGTGGGTGTCCAGTCAATAAAGGGCCGGAGAGTTTTGAAAACTGTTTGGGTGTTTACAACCGGCAAGATCATCAAGTCATTGCTCTTTTCATCATCGCCGGCAGAAGACGCGGCCAATGCTTGAACGGTTGAGATTTTACACCATTGACGGATCACGTTTTGTTTGATGCGCAAGGCTTGGATCCGGTCGGTAGGGATGGTAACGGAATTTCGTTGAAACAAGCCCTGATAAGTTTTCAATTGGTTGGTCTGAGCTGTCAACGTGAACTTGTAGTAGCGCTGGACAATTGATAAATATGAACCGGCGATACTGATCAAAATGATTAAGATACCAACCACCACGATGATAATGAGTGATTGATGAACAATTTCGCTGGTAACTGAATTGATCACTCGTTGTGGAATGGCTTCTTGGATTTTGCCATAGAGGGCGAGCAAAACCCCGATCAGGGGCAGAATGCCCAATGAGGTGAGAGCGAAAACGTTGAGCTCGTGAGGATTAATGACGTAAGTGGTCGCTGATTCAGCAGTTTTCTGGTTGTCGGTACCGGTTAAATCCGCTTTTGCTTCTGGGCCGGTAACGCGCCTGGCCTCAATTGCTGTTCGCACCGATTCAGGTACCAATGGCAGGACTGCCTCAGGGGTCTTATCGTCATGGCCGGCCGTTTCAATCTGGAGCTTTTCCAACTTGAATGGTTTTAAGAAAAACCACTGGCTGCGTTGGATGGTTTGAATTCGGCCGTAAGGGATGTGAGTGTGCTTTTTGATAAAAATCCCCGAATTAATTGTCAGCATGTCCGCCGCAATTTCAAAAGTGAAACAAAGGTAGCGAACAACGATCAGCATGATGATCAGGACCAGTAGGGCGCCAAACCCCAGAACCGGATTAATATGGAAGTGTTTAAGTAAACCAGTCAACGGGCCAACCGTTAAGATAACGTAGATGATCCAGTCCCAAACACGATGAAACAAAAAATAGAACATGGACAGCGGGTTCAAGTGATGCTTGGTTTCAGACGTCACGGTCGTTCACCTCCACCGCCATTTTCATGATTTGGTTGCGGAGTTGGTCGCCAACTTCGGGCTCCAATCCATCGATTTTGTGAGAGGTTGAGGCAGTGGTAATCCGTACTTCCTGGAGCTTTTGCGATTGTAAAATTGGGCCGGCAGCCAAAGTGACGTCTTGAACCCGGGCGATGGGGATCGACACTAATTTTCTGAAAATGAATCCAGACCGTAATTCGACGGCATCATCGGTGAGGGTGTACAGCCAAAATGAGTAACGGTAGGGCACCAAAGTGAGTTCGACGATCAGGTCGATGATTGCCAGGGCTGCGAAGCCGAAGACACCATACGGCAGCCAACTCCAGTTCGTGAACTTGAAAACGATGAAGCCACCAATTGCGATGACTGCAAGGATTGTGAAGTTAATGAAGGCCGAGATGCGCCAGACCGTTTTAATTTTTTGGGGTAAATGATTGGATTCTGTCACGATACTTAACCTCCTGTTAGATATTTGTCAGTCATAGTGTACCAGATGAGGGTGGAATCTTACCAGTCGCCACCTCAAAGTTGCAGTGGATTGTGATGGACACGCCAGGACTTATAGCGTTATACTAACTTTTATGTACTATTACGAAAGGGGGCAATCAACTTGTCAAAAAAGGTTAGAAATGCCATTATTGTCCTTATTTTTGGGAACTTTTTGGTTTGTATTGGGATGAGCCTGATTTTCCCAGTCATGCCATTCATTAAAAACGAATTACATCTGTCTGCGACTGACATGGGAATCATGAACTCACTATTTGCATTGGCTCAGTTGATTGCTTCACCAACTGTCGGCCAAATCTCGGATAAGATTGGTCGCAAGCCCATCCTGGTCTATGGACTGCTGCTCTATATGGTGTCAGAAGTTTTATTTGCGCTCACCAACTGGCTCTGGATGTTCGATATTTCACGGACAATTGGCGGCCTGTCAGCAGCAATGGTGGTCCCAACAACCAATGCCTTGGCGGCAGATTTGACGACACCCAGGCAACGAGCCCGCGTCATTGGGCTACTGTCTGCCGCGTTTAGTGGTGGCTTGATTCTAGGACCCGGAATTGGCGGGATCTTAGCCAAGTTTGACTATAAAACGCCGTTTTGGTTTGCGGCCGTCCTGGGCTTTTTAAGCATGTTATCGCTACTCTTCATGCTGCCAAGTGAAACGGAAATCAAAAAAATTGCCAGTAGAAATGACGTGCCACCTGTGCTGACTGAACGCAAGTACAGTAAGGCATCGTGGGAGCAGACCAAGAAATTGTTTTCTGGACCGATGGGCTTATTATTCGTTCTGATTCTGATTTCATCGTTTGGCTTGGTCGGTTTTGAAAGCATTTATAGTCTGTATGTCAATGAAGTCTACAAGTTCACAATGGAAAACATTGCCTTGGTATTGACCCTGAACGGATTGACTTCACTAACTTTCCAGGCATTGTTATTTGATCGATTGGTCGTTTGGCTAACTGAAAAGCGACTGATTCGCTATTGTTTCTTCCTATCATTTGCTGGCACCATCTGGATCATGTTGGCTCATTCCAAATTGGAAGTGATCATCGCGACGTTGATCGTCTTTACAGCCTATGATCTGATCCGTCCGGCGATTACGACGTTGCTGACAAAGGCAAGTGCGACGGCTCAAGGGTTGATCAACGGGGTCAATATGTCACTCACCAGTGTGGGAAATATTATTGGGCCAATCATGTCTGGGGCATTGCTGGACATGAATTACCACTATCCATATATTGTGGTGACAGTCTTCTTGGTCGCATCGTGGCTGATGACGTATAAGGTTAAGCAGAAATTTACGGTGAGTTTGTAAATAACAAAATAAAATAGGTGAGAGGCTGGGCAAATGGTTTTTTTTCCTTTCAGCCGCTCTTTTGCTATGCTTGAAGTGGACACAATTAACAGAAACGGAGATGTTATTTTTGGACGGTTTAAATTCAACAATGACGCTGAACAATGGGATTAAGATGCCCCGATTCGGCCTTGGTGTTTGGAAGAGTGATAACCATGCAGCCCGTGACTCAGTTGCTGCAGCGATCCGCAACGGGTATCGAGCGATTGATACCGCCAAACAATATGGTAACGAGCAGGGAACCGGCGCCGGCATTAAGTTAGGGCTCAAGCAGGCTGGCTTAAAGCGTGAAGATGTCTTTGTGACCACTAAGCTGTTTAATGGTGATCAAGGTGACTACGATAAGGTTTCCAAGGCTTTTGAAGGTCAATTAAAGGACTTGGGATTGGATTACGTGGATCTTTATCTGATGCACTGGCCGGTTGACGCCTACTACCTTGAAAGTTACCAGGCGATGGAAAGATTGCTCAAGGAAAGTAAAGTGAGAGCGATTGGGGTCTCTAACTTTGATAATGATCGGATGAGTAAGCTGATTGAATCTGCCGACGTGATTCCAGCGATCAACCAGATGGAATTTAATCCGACCAATCAAGAACGGGATATTCTCAAATTTGACACCAGCCACAAGATCACGATGACAGCCTGGTCACCATTAGGCGGTGGCAAATCGTTAACTAACCCAGTGATTGAGAAGCTCGCTGATAAATATCATCGTAGTGCGGCCCAGATCATTTTGCGTTGGGAGTGGCAACGAGAGATCATTACCGTGATTAAATCGGTTCATGAAAAACGCATTATCGAAAATAGCCATATTTTTGACTTCGAACTGAGCGACGAAGACGTTGAAACCATCAATCAATTGGACGAAGACAAACGGGGGCCTATGGTACGATGACTTCAAGTGGCATCGACCAAGTGCGGACATTGGTGATTCTGTTGATCAGTGGGATGATACGGGGAAGTCACTTTCGTAGAAACAATGGGATTGAGATCTTAATTGATACTCGATCCTTTTTTTGTCTCCGAAAGCCGGCGCTGCAAGGAATAGTGGCGTTCAAAAAAGTCGAGATTAAAAATGACTGCCTGGTTATTGACTATCCAGTCATTAATGATATACTGAGGGTGATTTTTGAAAGCGAGTCAGAATTGTGGTTCGCTTATCCGCTTAAAAAGGGGCGTGAGGAATGATGAATCACACATTAGTAATGGATGTTAAGGGATTAAAGAAGTCATTTGGGAAGTTTGAGGCGCTCAAAGATGTTAACTTAACGCTTCATCCGGGAGAAGTCTTAGGATTTATCGGGCCAAATGGGGCTGGGAAGTCGACCACTATTCGAGTGATTTTAGGATTAATCAAGTCCTCTGAAGCTGTCTAAAATCTCTTAAGTAATAGTGCTAAAAACGCTAAAACGACCATTTGCAGACTGGTGGTTAATTGACGCTCA
>NZ_JAHPPD010000090.1 GCF_019061365.1 Lentilactobacillus dabitei
AGGTCAAAACAAAAAGAGCCCTAATCACAAAGTGATTAGAACTCGAATTTAGTTTCACCAACAACAGTTGACGAAGAGCCTGAAAATTTGCTCTGGCTGCCTTTTTTTATTAAACTCGAATCGTTAATATACACTAAGTATAACACCCAATTATCAATTTGTCAACGTTGCCATTAATTAATTTTTGCATTTGACATGATGGCAAACTCACAGTAAAATTGACCCGTAAATCCGAACAATTTCGCGATATTTGGTTAATTGTTAAGATCAGCAGGGAAGTGGCATGATCATTTTGGCAAATAGTGAACGCATCTTTAATCCAAACGAATATGGTACTGAACAATATCAGCAGCTTAATCATCGTTATCAGCAACAAATGGATGAGCAGTTCAGTCGCCGACAAATTGGCTACCCAATTAAAGGGCTAAGCTTCGATGTACAAACAATCAAGTTAACAAGTACGATGACCCAGCAGGCATACAAAATGCTGCAAAACTTAATCGAGGCTTTTCCGACAAGTCAGAAAAGCGGGCCAATTCCCGTTGTGGGGACTGAAAAATATCGGGGTGTCATCTTTTATGATCAGCTTCATTTAATTGATTCAACGGAATATATTGTCAGAAGTCCGTTGGGATTTGGCTATGCCGTTCGAAAATTTTTGACCGTCAGCGCGGCCCCTCAACTTGGCAGTACCAGTGGTGAAATTAAAGTGACCATCGAAATCTCACCAAATCGGCTGCTTAACATTAAAGAAGAGCCCCTGATTGATTTTTTGATCAAGCAACTTCTTCCCTTATTGACCAGCCCCAGACTGGAACAGGTCAGTTTCAAGTTGGATATGCCAATTATTTCTGCCAATTTTCATGCCCAACTTCTTGATGAGGCGGGCGCGATTCAAAAAGTGACGAACACACTGAATGCCGACCTCGAGTATGAAACAACCAGCTTGTATTTTGCCGACCGAGCAAGATCTAGGGAGCTGATCATCACTAATGAATTTCAAAATTTATTAACCACCCAATTATTGAATGGGGATAGCGGTAGTATTTCCTCCCGGGAGGCTCAGTGGTACCAAGATCACGCGGATCAGCGCCAATTTTTAACCCGCATTGCGTTACGAGTCAACCAACCCGCTGCTATTAAACGATTTATGAGAAAGCACGATTGGTTGATGCGCGATATTGTCATCGACTATCGGGATAGCAGTGGCCAACAGCGATTTGAAGGCACAGTGTACGCAACGCATGGCAAAGATTTCAGACGGTCATTTACCCGAATGATTACTTATCGGTTGAAAGCTGCTCAACAAACGCTAAAAAAACTGCCATACTTAACGGATGAAGTATGGCAGAATACGCTAAATTAAATTTAAACGATCAAATATTGGTTTCAAGACTTAATCATCATCATTACCAATCAATGTATAGAAAAGCTTTCCTGCGATTGAATAATAACTCCAGTAACCCGCCCCGTTTTCAAATTTTCTGGTTTGCGGTTTGTGAAGGTTGGTGATTCGCAACCGGTATCGATAGTTGCCGGATTTTTTAATATGAGTGGCGTTGGTACCGCTGACTTTAGTTCGAGTGTACAGATAACGAGAGTTGCCCTTTACCTTGGTGGCGGTGATCTTAGCAGCAGAAGTTGGCTGGTTTAAGAATCCGCTGGTTGGATTAGCTAGCGAACTCGTCGGATGATAACGATAGAATTCCAGATAGCCATCAGTCGTAATCAGGATTTGGTTGGTTTCATAGAAATTGCTGTTGGCGGTTGGAACCTTACCCGCATACAAATCGCCATCGCTATAAGCTAAACGATAGGCTGGCCGCTTAATCCGGGTAAACTGCTTGGTCGAAAAATTACCTTCCGGATCTTGGTTGGCAAGATAGTAACCATTCTTGAGGATTGGTTTCACCACGGCATAGCTCAGGTAACGGATGTTGATATCCATTTGATTCATGCGGCCCTTGCTATCCGTAGTGCCACTGTTTGAACTAATGATTGTATTTGGGGGCAGGACTAAGGTGCGGCTGAGGTAATGCTTAGTCTTGTTAACTAAACCCACTTTGATTTTGACTGCTCTGTTGGTTCGATAGTAACGGTGAACATTCGCATTAATTGCTTTGAGGTTGATAGTGTTGGCGTGAGTGACAGTTGTTGGAATCAACAACAGACTGACGGCCATTAGATCCCTAATAGAAATCTTTTCATAATAGTAAGCTCCCCTTCGGTTATTTCTGGTAGCTTCAGTTTACGTAAAAGGGTCTCCCTGGTCAAATGTGATGACGGGCGACCCTTTTGAATTGATTGTTTTAATGAGTGCAATTAGGGGTTGGCAATGGAGGTGAATTGTGGCGCCACCAAGCGCATGCCACCCACTTGGTTATGCGCTCTAAACGCGCTCCGACGCCCCTGATTCTTACTGCCTAAGATGGAGTGTGGCCAATAATGAACAAGAGACGTTCATCATTGACCACACTCCATCTTAGGCTCCAGGATCAACCCGGGGCTCGTCGCGCTCTACCTTGTCTTTTCCGCCACTTTTCGGCTTCGATCCACAAAGTCTTTAAACAGCTTCTTTGAATCTTCGTAGTGTTTGTAAATATTTTCAGGATGCCACTGGACTGCCAAGATTTGGTCATTGTCGATCGATTCGACCGCTTCGATTACTTGGTCGTCGGCTCTGGCGGTTACTTTAAGATAGGGGGCAACGTCCTTGACTGCTTGATGATGCCTCGAGTTAACATAGGGCCGGGATCCGATGATGTCGTGTAAGCGGCTGTTTGGATCAACTGTGACATGATGGGAGGGCATATTTCCTGGGGCTTCTTGCGAATGCTTCAAGGTCGCGTGGAGGTCTTGGGATAAATCCTGATAGAGGGTGCCGCCCAGACCAACGTTGATCAGCTGCATACCACGGCAAATACCCATGATGGCCTTGCCGGCAGTGACTGATTGCTTCAACAATTCAATTTCAAATAAGTCGCGTTTGAGATACGTCATACCTAATTTCTGGAAAGGCTCTTCGCCGTAGAAAGTGGGATCGACATCTGCCCCTCCTGGGAAACAGACCCCATCAAACAGGGTCATATAATCGCGGACATCTTCCGGATTCACACTCGGAAAGATAATGGGGATGCCACCGGACTTGACGATTGCTTCAATCGCCGGTCGGGGTGCGAACGCTGCGTTGCGTTCATTAATAACGTTGGTTGCCTCAGCAAGTGTGTCGGCAGGTAATGCGATTCTTGGGCGCAAATGAACCCCTCCTCAATTTTTGATTTTGATTAATGACAATATAAGGTGATCCCTCAAAACTATCCAATGAGTATACTCCAAAAGCATGAAAAATAGGTGAATTTTGCTTTCATATAATGATTATTCCTGCTGCTTATCTTTGTCGGGTTCCCAGCTGCCCTTAAATAGCTCATGTTTGAGCTGATCGGCGGACAGTTTTGTCTTATTTTCGAATCCTTTAAACGGTCTGATTGACTGTAAGGCCGATTCTTGATATCGTTTAGCTCGGCGCATTGCGTATTCGGTTAATGAACCATCTTTTAAATGCGTAATTAACTTGGCACTAGGCGTAGTTAACGGATTTTCAACCCGGTCTTGTAAGTCCTCGATTTCCTCTTGGTATTCGGGGCCTAATTGGATCTTATTGGCGTACATTTCAAGGCTTTGTAAGAATGCTCTGGCACTTGCCTGGTATTTGGAGACATCATTTGGATGTTCCTCAGAAACTTCCTCGTTCAGTGCATCGGCGCGGGTGATGACCCTGCTGACATCTTCGGGGTGCAGACCGGGTGACATGATGAAGTAGCTGGCTAACAATCTGAAGAAACGCAAGGTATTGGTGCGAATGCCCACGGAACTGCTGGGATCCAAATCCAACATTCTTAATTCTAGGTAATTGACGCCGGTTTTTGGTAATTCTTTCAAGTTGGTATTGCCCTTGAAACGGACAGCACCATGAAATTCATAGTCGGAGATCAGCTTACCTTCTTTGACCCCCTGTTCAATGTTGTTGACATATCGTTGAACAGTGGTGTAATCGCCTCGAAATGGATTGCCGAAGCCATGCGAACTCTGACGGATACTGCGAATGGGAGCGGTGGGTCCTTTATCTTTGTCGAAGTAATTCGCTTCTGCAACGGGACTAGCCCCAAATAAATATGTAATAACCCAGCGATAACGGAGAAAACCCTGAGCAATTTTTGCATATAGGTAGTTTGAAAGGGCGACTTTAGAGTCAAAACGGTCTTGCATATTATCATAGACCAAATTAAAAACATGGGGATCGATACTGAGGTTAAGGTGAGCACCACAGGGGGTTCCGGCTGAAAATCCATGGCGTTTAACCCACTCCTTTAGATACGCCTCTTTCTTCGGCCCCATTTTAGCAAGGGGAACCTCGCGCTTGTCCTTTGGCAGGCGGGGTGGCATCGATAGTGGCCATAGTAGTTCACCTGGTGAAAGGGCAGTCCGTAATGCTGTGTTGATACTATATAAGTAATGCATCGCATCGAGCGCGTGAGCAGCAGGCGGGGTAACGACTTCTGACATCGTTTCCAGAAAATCATTGGTAATCCAAGGATTGGTTTGTTCATCACCGGCAGCAGCAGGATAGGGTTCCTGGCTCAGGTTACTATTTTCGTCTACCCGTTGCATTTCGATTTCCAATCCCATGGTAAAGTCGGAGGTTTTCGCGACGGCTTCATTATCAAATATAAGTTGTCCAATTTCGCTGAACATGGTAATTACCTCCATTGTGTGATTATGAGAATTTCATGATAATTGATGTCAAAATAGTAACACTATAATGACATCATAGCAACGGTAACCGTGTTAACATATCAAATATATGCTAGAATTGTTTTATTTCATTAATTTTTAATTTTAAGAGGTGGAAGTATGAGTATCTTCATCAAATTAGGTTGGTACTTCAAGCAGGAATGGAAAATTTACCTGATTGGCTTATTTGGCCTGCTGTTGACAGCACTAGTCGGGATCGTTCCCCCACGCATTATTGGGGTCTTGGTCGATACGATCCATAATGGCAAATTGTCGAGTCAAAGCCTGCTGGTTTTGCTGGGGATATTGACGTTGGCGGCCTTTGCCCAGTACGGTGCCCGTTATATGTGGCGGACTGCTATTTGGGGCGAAGCGGCTAAGCTGGAAAAAGTTTTCCGAAACCGACTATTTAAACACTACACCGAAATGGATTTGGAATTCTTCCAAAAATATCGGACGGGTGATTTGATGGCTCACGCGACCAATGACTTGTCCGCAATTCAACGGGGGGCCGGCGGTGGCATCCTGCAGTTTGCGGATTCGATGATCACTGGCGGCACTACCTTAATCGCAATGATTACCCTAATTGATTGGCGGCTAACATTAATTGCAATTATTCCGTTTCCATTATTGGCTGTCATGGCTCGATACTTGGGAACTAAGATTCATATTGCCTTCAGAGACTCACAAGCTGCCTTTTCACGCCTCAATAACAAGGCTGAAGAAAGTATCACGGGGATCAAAGTGATCAAAGGCTTAGGGCAGCAGCAAGAAGATATGAATGATTTTAACAACCAGGTTGCCACCACAATCAATATTAACCGGCGGGTTAACCGGCTGGACTCATTATTTGATCCAATGACAACCATGATTATTGCCTTGTCGTACGTGGTCACGATTGTCTATGGCGGTTATTTGGTGACAAATGGTTCGATCACAATTGGGTCATTAGTGTCGTTTGTGTCGTATTTGGCAATGATGGTTTGGCCGATGTTCGCGGTCGGCATGCTGTTTAATACCCTGGAACGAGGGAATGCCAGTTACGACCGGGTAATGGACCTATTGAAACAAAAAAGTGCGATCATTGACGATGCCGATGGTGTGGACAAGGCGCCAAAAGGTGAGATTGACTATCATATTCAGAAGTTCTCCTATCCGGATGATCAGCGGGCGGCCTTGCAGAATATTGATTTTAAGGTGCCTGCAGGTCATACGGTAGGCCTGGTGGGTAAAGTTGGTTCTGGTAAAAGTACAATTTTACGATTGATTTTACGCCAGTTTGATAATTATCAGGGATCCATTCAATTTGGTGGGATTGATATTAAACACTACAAGCTGGATGCGTTGATTCCAGCAATTGGCTATGTTCCTCAAGATACCTTTCTGTTCTCAGATACCATTCGGGAGAATATTCGCTTTGCCCGGCCAGAATCCAGTCAGGCTCAAGTCGAGGAAGCTGCTCAGAAAAGTGACTTATATGAGCAAATTCAGGCCATGCCCGATGGCTACGATACCGCTGTTGGCGAAGAAGGGATTTCTTTGTCCGGTGGCCAGCGACAACGGTTGGCGATTGCTAGAGCGCTGTTAATTAACCCAGAATTGTTAATATTGGATGACGCCTTGTCGGCCGTTGATGCGGAAACCGAAACGCAAATCCTGACTAATTTGCACGCTGAACGGCAAAATAAGACGACGATTATCTCTGCTCACCGGTTGAGTTCAGTGATGAACGCAGATGAAATTTTGGTAATCGATGACGGTCAAATTGTTGAACGGGGCACCCATACTGAATTGATGGCCCGTGGCGGCTGGTATCGGGAAATGTTTGAGCGTCAGGAACTGGAAACGAAAGTCAAGGGAGGTGCGAACTAATGGATAATTTAAAACATCAATCGGCTTGGTCGAAGAGCATTCCGTTTGGTGAACAGCTGCGGATCATTGGCCGATTATTTCGTTATGCCGCCCCTTACAAGTGGTACTTCTATTTTTCCGTAGGGTTTTCGATTGCGGTTGCCGTCGTCAATATTTATTTACCCCGAATTATTCAAGTTTACATGGACAGCCATCTGGTGGTTGGCCAAACCGACTTCCAAATGATGTGGTTCTTTGCGGGCCTTTACTTCTTTGGAATGGTCATGAAGGCGATCATGCAGTTCGTCCAATCCTATTTATATGAAATGGGTGCCGAGTATATGCTCGAAAACACCCGCCGAAAACTGTTTGCGAAACTGCACACTTTGGGGATGCGTTACTTTGATCAGACCCCCAGTGGCTCAATTCTTTCCAGATTGACAAACGATACCATGGCGTTTGCGAATTTTTGGGCCCTGTTTAATAGTTTGATTGTAACGGTTTCTGCGATGGTTTCATCATTTATCGCAATGTACATGGTGGATACTAAGATCTCGCTGTGGCTGCTGGTGTTCATGCCCTTTTTATTTGTGATGGTTTGGTATTACCAGCGGTATAGTACCCGGGTTTACCGGCAGATGCGGGAGCGCTTGAGCCTTTTGAATGCGAAGCTGGCCGAAGGGATCACTGGGATTAGCGTGATCCAACAGTTCCGCCAGGAGAAACGGATTAATCAAGAATTTAATGGGACTAACGATCAGTACTACAATACTCGAAAAGCAATGATTCGGATTAATTCGTTGTTATTGAACCCCATGATTAACCTCTTTTATGCATTAGGAACGGTGCTTGTTTTAGGGATGTTTGGTGTTCGTGGTTTGCACGCCTATGTGGCGGCCGGTGTGATTTACGCGTTTATCACTTATTTGAACAACTTTTACAACCCAATGTCTGAAATGATGGATCGGCTCAGTGATTTTCAAGATGGTGTCGTTGCCGGTTCGCGGGTGTTCCGAATAATGGACGATCAAACCGTCGAACCCCAGCAACATCCGGTTAAGGGTGCAACGATCACTCAGGGAAAGATTGAATTTCGACACGTAACGTTCTCATACGATAACGTCAATCCAGTTCTTCATGATGTGTCGTTTGTCGCAGAACCTGGGCAAACGGTCGCGTTGGTTGGCGAAACTGGTAGTGGAAAAACATCAATCATCAATGTGATGATGCGCTTCTATGAATTTGGTGAGGGTCAAATCTTGCTTGATGACCGCGATATTCGAGATTATCCGATTCAAGAATTACGCAAAAAAATGGGCTTGGTGCTTCAGGAACCCTTTATGTTCTATGGCACGGTGGCCTCAAATATCAGAATGTTTAACGAAAAAATTAGTGATGAAGAAGTTAGAAGTGCAGCCCAGTTTGTACAGGCTGATAAATTTATCGAGGACTTGCCACAAAAGTATGATGCCAGGGTGATTGAAAGAGGAGCCAGCTATTCGAGCGGCCAGCGGCAACTCATTTCGTTTGCCAGAACGTTGGTAACGGATCCTAAGATTTTGATTCTAGATGAGGCAACCGCAAACATCGATACGGAAACCGAACAGATTATCCAAACGGGATTGGCAAAGCTTCAGCAGGGCAGAACAACGATTGCAATTGCCCATCGATTGTCAACAATTCAAAATGCTGACCTCATTTTGGTGCTAGATGCCGGCAAGATTGTTGAACGCGGCACTAATGATGAGTTGATGAAGAAACGTGGGTATTATTATGACATGATTAGATTGCAGAATTCGGCACATCTAGACTAGTATGCGTAGCAAAGCGCTTAGAAGCTGGAATATAAGTCCTCTCGTCCTAAAATCCTGGTTTTGAGGATTTTAGGACGAGAGGACTTATATGCAAGCTTCTGCTTTGCGGAGCATCATTCGACTATGAAGCCAAGCACCCAAACCGTAACCCCATAACAAAAAAGCAAACCAATTCAGAAACGTCTCCGAATTGGTTTGCTTTTTTAGGCCTAATAATTATGGTCAATTAATTACTGAATCTCAATTTGGTTATTGCTATCCTGGCTTTCAGCAGCCTTTGGCAATGTGACTGTCAAGACACCATCGTTAACTTGGGCTGAAATGTTGTCACGATCAACACCAGGTAACTCATATGTTCTTGACATGATGCCATGACTACGTTCGCTGGCAATTACGCGGCCTTGTTCATCCTTCTTTTCGGATTCTTGGGCTTGGTCGATGCTCAATGCCAAATTGTCGTTTTGATATACCAAGTGGATATTCTTCTTATCAATGCCTGGTACATCAACCTTCAAAGTGTAATCCTTGTCATTTTCGGTGATATCGGTCTTCAGGTTACCTTGAACCATGTAATCATTGTCTACATCAGAAGGACTGAAGAAACGACGTGCCATTTGATCAAAGAACGGATCTACATTGAAACGATTCATTAATTCATTTGCCATAATACCAATCTCCTTTGTTGCATGAATTAACAAGCGTCAAAGGTGGTGAAACGAGAATCGTTCTCGTTCCCCCAAAACACAAAGCTTTTTAAAAAGTTTCAAAAACGATGACCCAAATAAACAACCACCCACACCTAGTTAACAGCTGGTTAGTAATTATTGAATCTCAATATGACCATTATCTTGATCACTGTTGGTTAACTTTGGTAAAGTAACATTTAAAACACCATCGCTAACTTGGGCTGAAATGTTGTCCTTGTCAACACCAGGCAATTGATAGCTACGTGACATAACACCGTGACTACGTTCGCTGGCGATTACCCGGCCGTTCTCATCTTTTTGTTCGGTTGAATGTTCTTGATTAATGTAGAGTGATAAAACACCATCTTGATAAGCCAAACGAATGTTGTTCTTATCAATTCCTGGGACATCAACCTTCAACGAATAATCCTTGTCGGTTTCTTTAATGTCAGTCTTGAGGTTACCGAAATCACTGTAATCCTTGTCAAAATCACTTGGGCTGAAGAAACGATGTGCCATACGATCAAAGAACGGATCCAAATCAAAACGATTCATTAATTCATTTGCCATAATACCAATCTCCTTATTATCGGAATTAATATTCAAGGTACTGGGAAACGATCTCTTTGAACCACTCTTTTTCGTTCCTCTTTACCTTTCATCTTCTATATTAATCACCTGATAAAAAAATGCCAGCATTTAGCACTCAAAAGTAAAGAGTGCTAAAGCTGACATTCTTTGTTGGCAATTGTGACTATCTAAAGGCCTTCACCAATTGCTTGATATACTTATCAGTATTGGTTTGAATGGCTTCTTGTTCCTGCTTTTGAACTGCAGGATCTGTTGCAGGGTCCTTAACGTTTTTACCTTCAGCTTTTGCTTTTTGGTAAGCTTGTTGGAGGTTTTGATCATATTGCTGCTTGAATTCTTTTTCCAGTGCTGGTCGAGAAAACTTGTTGGCAAGTGAATTGGCAGGGCTCTTCTTTGTTCGGTAGAAGGTATACTTCTTCCCTTTATTGCTTGGCAGTTGCCCATTGCCTGACTTAGAAGCTGTCTAAAATCTCTTAAGTAATAGTGCTAAAAACGCTAAAACGACCATTTGCAGACTGGTGGTTAATTG
>NZ_JAHPPD010000091.1 GCF_019061365.1 Lentilactobacillus dabitei
GTAAAAGCCCAAAAGTTTTGGGGTGGCCATTTATGGTCACACAGCTACTACATGAGCACGCTTGGCAACATGAGCAGGGAAATTGTTGAACACTATATCGATAATCAACGCTGATAACACCCTTCGGTGTTAGTTTGTGCATTCATCTACCTGGTTAAAACCAGGAGATTTCTGCGAATCCTTTCATTAAAAGGATTTGCGAAAGTTGATTCAGCTATTTTCAGGTCTTGAAAGACCTTTTCAGAACCGGCCGACTATCCTATAATTAGGAATCATAATAAAGTGAGGCGTTCATATGAAGAAAATTGCTGTTTACTGTGGTGCAAGTTCAGGAAATACCCCCATCTATTCCCAATCAGCAATTCAATTAGCTGACTGGTTCATTGAAAACCATTACGACTTAATCTACGGAGGTGGCGGCGTTGGCTTAATGGGAGTCATCTCCGATCGGATCCTAAAGCAAGGCGGTCTCGTCCAGGGCGTCATGACGAAACAATTAGTCCAACGAGGAGCAGAATCCCCTCAACTCGCCTCACTGTCAGAATTGATTGTGGTCAAAGACATGTCTGAACGAAAGGCTAAAATGATGCAGATGTCCGATGGCTGTATTGCATTGCCAGGCGGCGTCGGCACTTTAGAAGAAATTATTCAATCGTTTTCTTGGGCAAGATTGGGAGACAATCCGAATCCGTGCGTGTTCTATAACATCAACGATTACTACCGACCATTAATTCAAATGTTCGATAAGATGGTATCAGAGGGATTTTTAACCGCCGCAGACAGAAAAAAAGTCCTATTCTCTGATTCACTAACCGAAATAAGGTCATTCATGGAGAGTTATGTACCGCCGAGAGTCAGGACATATGACCACTGAGCCGAATAACTGGATTAAGTGTTTTTTGATCCAGGTATGCAGAATTAATTAAAAGTTCACTGCATGCGACAAATGGCTGATTTCCGCCATTTAAACCAAAAAAGCAATGCATTCCCAAAAATCAGGATGCGTTGCTTTTTTCACTTAAATTCTAGGATCAAATTGCCTTTTCAATCTCATACTCACACTAGCCATTCAACTGCATCAAGTGTGTAAGTCCCATCGACCACTGTGATTTCCACATGATGTTCGCCAGTTGGCAAACCAGTGAATAAGCCATTTTCCGTGCGGTCTTCAGCCGTTTGAGGTTGCATATTCCAAGCCAGGACTTGGTTATCGACAACTACTTTCAAATGACAGCCAGCTTCCTGTTTGCCAATCAATGAAAATCCACTGCCGGCAAAATCAAATGAAACAGTCGTTGGCTGCTGGTCACTTCCAGTTCCAAATGAGAGGGTGCGATTCCATTTTGTGTTTCCCAGGCCGCAAACATGATTCCAGCTCCCAGTATACGAAATGGCATCGTCAAGATCATCTAAACGGCGAGAAATCAGTGAACTGTTTGTGGCAGCCTTCTTGATGATCAGTTTTTCAATCTGAGTATGATAATAACCACAACCGATTTTTATCCGGCCGCTAAATTTTGGATTATCCGTATCCGTAAAATTGAAAACAACTTTTCCATCAACGGTTGCCTCTAAAGTGTTGCCATTTGCAGAAAACCTAATTTGATGAGTTTTCGTTAACGCTAATTGATCGACATGTGCTAATTTAACGACTCGGTCTTCTTTAACCAGCTCGCAGAGACCGTCTGTGTACAGTTTAAACACATATGGGGCGCTCTCAAGTCTACCTTTAACATCCGTTAACTCGCGCAAGCCAATTCCGAAATAGTTTCCGGTTGGTGAATTCTGAACCGTTTGGTGATCGAACTTCATAGACACATTAACCGCATAATCAGTTCATTTATCGTCACCGATCGTGAAGTTCGGCGCAAACGAGTACTCCCAGTCAAGGGCCCGTTGATCCTCAGTAATCATCTGTTGCAAGACGTTTCTGCCTTTTGATTTAACGATTTCAAATGCGCCACCCTGATCAGCGGTATATCTTGGAGTATTACCCCGCAGACTCAAATAATTGTCAGGATACTTGGCATAAGAGAAATCATCCTCGTAAAGGATCCCGTTGTCGCCATCGATCCCAAGGGTGTAATCGTCATGGCGGCTTTCAATTCTGTGATAAGCCACCTCATCATCGTTTTCCAAGCTCAACGTGGTGGCAGTCACAATTGAATGGGGATTCACCACAATGTCTACCGTGCCGGCGGTTATCTCAAGCTTTTCCCGGACGCGCTTCAAGTTGGTGTCATAGTCTTGATCCGAATTTTCAGGACCCATACTCTCCCAAATTGCAAGCTTCTGATTGGGGGCTAAATTGACATTTTTAATGGCAACATGATACGTTCGAGTTTGCGAACTGTCATTCACCATTATAACTGAAAAGTTTTGCTTATCCGGCGCCATCAACGTCAAATAACTGGGGGCCTCCCGATTATGATCCAAGTTTTCAGTTCCACCAACGCCACTGTCACAGGCACTGGTTAGATAACGCCAGGCGCCTTCATCTGCCCAGCCGGCTTTGGCAAAGTCACTAAAATGCTTCATACACTGCAATCCAACATTGTCGACTTCGAAGTGGCCGGACCATGGCCGACTGGCCGCAATCAGTTCCTTATGACTGTAGTTGACTCCGGGGTAATACGCGGATACTGCTGGTTGGAAAATATAGAAGCTCCGGCGCGAGTTGACGTAACTCTTGATCAACCGGTTGGCCACATCCAGCCCGCTTTGTTTGCCGCCAATCCCGTCTCCATTTGACGCCTTAATCCGGTATTTGCCAAAGGTCATTGGGGCAATCCCTTCGCTGTACCACATTTCATGCTGAAAGTCATCTGCAAGCTTGGTGAACGGTTTGTTTGTCCCATCATCAGTATTATAGTGAAACCCAACTGCGGCCACTTTATCTTGTAGTTGCTTGTCGGCAATCATCATATCTCCGAAATCGCGTTCATAGTTTTGATCTGCGGCAATGATTTTGATTCGGTTATATTGATCAATCGGAAACCTAGCTGGAAATCCGGTGCGATCGTTTGCAATTCGATCAGCGAACCACTTGATCCATTGAACCATTGGGTGCTTGGTTTCATTTCGATCTGGATCAACGTAATCAATCAAATACCCATATTCCTGATAAGCTGCAACGATGGTCTGCTTGTACCATTGATACATCGGCTCAAAAGCAGATTCTGGCACCAACTTGTCGGGATCAGCGGATTTGACATTCACCCACAACTTGCGCAAAAATCCCGGTTCTCCCCATCTCAAGATAGCCGTTTTCAAAGCTGGCTGGAGTTCTTTGGCATCGGCCGCCAGTTGAAAGCCAGCTCCTCGTTTGACATTAGCGGCGTCATCGGCACTGCGCATTGTCGCCGGCTCGGTGCCAGACGAAGTATTGCCATCATCCCCCATTTCCAGCTTAATCATCCTCATCAAAGGATGCTTGCCGCCAAAGAGGATCTGGAGGATTTGATTATAGCTGTCCTCATGTTCCCACTTATAATCCAACAATAATCGTGAGGAATTGTTACAGCTCAGGTAGCCAAAACCTTTAAATGTATGACCATTCTTATCATCAAGGTCAAGCTGGTCACCATCAATTACAAAGTTTGTATGATTCATTTATACGATCTCCTAAAATAAAGTGAGCTGAACAAAGCGGTTAGAAACTGGAGCCTAAGTCTCCTCAAGCGGAAATTCCGGGCTTGGGATTTTTGAGGAAGGTGCTTAGGTGGAAGTTTCTGCTTTACGGAGCTGTCCTAGAATTACCAGATTCAAAAAGTAGTGGCCTGCACCACTCAATGGGCGACCACTGCTTTAATTAATCACTATTTGTCGGCTTTATAGTCGAGTGGCAAACTGTTCCAACGCTTCCGCAGATAAAATGCGGCGGCTTTTGGCTGACGATCTCTGGTGAAAATCCCCTTCTTATTACCGTTTACTCGCATATTACCTTCAACGGTTTGGAAGTCTGCCAAATTCCAAGGTTGCTCCCCACGAATAAAGTCGTAGGAATCGAAGACCCGATTAAACATTTCCAACAATTCAATTTGATATTCTTCGCTCCACATGATCGATGGTAATTTATGCAGCCCAGGCTCGGTATCAGCCCCGTATTCTGAGAAGACGATCGGCTTATCAATGTCAGACTTCTGCCACTCATCCAATTCAGCTCGCAAACCCGCTTCACCGTCAGAAATTTCATATCCCCACTTGTGGTACCAGCCAGGATAGCGGTTAAGCAAGTAAAAGTCTGGAAATTTAAGACACTTGGACGTTTCAAACGTATCGTCTTCATTCAGGGTAAAGGTCCGCGGACGCTTTTCCGGGTCCAGATCGGCACTGTCATTGAACAATTTCGTGAAATATGGAACCGCAGAATCACTGGAGGTATCAGGTTCGTTGCATAAGCTCCAGGCCAAGACACTTGGGTGATTTTTGTCCCGTTTGATCATATCCCTTACCTGATCAATGTGCTTCTTGTATAAGTCATCAATCCAATCGCCATCAAAGAACGACTGATCAAGGCCGCCAAGGAAGCTGGCAGCGGCCATTTTAAAACCAACCGCCGGAACTTCATCAGTAATCAGAATTCCTTCGCGATCCGCAAACTTATAGGCTTGTTCATCATATGGATAGTGTGAACTTCTATAGGAGTTTGCCCCAATCCACTTCATCAAATTCAGATCACGGCGCTCAACATTTAAGTCGAATGCCCGGCCAGCATAGATACTATCTTCATGACGACCGAACCCTTTTAAGTAAACTGGTTTGTGATTAACTAAAATTTGATGACCCTTAATTTCGATGGTTCGCAAACCAATTTCATCGCTATACTCATCAATGACGGTGTCCCCGTGCACTAATTGAATCTTAATTGTGTACAGGTAGGCATCGCGAACCTGCCAAAGGGTAGGGTTCTCAACCACCAAGTCGCCCTTTGCGCCGGTTGCGGTTGCCACAACGTGACCGGCTTCATCAGCTAAGCTCACTTTGATATCCGCATTAGAATCAGCTTCAACACTGTAATGAACTGTGGCCTGACCATCGCCCACTTCGTACGTGGTTGAATAGTCTTCAATATTTTCCTTTGGGATTGCGACCAAATGCACACTCCGGTTCAAACCAGAATAGTTATAAAAATCAAAAAACGGTTTGGCCATCTTCTTGCCATTTTTCAAAGTAATCGTATCCCCAGCCGGCAGTGCATCCCGGTGGAGTTCATTATTAATTTTCACGGCAACCACATTGTCTTCACCCAGCTTAACGGCATCCGTGATATCAGCGGTAAATGGTAAAAAACCACCTTCGTGAGACCGAATTTCTTGACCATTCACAAAAACCTTTGCCCGGTGGGTCGCAGCGCCAAATCGAATACCGACCTTTTTGCCTTCAAAATAGTTTGGCACAAAGAATTTTTTTAGGTACCAAAAATCACCTGTATATTCACGAGCGTCTTTATCAGTAAAGAAATCATTGAAGCTGGCAGGAACCGGCATCTTAATTGGGTCCTCCAAGCCAGTTGGCCACCCGTTTGCTTCGCCTTCAGAGGCAGGGTCAAACTTAAAATCCCAGAGGCCATCCAACTTTTGATTCTCACGATATGCATTGGTAACAGGATATAACAGATCTTTTTCCATTGTGATTGATCCTTTCATGATAACAAATTTAAATTAAAGTAAACGCTTTCTTTATTCAACAACTTAAGTTTACTATTGAATGGCTGATAGTCAACATATTTTAGTAAAATAAATTGCTAATTTACAAAAACTTTTGTGGATAAAGAATCATCACATCGAAAATTAATTGGGCCGTTATTGGCTGACTAACCGATTTGCAGGCTTATGTACTCACTATTTTGATGAGCTCCCAATTTAGTAAAGCCCAACGGTTGAGACATTTGTTTAGGATCAAAAAAGGCATCCACTTCAATTTCGAAGGGATGCGTCATTGATTGATCACACTATTATTTTTCATCACGAGTAATAACCTGATTCCAAAATAGACGATTATCCAACTTACCTTGCTTTGATACCAAACGGCCATTCTTTCGTTCGTTAACGCGAACTAAAATATTCTTAAGTTTTTTCATAGTCAATTCCTCCTCTTTCAATTCTGTGAAACTTTTAATCTTTTCCGCAATTCTTAGTATAGTAGTCCTGAGCGGCCTTCGTTAAATGATTTGCTTAAAAACTTTTTCATGAAAAAAAGAGGCTGGAACATCTGTTAATTTTCAATCGATGATCATTCACATAGATCACCATAGCCACCTAGATAAAAGCGGCGCCAAGCGGCTGATCCCTGCCATTTAACAAAAATGACCAACTATTCCAAAATCAGGAATAATTGGTCATTTTCGTTAAATTCTGGATCAAATCGCCTAATCCCAATCTCTAATTTTATCTAATTGGAACCTGACTTTGAAAATGATCATCAATGCAGATAATTGCAGCGTGTTCATTCATCAAAACGGGCTCGGGTTGTTACTGTTTGAGGACAACATCTGGTTTCACTGAACTCTGCCGACAAAATTTCTTAAGATACGGTCTACAGGCTACTTTCCCGCTCCATCAGTTCCGTTGCGATTACGGTCAATTCAGGGATCTTCTTGGGTTCTTTCATGCGTTGGTCAAGCATTTCAATCGCCCGTTCACCCATTAATTCTGTGTGAACGTGAACCGTTGTCAGGGCTGGACTGGTGTACTTGGCAATCGCCACATCGTTAAAGCTAATCAGGCTAACCCGATCGGGAACATCAATTTTATTCTGCTGAAGTGCTCGCAAAACACCAACGGCCATTGAATCACTGCCGATCATGAATCCATGAGGTAATTTCTTACCCAATTTTTGAATGGCTTGGGTCATCAATGTGTAGCCCGAGTCTGGACCAAATGGGCCTTGGAAGACAAAGTCCTCATTGTATAAGCCTTTTTGCTTTAAATAACTATTAAAGGTGGCTACTCGTGGATCCCGAACGCCCAATTTCTCGGTAGTCGTCTGTTCTTTACCAGCGATCATGCCAATATCATCAATTCCCCGGTCAATGAATCGGTCCACAATTTTCATAACTGGTGTTTCAAAATCACTGCGGACACAGTCGCACCCGTATGCCAGATAATTTTCACCAATAAAGATAAGCGGCAACCCGTAGGATTGAAGCTCGGTGACTTCTGTCTTATCAAATTTACCAACAGCAATAATGCCACTGAACTTTTTCATTTTATTCTTATCAATTGATTCGTAAGTAATCCGCTCAATTGAAGTTCCAAGCGTTGCCGCCCGGTTCTCAATTCCGTACTGGATTTGCAAATAATAAAGATCGTTTAGCTCTTCTTTATCTGAATGCCATTGAACGACCGCAATTTCTTTACTGGCTTTGGGCGTGTGCTTAGTTCGCTTTTTATACTGCAACCTTTCAGCAACCTCTAGCACCCTACGACGCGTACCATCACCAACCGACAAAGTATCGTCAAAATTCAGAATCCTTGAAACTGTCGAAATTGAAACTCCGGCTTCCTTTGCCACGTCTTTGATTGTTGTCATCTTACCACCCTAATATTCATCATATTATTAATCCTCAAAAATTCGTCCTTAATTTATTCGTCCATCAATACCGTTTTAGTTTACCACTTGTTCAACATCGAATAAACAATCTGAACGTTTAATCTACTAAAAGTTTACCAAAAACAAAAAGGCCGTTACCTAAGTATTTCCTTTAGGGACAGCCTTTTGATGACAATGGTGTAATCATTCACGATCTAGAATTCTGTCAGGGTTGCGGTCACATCATGATCCTTAAACAAAATTGACAATTGATTGCCTACCAATTTTACCTTAGGAATCACTAAGTTACCATCATCATCCAAGGACTCTAACTCTCGATCCCCCAAATAAAGAGAAATCAGGGTGTACTTGCCCGGCTTTAAGACTCCTGTCTGTAATGGGATCTTTGTCTTTGGGAAGTATAAATTTGTATTAGGTTCTGGGACCGATAGTTCAGCAGTCAATTCTTTTGACAGACCAACGATTCCGGTAATCCCGACCTCAGTTTTATAGAAGACGGCATTATCTGCGATGCTTGAGATTTCTTTTTGATAATCTTTGCCGTAGTCGGGCGCTGCAAAGCTACCTTCAGCCAAATGCAGGGTCCGTTTGGTATCAATTTGGTGAACCCGGACATGCCATGGCATTGCTGGCACGACGTAATTCTTAATTTCAACATCGTCCCAAGGCTTCCAGTCAGAATAAACGTAATTATCATGAACTGCGTAATCTTCGTACTTGAAAGCAGTTCGCCACCAGTTGTCGCTTTCAGAAACAGCCAGCGTATTGTCATACGCACCTTGCTTCAAAAGCGTCGTTCCCTTGGCAGTACTGAAACCAAAGGTGGTCGAATAAACGTACTTTTCGTACTTATCTTCCCCATGAGCATGTTCATGAGAGTGCTGACCAGCCGTAAACGATTGTACCTCCAAACCATTTTGGCTGTGAGCAATTAACATGCGAGGTTCTGGTTGTTTCTTGAGCGCTTCAAACTTGAAGTCGTCGCTTTCCTTAGTTGTCCAGAATGGATCATTATCCGGTAAGGCGAAGAAAATAAACGTCTTCAACGCCCAATAAGCTGAGGCTGGCCCATTATAGCCTTCCGCAAAGTTCATATTTGGATAGGCATAACCAATTGGAATCAAGCCATCACTTTGAAAAATATTTTGCTTAAACCACCAACGCAGATTATTCAGTAACAAGTGCTTGATATCACCTAAGCTATATCCGGCTGGCAAATCAACGTGGGCGTACGCATAGGCTGCCCAAAAGGCTGCTTGGGCGAACCGATAATCAAGGCTGCGGCCAAATGGCAGTGCCGCACCATCCGC
The DNA here is from genome assembly GCF_019061365.1 of Lentilactobacillus dabitei. Lineage (GTDB taxonomy): Bacteria > Bacillota > Bacilli > Lactobacillales > Lactobacillaceae > Lentilactobacillus > Lentilactobacillus dabitei. The sequence goes on from NZ_JAHPPD010000091.1 coordinate 8,865, forward strand.
TGCAAACCAGTTGGCGTAACTTGGAACAAAGGCCTTAGCCCGTTCTTTCAACAATTGGGATTGTTGATTATCGGTATCGGCCAAGCCAACCGTCAGGATCGTAAAGAACTGATAAGCAAATGGAATGTAGTTATCAATCTGGTTGACATAACCATCATACGACCAGCCGTGATCAAGATATTGCTTATTGGTGATTGCATAGTCAGCATCGATTAACTCGGAATTATCCATATAACCGGAATCGTCGATAAACTGGTTGACCATCGCCCGGAAAAATAACCAGTTGGTCTTTGGGATCGTCTTATGGTTCACTTGATCCATCCATTTAACGATCGTCTTCTGCTTTGGCACGGAAAGGTTGTCCCAGAACGTTGCTTTGGTTTCGTATAAGAAAGCCGTCAGGGCACCCATTTCAACGAAGACCTGATCATAGTCGCCTAAATCACCACCCCAATAGTCGGGAGAATTGGGATCAGTCCCGGCAATAATGCCTTGAGTGGTTAGTTCGTACCAATCCGGCTTTTCGTAAATCCGCTTCGGATCACTAAAGAATGGGCCAAGGCCCCAAAGCAACCGCATAAAGCCTTCCACTTCAGTCTTATCCTGAATATAAACGGCTCCGCTGTCACTCATCCGAAAACGGCCTTTTCGCTTTTGCTGACTGAGGACTTCCATTGCAGGAGTTAAAATGTCAACCAACGCCGCCTTCACATCGGCTTTACTGCGCAATGGATTTTCTTTAATCTGTTCGTTAAATAATTTCCGTTTCAACTAAAAACACCTCGTATTTTCATCTCATGTAAGCGTTTTAACGACTTTAGAATACATCTGTTTTTACTAAAACGCAAGGTTGCTTTACTTCTTTTTCCTAAAATAAATTGGGACGAAAGGTGATTTGATCCTAGAATTTAAGCCAAAAAAAGTAATGCATCCCAAAACCAGAATGCATTACTTTTTTAGCTTAAATGGCGGGGATCAGCCGTTTTCCGCAAGTTTTATCAATATAAGAATGGAAAACTAATTTGCATTTATAAACACTTTGCCGACTAATCTTAGAAGCTGTCTAAAATCTCTTAAGTAATAGTGCTAAAAACGCTAAAACGACCATTTGCAGACTGGTGGTTAATTGAC
>NZ_JAHPPD010000092.1 GCF_019061365.1 Lentilactobacillus dabitei
CTGGGATAATTTTTCATAGCTTAAACTCGCTTTTTACATAGAAGTATATCAAAAATCATAGATCTTGGACAGCTTCTAAGAACATTGAACGTCAGGCTCATGCTAAAAAAGAAGCTGCTAAGCAAGAAATTAAGATTCAAGAACGGCAACAAAAAGCCAAACGAAAGGCAGCCCGGAAAGATGCTAAGGCACTGGTCCGCCAAAAGAAGCTGGCCCAGAAGGCTAAACAGTATGATTCTGATGATAACGATCATCAATAATCATAAAAATAGCGGATTGAAACGCTGACCGGATACATCAACGCTTCAATCCTTTTTATTTGGGCTCAACGATTAGCTAAAAGTAAGCGGTCACAAACAAGTATCCCGCTAACCCAAACGCTGCTAAAGCAATCAGTGCCCGGAGTAAATGAATATTCGCGTGGCGCACAATAATCGGGCCAGTGTAGCCGCCAACCAACAAGCCAAATCCCATTGGAATCACATACAACCAGTATATGTGCGACTTAAAAATGAAGATAATGGTTGCAACCAAATTCCCAATAAAAGCAATCGCATTCTTCGTCGCATTAATGACCGTGAATTTTTCATCCATGATAATCGATAGAATTGCCAGAAAGATGACGCCACCCGCCGCACCAAAGTAACCGGTGTAGGCACCAACCACAACGATCCCGGTTAAGCTGATGAGTGCAACCCAAAAGTGCTTCTCAGGTGATGCATGTGCTTCTCTCATCTTCCGAGTTGACGTATCTTTCTTGCGACCCGACATCAGGAGCAAAATCCCTGCAAATAAAATAAAAAATGGCACAACCTTCTCAAATGATGATGCCGGCGCGATCAATAGCAAGTAACTCCCGACAATGCTACCGATCAGTGACAAGCCAACGTAAATTCCCAGTCGCTTCCAATTTCCCCTGAGTTCCTTCATCGACGAAGCCATTGACCCAATACCAGAAAAGACCAAAGCGGTGGTATTAGTCACGTTGGCGATGACCGGGGGCAAACCAACCAACAGCAGGGCTGGATAAGATGCCAGCGAGGCCAATCCAGCGACTGATGCCAAGAGACCAGCGACGAATCCCGCGATGATTAAAAAAATAAAAATCCAAACCATGAGTAGGCACCCTCTCCATTAACCAATTTTGAACAATCTATTATTAATATACTACTTTTTCCCTTCGAAAGGATTTTTTCGTTTCGGCCCGCCTGTAAATGGGCCAGGAACTGCAGTATAATTTGAGACATAACAATTATTTAGCTATAATTTAAAGCGGTATCTGATTCAGTTGTCGGATAATCGCTTTTATTGAGAGAGGAAATGAACTTGTTGAAAACTGCTTTAAATCTTTCCAGTTGTACTGCTTTTTTAGCTGGTAAAAATGCTACGGTTGATGGCTCCACGATGATCGCCAGAAATGAAGATGCTGGTGGCGGCATCAATGCTAAACGATTTGTCGTCGTTAATTCCACCGATCAACCAAGTGAATACATCTCAACCTTTAACAAATTTCGATTGAAACTACCTGACAATCCCCTTCGTTATACCGAGACGCCTTGTGCCGACACAAGTGACGGCCTTTGGGGCGAATCTGGTATTAACACCGCCAACGTTGCCATGAGTTCGACCGAAACCGAATTTACCAATACCACAATGTTGGGGCTCGATCCCCTGGTGCCAGACGGAATTGGCGAAGAGGCCATGCTGACAGTGGTTTTGCCATACATTCATCATGCCCGTGAAGGGGTTCAACGCTTGGGTGATTTGGTTACAAAATTTGGTACCTGTGAAAGTAACGGTATTGCCTTCTCCGACTCAGATGAAGTCTGGTACTTTGAAACGGTTGGCGGTCATCATTGGGCAGCTCAACGCATCCCCGATGACGCTTACGTGCTCGCACCTAACCAAACAGGGATTCAAGAAATCGACTTCAACGACACCGATCACTTTATGTATAGTGCTGATTTGAAAGCATTTGCCGAAGAATATCATCTGAACAAGGCGCGTAAAGGCCTCAATTTCCGTGACATCTTCGGTGAAGATACTCAAGCCGACCATTATTACAACACCCCACGAGTTTGGTATGGTCAAAAATATTTGAATCCCGAAATTGATCAGGATCCTGAAAGTCGGACAATGCCATTTACCAGAGTGGCCGATCATTTAATTTCTGTTGAAGACATTGCTTTTATCTTGAGCAGCCATTATCAAGGGACCGATTTTGACCCCTATGGCAAAACGGGAACTGAAGAAACCCGCCAACGTTACCGTCCAATTGGGATGAACCGCAATCAAGAGATGCATATCTTACAAATTCGGCCAAGCTTCCCAGCAGCGCATGCCGCCATTCACTGGTTGGCTGAAGGCGTTAACGAATTCAATGCGCCCGTGCCATTCTTTGCCAACTGCACCGATACGCCCGCAAACTTCAAGAACACCCCGCTGCTCACAACAACTGAGAGCTTCTATTGGCTAAATAAATTGGTTGCAATGTTGGCTGATCCATTCTTTGCCGAACATGATCTTGACGCAATGACGGCCGTTTCTGAAAGCCGCAAATTTGGATTTGCCAATGGCCGGGCCGCAGTCGCTGCCGCAGATGCCGAGTTTAAACAAATCGACAAAGCTCAGCTACCGGATTGGCACAATCAAGTTAACGCAAAAATTGCCAATACAATTACCGAAAATGTGAAAGATCTCCTTCACCAGCTTGTATTATTGCGAGCTGAAAAAATGGTGCCAACGTTTGAAAAGGGCGGCGAACTGTAACTTGATCACATTATTGGCTAAAGCTAGCCAACAATTGTTCGATCAGCGCCCGACTATTTTCTATTGATCATCATGCTAAAAATAATTTAGTCTAATCTGTCGTCCCAACATCGCAAAAAATCCGCCATCATTTCTCATTCTGGAATGATGGCGGATTTTTTGTTGAGAAGCTGAAGCAATTTGGTGGCACAGCTTCAATTTAATGATTAAGGTTAAACGACTCGATAATTATTTGATGCTTTAATTCTAAGATTCTATCCGCACCCTTCCCTATGACCTGTCCAAATGTAAATAGGCAAACACATATCCCCATTCATTGATCATCATTGCGATAAACAGTGCTGTCCCAGAAAAAATGATCCAAAAGATTAACCCAAAACCAGTTCCAAACAAAATGATGATATAGGGAATTATGAAAGCAATAATCAGATAATTAATTGTCAGTCGAGATGATATGTATGTTGCTGTGAGCATCAGGCGCCATTCCCGTTCATCATTATGTTCCATGTCTACTGGATAGCCACTCTCGCTAAAATCAAAAAATTTGATTTTCCGATTCATCTTTTTAGTTTTTGTCAAAAGTAGGAGATCAAAAATGATCCCCATTGCTAATATTGCCCACAAAATCACTGAAACGTTCAGTGGCACATTGAAATAACCCCGATAAAGTGCGCTAATTAGAAAGAATACGTAAATAGCTCCTAATCCGGCAGTCGCAGCTATTGCGACATTCATGATGTGTTTTTTAGTATTCATTATTTTCCTTCCTTTCCATAAATAAAAAGTTCATCAACCGTTGTGTTCAATACCCTCGCCAATTTAAAAGCCAATTCCAATGAAGGATCATATTTTTCATTTTCGATTGCATTAATTGTCTGTCGAGTCACTAAGGTCAGTTCACTTAGTTCTGCCTGAGACAATTTCAATTCTTTTCGACGGCTCCTAATCGTATTTTTTATAACAATTCCTCCCATTCAATGTAAAACTTATTTTACATTTATAGTAAAACATGTTTTACATGATATGTCAAACTTGTTTTACATCATTTCTCCAAGACACCCGCTTTCCATCAAAGCATTCTTCACTATGCTAGAATAAGATCATATCTTAAATTATATGGAGGTTTTCCAATGGCAACCTATCATTTTCTCAATCCTTACACGCTGCGAAACGGCGTTACCATCAAGAACCGGATCGCAATGTCGCCAATGACCGAACAATCCAGCTTTGAAGACGGCTCAATTACAACTGACGAAATTGACTACTATCGCCTGCGGTCTGGCGGTGTTGGCCTGATGATCACCGGCTGTGCCAATGTTAACGAACTTGGCAAGGGCTTTGAAGGTGAGCTAAGTATTGCCAGCAGCAAAATGCTTCCTGGACTGCGGCGATTGGCTAATGCCATGAAGCTTAACGGGACTAAGGCAATCTTACAAATCTTTAGTGCTGGGAGAATGAGCAATTCTAAGGTTCTCCGTGGTAAACAGCCGGTTTCTGCTAGTGCCGTTGCCCCCTTGCGACCTGGCGCTGAAACGCCACGCGCCCTTAGCAATGCTGAAATCGAACAAACGATCAAAGACTTTGGTCATGCCACTCAGCTCGCTATTGACGCCGGCTTTGATGGTGTTGAGCTTCACGGAGCCAATACCTACCTACTGCAACAATTTTTCAGTCCCCATTCCAATCGGCGAACTGACAAATGGGGTGGCAGCCTTGAAAACAGAATGAATTTCCCATTAGCCGTTGTTTCTATTTGCGCGGCGGTTATTAAACATTCAAAACCGTCATTTATTTTAGGTTATCGAATTTCCCCTGAAGAAATCGAAACCCCCGGAATCCGTTTGGCTGACACACTAGCCTTAATTCAAAAGCTGAATCAAATGCCGATCGACTACCTTCACCTTTCCCTAGCGGATGCGTTTGCCACTTCAATTGTCGATCGGACAGATCCTCAACCAATATTTGAAAAGATTCAGCCACTTCTTGACGATAATTTGCCATTAATGGTTGTTGGCCACCTAGCCACCCCTGCTCAAGTCGAAAAACTCATTGATACTGGAGTTGCATTTGCTGCGATGGGTCGAGAATTAATTCGGGAACCAAAGTGGGTTCAAAAGGTTGAAGCAAATGATGAAAATGCCATTCGTTACACATTCTCGCTGCGTGATCTTGACGAATTAAAAGTGACCCCACCCCTACTTAATTTCTTGATGACTGCCTTTAGAAAGGGATTTCCGTTGTCGACGGATGAAGAGCAGTTGAAGTTGTGATGTTAGGACAGCTCCTCCAAACAAAGATCTACATGTAAGCACCTCAAACAAAAATTCCCAAACCCGGAATTTCTGTTCGAGGAGACTTACACTCCGATCTCTAACTGTTTGGATCCGCTCACTTTTTTTCTTGACCACACAAACATATGTTCGTATAATGAACACATGGAGGTGAGGCCTTATGATTCGCAACGTTCCTCGTGACCAATGGCTTTATAACGATCGCGGTATGATGAAGTGGTTAGGTTACTTTCTAAGTGATCACACTCAAGACATGACTGATAAAAAAATCAGCGAAGTTCCCACTACTCGTTTACCGCAACAGGATCCAGAAGTCATCGATCATTTTTTACAACTCAGTTGGGAAAATTCCAGAGAAATCATCCTTCAGCTAAATGGTGAAGCCTATTTAAGTGTTTATAATATTGATGGTATTGTTATTGGTGCCAATGATCATTTAATTTACTTTCAGACTGACAAAACAGTTACAATAAACGTAAGCGATATTCGCCACGCAGAATTCAAAAAAGGAAGTCATGCATATTGAAAGAAACGTTTACCGCCCCATGTACTGATAACTCAATTACCGTAACCGTTGATTCAATTAATAACCAATATTTAGCATTAAGGCGGGCGTCACTTGACGTTGCCCCTCTGGATTCCGTTCAAGTCACCTTAACGGATGAACCCGTTGACGGTCACAGCTATTACGAAGCTGCCGGCTTTAAGGTGGAAGCCAATGGCCAATTACAGGATTATAACCTAAAACCTGGTGACTATGCCGTCTATCGAGCAATTCCAGGCGGTGAACCCAGCATGGTAATTCAATTAATAACCCCTGATAATCAAAAATAGCCTTTATTTTGGAAGCGATAAAATGAATCAATCATTAACCCTCAGCCTGCTAATCGCCGTCCCCTTAGCAATTGGCAGTGTCTCAACGACTACAAACGCTAAAGCGGCAACTTGGCATACCGGCACCCCGACTGCTTTTCAGGGCCACTGGCGTAATAAAACGGTCAATATTGGTAAGTATTTTGGCATGAAGAAGTTATATAGTCATGAATCGGTTCGCGTTAAGAGCAACCGAATTGATGCATCCCTCACCCAGTCAGCCGGCTGGCATTTAACGAATACCAAATGGAGAAAAATCAATAGCCATGCCTACACGATAAAGGGAAAGAACGCCTTAAATGAATTACATACCGGGCGATTTACCTTTAACAAAGTCAGTGGAAAACAGGTTAAAATTTATTACGATGGCTTTAATATCGCTAAGGGAACCCCGTTTTCACCGTATTTTTATCGAGTGACTAAAAAAGCTTAACCCGATTACTCTCACAGCCCCAATTCATCTAAGTAGCTGAGAATTTAAATTCATCTCGGCTACTTTTTTTGCTGAGAAATAGGAATTGACCATAGGGTTTGACTTAGCAATCCATAATCCTTACACTATTTAGAGTTGCTTCACCAAAAATACATAGTTAGAAGTCCTGTTAATGTCAAAAGAAATTAAACGCGCACTGTTTATTATGGTGTTCGGCACTTTCTTTGGAATCCTTTGCTCAACACTGATGAACGTTGCCCTGCCAACCTTTATGCGGGTATTTAATATTTCTTCGTCCACCGTTCAGTGGGTTAGTAACGGCTACATGCTGGTCAATGCGATCATGATTCCAGTTAGTGCTTATCTCACCAAAAAATTCACCTTTCGTTCGCTATTCATTTCATTTAGTACAATTTTTCTCATCGGTACCATTTTTGGTGCATTGGCGCCTAACTTTTTCACGTTAATTATTGGGCGGATGATTCAAGCAGTCGGCTCCGGAATGATGATGCCACTGGTAAATATTTTGGCAATTCGCTATGCCAGCCGGGGTAAACAAGGTGCCGTCATGGGAATTGTCGGCTTAGCGTTTAACTTTTCGCCAATCATTGGTCCCACCCTTTCTGGCGTGATTTTAGATTATTTTTCATGGCGTTATTTATTCATTTTAGTGCTCCCATTTATTGTTCTTGATCTAGGTTTCGCCCTCATCGCATTACCCAAGATTCCAACTAAGCAAGAACCGCAATTTAATGTGACTGGCCTTATCACCATCAGCCTTGGCTTGCTTGGATTATTATGGAGTTTTTCAAACGTCGGCGAATTCGCGATTACCTCAACAACGGTTTGGCTGCCATTTTTAGTTGGGGTGGCTTTAATCACTACATTCATAATCACCCAGCGACAGTCAGATCACCCCTTTGTGAATCTCGCTGTTTTTAAAAACGCCCAATTCACAACCGCCACCCTGGTTAATTCACTCATTGTGTCCACCATGTATGGCAATACGATTCTATTGCCATTATTAATCCAAACCATCATGGGCAAAAGTGCGATCATCTCCGGTCTGGCGTTACTTCCTGGCGCGTTATTAACTGGGTTCATGTCACCGATCAGCGGTCGGTTGTTTGACCGTTATCCGGTTCGAATTATCGTAACCACCGGCATTCTAATTGATTGTTTGGGAACGATGATGCAGGCTTTCATTGATGTTAACGCCTCAGTAGCAATGCTGACGCTGGGCCAAACGATTCGGCAACTTGGCTTAGTCCTCATTCTCATTCCGATTCAAACCCAAGCGTTAGCTTATTTACCAAGCAACTTAATTTCTGATGGCGTGGCCGCCTTTAACACCCTCCGACAGATTGCAGCATCGTTTGGAACCGCGATTATTGTCGCAACCATTAATATTGGCAGCCACCTCTTTGTCAGCCAGCCCAACCACCAGCAAATCGGCATTCAAGCCGGCTTTACGATGTGCTTGCTGTTTCTGATCATCGCATTAGTTGTCTCAAGAAAGCTATATACCAAACATTCACCCACCCCAACCACACGGCTAAAAACGCCAGCCAGCGTATCAAAGCTTTAAAAACTTTGTTATCTAAACGAACTATTGCCCAAGGGAGAGTGAGAAAATGACCACATTACTTTTCGTATTACTGCCCGCAGTTCTTGCCGGCATCGTCCAAGGGGTGACCGGTTTTGGTTCCGCCATTGTTCTCATGGTATTTTTACCCACGATTTTGCCGATCCCTCAAAGTGCTGGGGTTGCTTCGCTCATTATGTCAGTGTCAAATATCATGCTAGCGTGGCGATACCGTCGTAGTCTGAGCTTCAAGCGAATCATTTGGCCATTTCTGGTCTATGCCAGCGTGGCCTTTGTCGCCTTGAAATTAGTCAGTTCAATTGATGTTCACCTGCTTAAATCGATGTTGGGCGGCTTATTAGTTGCCCTATCGCTCTATTTTCTCCTCATTAAGTCTGGTGGTCGCAAACATTATCCTATTTATGTTGCCATTATCTTCATGGTGGTTTCCGGCTTCTTTAATGGTTTATTTGGGATTGGTGGACCGCTCATGGCACTCTATTTTCTGTCACTTGCCGATACCAAAGAAGCGTACTTGGCCTATATTCAAACTTTCTTTTTGATTGATCAATTGTACGTCACCAGTGTTCGATTCTATGACGGCATTTTGGGGACCAATGATATCCCCTTCATCTTAATTGGGATTGTTGGTGGCGTAGTTGGCACCATGATTGCCAATCGAATCACGGCTCATATGAATATCCAGATGATCCAAAAATGCGTCTTCGTTTTAATTGGCATCAGTGGGCTATTCTATCTTGTTCAATAGTGCGATCACGAACTGTTAAACAACGAAAGGATTTTAACAATCGTCATGAAAATCATCATTTCTCCGGCTAAAAAAATGATTGTCAACCAGGATGACTTTGATATCCAGGGATTACCCGTTTATCTTGAAAAGGCTCAGGAATTATTAACCGCCATGCAGCAATTGGATTATGAAGCGGCCAAAAAGCTATGGCATACGAGCGATAAATTAACTCAACCCAATTACGATCACCTTCAAAACCTTGATCTGACAAAACACTTGACCCCCGCTATTTTGAGCTTTTCTGGGATTCAGTATCAGTACCTGGCGGCTGACCTGTTAACAACACCAGCATTGGATTATTTACAGCGCAACTTACGAATATTATCAGGATTCTATGGCATTTTGAAACCTTTTGACGGCATTGCGCCGTATCGTTTAGAAATGGGGGCAAGGTTATCAGTAAGCGGCACTCAAAACCTTTATGACTTTTGGGGTAATGACTTATATCAAGCAATTAGCGCAGAAAAAGAGCCGATTATTAATCTGGCTTCAAAAGAATATTCAAAAGCAATTACTTCCTATCTTCAATCACCCGACCAGTTCATCGATATTACCTTTGTTCATGAGGTTGATGGTCAACTCAAAACGCGCGCTACCTTGGCTAAAATGGCTCGGGGTGAGATGGTCCGCTTCATGGCTGAAAATCAACTTGAGAATCCAACCGATCTCAAAAACTTCGATTCCCCAAATTACCAGTTCAGCCCAGCGCATTCGACGGCGACAAAATTCGTTTTTATCAGAACCAAACCCTAAAAACAAATGGATATTGTCAGCTTTTCAAATCACAATCGCATTATGACCCTAAAACAAAAAGAGAATGAAACAGATTAACATGCCAATCCATGTTTTGTGACCTATACCCCCAAAGTTAAAGTAAAAACTTTAGCTTTGGAGGTATTTTTTATGACTAAGATTTCAAAAGAAACAAAA
>NZ_JAHPPD010000093.1 GCF_019061365.1 Lentilactobacillus dabitei
AATATCATAAGGGAAGGCATTCCCTATTTCTATACAATTCAGAAATCTTTTATGCATTTACACAAGATATTTTACGCTCTCAGCCAATGAGCGCATCTGACTTTGCTTATGGCTTCCCTGCATTAACTACTGACCAACAAAATAGTGCATTCCCAAGTACAACTGATAGCAGCGATTCATTTAACGTTGCTGACTACTTTGGCGACACTAAGACAACTAATAAGTTTGAAACAGCATTGAACGCTGCGGATAACGCCCACGTTGCTAAAGCTGGTTCTTTGACCTCACCAGGTACAAACAATAAGACAGGGAACCCTCACACTGGTTTCTTTGGCACATCGTTTAATAATGGAAATTCACGTTACTTCTATGTCTTCAATTCAGCAGATACAATTTCTAACAACACGCCTAAACAATCAAAGGGTGCGACTATTAAAGTCGTGATGCAGCAATTTGAAACGAACACCCAGTTACCAGATAAGGTAAATAACCAAAATGGTAACACCGATTACATTGCTAAGTAATCCCACATCTTAATCAACTTACACCACATATTCATGGATTAACTCATCTTTTTAATAGGGGGCTCGAACAATTAATTTTGTCGAGCCTTTTGTTATTTCTTCAAAATAATATGATTTGTACCATGCGGTTATTCAAGCTGATCGTGTGGGAACTCACTAAAGATTGGGACAAAAGGCGATTTGATCCCAGAGTTTAAGTTAAAAAAGCAATGCATTCCTGGTTTTGGAATGCATTGCTTTTTGGCTTAAATGGCGGGGATCAGCCGTTTGTTGCAAGTTTTATCAATATAAAATTGGAAAGCTGAGTTATATTTATAAATGGGTTGCCGACTAATGTCTCAACCTCATTGTCATTCATTAATGTTAAGTTTAGTAACGATAAATACTGCTGGTTTTTGCCGTTGTCTTCTTAGCAGTTGTTTTTGAGGTGGTTGCTTTCTTGGTGGTTGATGTTTTGCTCGTTGTTTTAATCATATCTTCTGGGTAATTCTTAATCATGAACTGGGCAATTTCGCGGCCCATCAGTTGATAAGTCATTGGATTTGGATGCAAGCGGCCATCGTTGAAGCGGTCGGTATGGTTGGCGTCGGTGATGATTGGTTTGGTATCATTTCGCCAGTCGAGATAAGGGATGCTATTGTCCTTGAAGACTTCAGCTTCTGCATCGCGTAACTGGTTCATGGTGTAACCGCCCTGACCAGGCACCTCATCTGAGTTGACATTGCTGTCATAACGGGTCAGTGGCAAGATGCCATAAATAATCAGGTTCTTATTGTCTGACTTCATCTTCTTAATGTCATTATTCAGCTGGGTCTTAATGTCGTCCAGCGAATTAGTTGAGTGACCATAATCGTTGGTGCCATAAGCGATGGTTGCAACATTATAATTTTTGAAATTGTGCTCGTTGATAACTGTGTTCAAGTCGCCGGGAGTTTCAGCGTTACCGTCACCTTGAGACAAGAAAGCACCGTTATAGCCAACGTTAGTCACCTTAGCATTTAAATAACGGGATAACCAAGTTGGATAGCCCATATCATCAAGGGTCTGGTAGCCATCGTACCCGCAAGTAATCGAATCACCCATCGTAATGATTTTATTTGCTTTGAAATAATTGCTGTTTTTCATTGCGATATTAAAGGTTCCTTCCGCGATGCCTTCCAGGTTACCGTGCCAAACGTAACCGGTTTGTTTGCCGCTGCCGCTTCTGACATAGTAGAAAACGGAATTGCCACTGCCTTGAGCTGATCGGTCAATTGTCACCTTTTTGTAAGCATAGAAGGTGAAATTGTCAAAATCTTTGGCGGATCCCAACGTTTTGGTTAAGCCGGAATCGGAATAGATGTAGCCTTTCTTCATGTGATAAGGCATGGGTTCGTCGGAGAGGTCAGTTGTGTTGATAACTGATGCAGGTTTGATATCTTCTTGTTCCTTATCTTTAGTTGCTTTGGAACTGGTCGTCTTAGTTGAAGTACTCGTAGTTGTTGTGGTCTTGGCAGTTGCCGCTTGAGTGGTCGTTAATCCGGCCATGCCCAGTGATGCGGCAAGGGCTGCAACTAGGTAGAATTTTCTGTGCATATTATTATCTCCTCAGAATGATTTCAATCAAGTCTAAATATAACATTGATATATTACGAGACATTTACACAATGGTGATAAATACATAACCAACTTGCCAAAATGCCTAAAGTACCTTAACATGAGACTATACATTTTTAAATATATTTAGAATGCGCCCAAGTCAGGGGATAACAATATTATGAGGAATAACCTTAAGAGCCGATTGCCAATTTATGCAGCATCATTTGCATTGGCAATGTTCGGACTTGGTATCCAGGGGAAAGCGGACGTGATGCCGCAGGATACAAGTCAAAAAACAACTGTTCAGGCTGAGGTCAAAACCGACTCCAGTAGTGCAGCAGGTACAGTTCATGATTCAAAAGCGGATGATTCAATTTCATATAAAGATGCCGACAATAATCATGTCAAGTCGACAGATGATTCTTCCAGCGATCAGAATAATAGTAGTAGCGATAATAGTTCAGATAGCAACGATTCAAGCTCATCTGACAGCAATAATTCAAGTGATACGTCAACTGATTCTTCAGATTCTAAGGCCGACGCTGGGACTGTGACTGATCAAAAAGGATCAACGACGAGTTCCGATACAAGTGCTAAAGACACTTCGACCAAGCAGGAAGATCCAGTTTCAAAGGATCCGGCCAGCACTGATTCAAACAACGATGTGGATAGTGGTACCGATACCACGGATGATGATACTAAGTCAACTGGTAAGACAAGCAATTCTACCAAGGCACCCGTTTCTCAAGCAATGATCGGCATTGGTAAGCAAGGGACCACAACGGAGGGGAGCACGGTTGATGATGTTTTGAAGACAATCATTGATGGTGTGCTCCCAAATGACCAACCGGACTCTGGGAAGACAGGTTCGACAGCAACCCCCCAATCATCAAGTTCAGTGGCGGTTGCGCCTTCAAGTGGAACTAGTCCAGCTTCAACCAATCCAAGCCAGTTTCCAGTTAATAAGCAATCAAAGATTAAGAAACCGGTGACCAGCAAGGACTTGGTCAAAGCGAACTTTGCTGAAGTTGTGGTTGAAAGCGATGGCAGTAGCAAGACGAAGAGCAAGACCAAACTGGTGACATTTGATAGATTTAGCAAGTCATTTTACAAGACACTCAGCAATAAAAAAGTGAACGCTGGCAGATTGACACCAATCAATGGTGATAAGGTCACAATCACAACCCCAGTCTCTCACGTAAAGTATTTGATGCATGACAAGACCAGTGTTTATGATATGTGGCCAATTATTGCGACAGTTGCCGTGATTGGGCTGGCCGGCTTGTCATTCTTCGTGTTTGATCCACTTAAATTCCTGTTCAAGTAGTCTGTGGTGGCTGGAAGGTTTTCAGCCGAAATGGTTAAGTAACATGATATCAAAGACTCATAATTGGAAATCCTGATTCTTAGGATGCCTGATTATGGGTCTTTTTGGAATCTAGTAGGTGTTAATTTGGCTATCATTCAAACAAACTTAAAAAGTTGAGAACTAATCCTTGCAAACGCTTCCAGATATGTTATTATATAGTCAAGGAAGGGAAAGGAAGTTCGAAGCATAGGGGTTTCACCTACTTTGAATGTTCTCTGATCCAAAGATTAATATGTTGGAATGTAACTAGATTATTTTCAAATGTTTCACAGTTTGAAATGACGGATGATTATTTTAAGTGTTAGAGTTTGGAAGTTTCAAGAAGTATTTAGGAACATGAAAGTTTAAGTATAAAGTACCATGCACAATGTATTTGAATCATAATGTTTCATAAGTCTCAAGAGAGTTTCAAATGTTTAAGAGTTAAAATAACAAAATTAATTCAGGTGATTAAGTGTTTGAATATAACAAGTTTGGTTTCAAATGTTTATGCAACCTGATGGCTCACTATTAATACCTGTTGGAGTAATTGAATGAGATTAACATAAAGAGGTCGCTTATAGTAAGTCAGATGGTTCCGCAGTCAAATTGATGAGATATCAAGTTGATACCAATTAGTTTCACGAAGAACCATTCGTTGATCGCACGGCAAATTTATCAAAAGTAAATTAAGAAAAGTGATTAACGTTTGCGGCAGATGGATCAACAATTAGTTAAATTGAGGCGATAAAACATTAAATTATTTATGAAGTGGGTATTAACCCCGATAATCCCTTCCACATAGGATTTAAACTCGTAGCATGTCAGAATGAGTTTAAATCCTATTTTTTTGTGTCGCTTTTAACGATGCTTCACTCCTTGCTAAGTTCCGCACAATGATTGGGCAACGTTCCTAGCTTTCTAATTTGATAAATGTTCACCGCCTAATCTTAACAACCGGTCATCCATGTGAATTTCCTGCTTTGTTGGGTTTCGACCACATCAAACACCCCGTGCCATATCAGGACTCGAATAATTAACAAGATGAACTTATTTCACAAATTTGCACTTCCTGGTTGTGGGAGCGAATGATCTTTGCTATAATGAAAGCGCAATCAGGAAAGTAAAAGGTATTACTTTCCATTATTTCTGACCTTTCCAATTTACAATGTTCGCTTAATTGGGTATTCTATTCAGTAGAACTATTTCACATTTGGAAATTGAAACGGGGAAAAGGTGAATTCTATGGATTTTCGGCGGGTTATTGTTGTCGATCTATCAGCACTTGGTGTTGGTGAGGCCAAGAACGCCAATGAATTTAATTCAGTCGGTGCCGATATGCTTGGGCACATTGCTAATAAAGTGGTGGGTCACTTTAAGTTACCAACCCTGAGCAAATTAGGCTTGGGGAATATTCGTTTTGGTGATCCGATCCTTGGAATTGCCCCCGTGGACGTGCCGATTGGCTACTTTGGCAAAGTTCAAATGGCAAGCAAAGGGACGGACTTCAATTCTGGCTTGCGGGAAATGTTCGACTACCAATCTGACGTCAGAATTACCAGCTCTATTGACTCGGTCGTCTATAACGGCAAGGGGATTAACAAATCAATCGTCATTAGTAATTACGACAGTTACATATTTAATCAGGATTTAGCGACGATTCGCCCTGCTAATAGTGACGTTCGAGCATTTAGAGAATTGCATCAGCAGGCCAGCAGCTCAGGAAGCGGCTTGATCTACATGCGGACACTGGGTCTCCAGGAGTGCTGCCGACAAGCCGATATCGAGGGCTGCGCCAAATCATTGCGCTACATGGACCAACAACTCGCCGAGCTGATTAACGAATTGCATTCAACGGATCTACTGCTGATCACGTCCTCGTATGCCAACGATCCGACGTTCAGTACGACTCCAACGCGGGAATATCTGCCACTGATTGCATATGTACCATCTAATCCTGATGGGAAATCACTGGGCATTCGGCATTCATTTGCCGATGTGGCCGCAACAATCGCTGACATTTTCCATCTTGATGCTTCGCCGAAGTTTCTCAGGAGCAGTTTTCTTGGTGAACTGGCATAGTTCATCGTATGATTATTTTGGGTTTAAACTTTAAAACCAATTTCGTCTTATAAGGAGGATAGTCGTCAGCTTTTGTTTCTAGCCATTTTTGTTTATAAATTCAGAAAAGAGGATTTAAGAATATGCAATTAACCTATTTGCTGGTTAACGTTCTTGGTATTGTTGTCTACCTTGGAATCGCGTTATTATTTTCAAATGCCAAGAAAAGTATTAACTGGCGTTCTGTAGCTGTTGTGTTAGTGATTAACCTTGTCTTAGCCTGGATCTTGACGAGTTTTGCTTGGGGCCGTGATGCCGTTAAGGCTGCAGCCGATGGATTTAACTGGTTGGTCCAAGTTGCTTATCAAGGGATCAATTTTGCGCTGCCTAACTGGGTAACCACTCAGTACGGTGGAACTGCTAAATCAATGAACTTTGTCACCAGTGCGTTACTGCCAATCTTGATGATTGTCCCATTGTTTGATACCTTGACATACATAGGTGTCTTGCCTTGGATCATCAAGTGGGTTGGCCGGGGACTTTCATTCATTACCGGCGCTCCTAAGTTTGAATCATTCTTCGCCGTTGAAATGATGTTCCTTGGTAACACTGAGGCACTTGCCGTTTCATCACTCCAATTAAAGCAAATGTCTGCAAAGCGTAATTTGACTTTGGCAATGATGTCAATGTCATGTGTTACGGCTTCAATCATCGGTGCTTATACCCAAATGGTTCCTGGTCAATATGTTTTGACTGCGATTCCATTGAACGTGTTAAACGCCTTGATTATCACAAGCATTTTGAACCCAGTTAAGGTTACTCCTGAAGAAGATACCATCGCTAAAATGGGTGGTAGTGGTACGAGTGACGCAGCTGTTGAAGCTGGCGACGTTCAAGCCAACGGCAAACGGGAACCATACTTCTCATTCTTGGGTGATTCAATTCTTGGTGCCGGTCGTTTGATCTTAATCATTGCTGCTAACGTTATCGCCTTTGTTGCTTTAGCTGCTTTGATTGATAAGATCTTGGCCCTCTTCAACCCATGGTTATCATTGGAACACATCTTAGGGATCATCATGTTCCCATTTGCATGGTTAATGGGACTCGATGTCAGCCAAGCCTTCCAATTCGCTCAATTCATGGGAATGAAGTTGGTTACCAACGAATTTGTTGTTATGGGTAAGATTGCCGGGACAATCAACAACCTCAGCATCTTCCCAGCTCACTACCAAGCTCAATTGACTGTCTTCATTACGTCATTTGCTAACTTCTCAACCACTGGTATGATTATCGGGGCCTTCAAAGGCTTGGTTGACAAGGAAAAGAATGATTTGATCAGTAAGAATGTTTTGACAATGTTACTTTCAGGTATCTTGGTATCGCTGATGTCAGCTGGTATCGTTGGATTATTTGTTTGGTAATATCGAAAGTTAGAAAGTTAGGTTTTATTTTTGGATAAAAAGCAGCAAGCTGAAGCCGTAGCCAACAAGCTGCGGCTTCATGAGGCTATAAAAGATAAAGCACTCATTAAACGAGAGATCATTGCTGGAATTACCGGATTTTTCGCCATATCTTACATTATTATTGTCAATCCGGTTATTTTAAAAGATGCTGGGATCCCAGTTGATTTGAGTGTGTTTGCCACCATTATTTCTTCTCTGATCGGCTGTTTAATCATGGGATTCTGGGCGAACGCACCAGTTATTTTGACGCCAGGAATGGGGGTTAACGCCTTCTTCACCTACACGATTGTTGTCGCAATGGGCTTGTCATGGCAGGAAGCCTTAGCGATCTCAATTGTCTCAAGTGTGATCTATGTGATCGTTGCCTTTACCAAGCTCAGCGTTGTGCTGGCTAAGGGAATCCCGGAGACGCTTAAAGCAGGGATTACAGCTGGAATTGGATTATTTCTGGTGGAAATTGGGCTTGAAAAAGCGCAGTTGATTCAGCAGGGGAAAAATTCCATTCTGGCACTGGGAAATCTCACTAATCCGGCAACTTTGCTGGCAATCTTTGGCCTGTTGATTACCTTGTTCCTATTTGTACGCAACGTTACCGGGGGCTTCTTCATTGGGATTCTGGTCACTTCGATTGTGGGGATCTTATTTGGCATTAAGGACCAGGCTTCGCCATCTGTTGGCATCGGTGATATTACCAAATACACGGACGTGCTTGCCAAGGGCGACTTTAGTCAGGCTTTCAGCATTCCATTTATTCTGGCGGTATTCTCCATGACCATGATTTTGGTATTTGAATCGATGGGATTGCTGGAAGGCATTATGCCCAATCCTAAGAAATTCAAAAAAGCGTTTGAGGCCAGTTCCGTGACCAGCTTTCTTTCCGGCATTCTTGGAACCAGTCCAACGGTTGCCGCTGCCGAAAGTGCTTCTGCCATCGAAAGCGGTGGCCGGACTGGGCTAACTGCGATTGTAACCGGCGTGATGTTTGGCTTATCGCTGTTCTTTATCCCATTACTGTCATTTGTGCCTCAGGCGGCCATTTCACCCGTCATTATCATCACTGGTGCGTTGATGATGAACCAACTCAGCCGAATTAACATGTTCGACTTTTCGGATTGGTTTCCTGCATTCTTGATCGTGGTGATTATCCCATTTACTTCCAGCATTTCAACTGGATTGGCATTTGGGTTTGTGACCTATCCACTGCTGAAGATCGCTGCCGGCCGACAAAATGAATTGACGATCCCAACGTATGTTTTGGGTGCTTTGTTTCTCTGTGATCTCATTTTAAGTGCGTTACTATAGTGCATGTTTGGTTATTTGAGATTAACATGGGAACTGGGAATAACATTTTGGCTAAGAATGTCGTTGCCGCTATTAATAGTTATCAACGAAAGCAAACAGATTTAAGATTGTTCGCTTCCTGTTACTAAAAAATTGTAAGCGTTTGATATAAGGAGGAGTTTGAACAATGACGATTAAAATTATCATGGATACTGATCCGGGAATTGACGATGCCGCTGCTTTAACGATGGCATTAAATGATCCCCAAATTGATTTGAAATTGATCACCAGTGTTGCTGGCAATGTGACTGTTGACAAGACAACTAAGAATGCTCAAAAGATTGTCCGGTTCTTCAATAAGAAGGTTCCGATTGCTGCTGGTGCTAAACAACCGCTGATCAAAGAATTCGAGGACGCTGCCCGAATTCACGGCGAATCAGGGATGCCTGGCTATGATTTTCCTGAGGACTTGCCTAAGCCGCTTGATGTCAGTGCCGTTGAAGCTTTGCGAGACACCATTATGAGTAGTAACGAAAAGATCACATTGGTGCCAACCGGCTCATACACTAACGTTGCCTTACTATTCAGTGAATATCCTGAAGTGAAGGATCACATTGAACGCATCGTTGCCATGGGTGGCTCCCTTGGAAAGGGCAATATGACCAGTGCCGCTGAGTTTAACGTCTTCACTGACCCAGACGCCGCCCGCATCATGTACAATTCTGGCATTCCAATCACGATGGTCGGTTTGGACATTACAATGAAGGCGCTATTGACGCCAGATTCATTGGCAAAATTGGAAACCATGAACGAAACTGGTAAGATGCTTCACGATATCATCATCAATGATGGCGATAACAGCGACAAAGGGATTGCTATGCACGATGTCAACACAATCTTCTATCTACTTCACCCAGAAGCAATTAAGACTGAGAAAATGTGGATCGATATCGTCACAGATGGCCCAGCTATTGGTGAAACGGTTGGTGACATTCGCGGAGCTTACCACGATGGCAAGACCAATGCCAATGTTTGCGCGGATATTGACGCGGAAGCATTTAATAAGTGGTTCTTGGAAGAAGTTTCGAAGATTCAGAAATAAGAGTGGGATAATGGGTGATTTGATCCCAGAATTTAAGTGAAAAAAGTAATGCGTTCTGGTTTGTGGAATGCATTACTTTTTTTGCTTAAATAGCGGCTCTTCGTCAACTGTTGTTGGTGAAACTAAATTCGAGTTCTAATCACTTTGTGATTAGGGCTCTTTTTGTTTTG
>NZ_JAHPPD010000094.1 GCF_019061365.1 Lentilactobacillus dabitei
TAGCGGCCATTTTAACTTCATAAGGAAACATAATAAAACCCCTTGAATTAGATTTCTCCAATTCAAGGGGTTCAGTTCAAAATCAGGAATAATTGGTTCTTTTCGTTAAATTCTGGGATCAAAACGCCTATTGTCCCAGTCTCAAAATAACGAAGCAGGGTAACCATCCCGGACCTGGGAATGATTGCCCTGCTTCGTTATTTTCTGCCATCAAATTTGCTAAATGTCTCTGCATTATTTTGTTAGGTACATCGTCCGTAACTTTTGGATATCACTGTTGGATAATCTTAATGCGGTCTTCTGATAATGTCTCATTGAGCCATAGCGCTGATCGATTGCATGGTAGACAGCATTAAGATAAGCCGCCTTAGCAGTTTTGGATCGTTTAAAATTGGCCAGGGCCCGTTTGTTATGAGTCACTCGTTTCAACTGCTGGTACTCCTTGTGAACTGTGTTTTGTAAATCGTGATTCGAAGCCAAGTAGTTTTTCATGATCGTTTGCTTGGAAACGCCCAAGCAGGCAAGAATCAGCATCGTGGCAATTCCGGTCCGATCTTTTCCATAGGTGCAATGGTATAGAAGAGCGCCGTGTTTTTGTTTCAGGAGTTGGTTCATGAACGAACGGTAGGCTTTGATGCTATGGGAACTTGTAACCATTTTTTGATAAAACAGCTGCATATTATTTGGCTGCTTGTTTGCCAACTGGTTTGCGTATTGGCGAGTGGTGTGCACCCCAAAGTTTTTATTTGCCATGACACTATCGTGACGATAGTTAACCCCCGATATCCTAGTATCCTTAGCCGTTTTGATTTCACCTGTAGAGCGAAAATCGCAAACCACTTTTAAATTAACGTTCTTGGTTAGTTTCCACTGGTCAGTTTTCGATAAATGAGTCAAAGCAGCCGAACGGATGAGCCGGTTTGGCTTAATGTGCCAACCGTTCTTGGCTACAATGCCACCTAAATCGTGAGTATTGACAGTGCCTGCTAAATGAATTGGGGTGCCATAAACCTTTTGGGCACTGGCCTTAACATCAGTCGGTTGTAATAATCCCCAGCTAAGACAAATAACTCCAAATAATGTGATTCGGATGAAATGATGATCATTCATATTGATCCCCCCCCAGAAAAATTAATGAATGTTCAACCCAATTTTGTCTTTCATTGTCAAAATTCGCTTAACAGACGCGTTGATTTGCTTGACCGAAACTTGCTTCTTTGCCACAGCTCGTCTTAGCTGAGGAATTCCCCGTTTATAATCGCTGGTTAACAGGACATCATTGCCGGCTTTAAATGCGGCCACATCCCGATAAACATGATGTGATCGGGCATAATTACCAACAGCTTGCATCTGTAAGCTATCTGAGACGATGACCCCTTTAAAGCCAAGATCCTTGCGAAGTAGGTGAATATCTTTTTTCGAAAGCGAGGCTGGCTTGTGTGGATCAATTTTTTTCAAAATGATGTGGGTCACCATGACAGAATCAACGCCGCTCTTAATTCCCGCCTTAAATGGCCGGAAGTCTTTTGATTCGAATGACTTAAGTGACCGGCTGACCGCGGCGGATCCAGTGTGGGTATCAGCGGCCGAGCCGTAGCCAGGAAAATGTTTGAGGGTTGCGGCCACGTGCTGTTTTTGAATTGCCGGCACACTTGCGGCAATATACTTAGACGTTTTGACATAACCTTTGCCGATTGTTCGATCATAAATGAAACTACTTTTGTGCAGCGAAACATCGGCCACCGGCGCAAAGTCCCAATTAATTCCCAGGGCGTGGAGCTGTTTGGCCTGGTAACGATACATCGACAAGACTTTCTTCATCCCGCCGCGGTGAAGCGCCTGTTGTGGTGACAAATAATAGTTGTGACCAGAAATTCGTTTGTTGGCGCTCAGCCGAGAGACAGTGCCACCTTCTTGGTCAGTTGAAATGGTTAAGGGGATCTTGGCGCTGTGTTGGTAACTCTTAAGACGGTGTTTGAAAGAAGTCTTGCTACCAACGAAATTGTTTCCCATCAAAATAATGCCACCAAGATGGTATTTCTTGATATCGTGTTTCGTTATGGATTTATTATTTGATACTCCGGTTACAAATAATTGGCCAATTTTTTCATTAAGAGTCATATGCTTAATTTGATTATCGATTTTTTGCTCGTTAGTCTGCTTCGGATGAGTTCCTGAGGCAATTAAGTCTGTGCTTGCATGAGGGATTGATACCCCTAGCCCAAACGATACGGCTGTAATCATAGTGAATGATGCGACCTGCTTAAGATTAATGTTCAACTTACCCAATCTCCCTAAATATAATAATTATGTCAACATAATTATTATATGATAAAAATGAATGAATAGTCATGGGTATCGTCAATTAATTAACTTTTTGACGTTATCTAAGAAACTTTTGAATATGAGCCAAATCGGCTATCCGTTTAGCGGCTGATTCATCTTCAGCGTTGAAGTTATGCCAGTGAACATTGTTAACGCCAACTTTTTGAAACGTTCCTCGCTTAAGTGATTTGATAACCGGATTACCGTACTTCAACCGATAAAGAAAAGTGGGGGTTCCAGCAATTGTAAAAATATGAATGCGGGGTTGGTTGGCGAAGAGCTTCTTAGGGCTGTCCTTTGGAATACGGTTTTTGCTAAAGACCTTGTCAATAAATCCCTTCGTCATGGCGGGCATGACCTCCCACCAAATAGGAAAGACAAAGATAATTCGTTCCGCAGCTGCCAGTCGGTTGAAGTAGCCATCCACTTGGTCGTTAAGTGAGTGCCTGGTTCGCCAGTTTGAAAGATCGGCGGCATGCATAACGGGGTCAAATTTGTCTTTGTGTAAGTCAATGACATCAACGGTATCACCGTTTGCTTGCAAATAACTAATGGTTCGTTGGGGAACCGCGGCACTATAGCTTCTAAAGTGTGGCTGGTTTTCACTAGCTGCCAAAGTATATGGATGGTCAAAAATAAGTATTGTTTTCATAATAAAATGTCCTTTAAATAAAAGTGAGCGGATCCAGGCGATTTTGCAACCGGAGCGTAAGTCTCCTTTGGTAGAAATCCCCGATTCTGGGATTTTTGCCAAAGGTGCTTACGTGCAGGTTGCTGCCTGGAGGAGCTGTCCTAAAAGAAGTGAGCGGAGCAAAGCGGTAGAGATCGGAGTGTAAGTCTCCTCGAACGAAAATTCCGGTTTTGGGAATTTTTGTTCGAGGTGCTTACATGCAGATCTCTGCTTTGAGGAGCTGTCCTAATACTAATCGAGTAGCTTTTCAAAATACATTCCAAGGAATATAATGAGTATAGCAGAACATTAAAAAATGTCAAAATATATTCCGAGGAATTTAAAATGAAACCAACTAGTTTAACAAACCAAATTAAAGCCCAACTCGAAATTTTTCGAAGCCGGGATATTGATCAGACGATCCTTAATCAGGTTAAAGGAACAGGACTAATCGACACCAAATTGGCCAGCCGATTAACAATTAATGATCTCCACGTTATTCAGGTAGTGGCACATGGCGAAGATGTCATGATTTCTGATGTTGCGGCTGGGCTGCCTTTGACGCAAGGCGCGGTTTCTAAAATTGTGAATAAGCTTGCCAATGCGAGATTGCTGACCAAGGCTCATAAACCAGCGAATAAAAAAGAAACGTATCTTCAATTAACCAGTCTTGCAAAGAAGATCAACGCCATTCATGAACGGTATCATCAGGAAATGAATGACAAACTTCAAGAATTAACCGACCAATTTACGCTAGCCGATCTTCAGGTTGTGAGAGAATTTTTGAAAAAACTAAATGAATTACGCCAATTATAAAAAATAAACTTTTTATTTTGATAGAAAATTACAACCGCTTACTTTGTTTATATATAAACAAATTTCTTTTTATTTTTGTTTAAAACAAAGTTAGGTTTCCCAAATTTAAGGATTTACAATGGTTAAAACTATGATAGTATAAATCTGTACTAAAATATGAGGAGGTACTTTGATGCCAAAAGAAAAAGGGCCAAAGAAGCAACATTTGATTCATTATGCAAATGGACCTTCTTTGGAAGAGATTAACGGGACGATTGCAGTTCCAAAAGGACGAGGATTCTGGAAAACATTATTCATGTATTCTGGACCTGGTGCACTAGTTGCCGTTGGATATATGGATCCCGGTAACTGGTCGACTTCAATCACCGGTGGTCAAAACTTTGAGTATTTACTGATGTCTGTTATCTTAATGTCGAGTTTAATTGCGATGTTGCTACAATATATGGCGGCTAAACTGGGTATTGTGTCTCAGATGGATTTGGCTCAAGCAATTCGAGCCCGAACGAGTAAATCACTTGGTTATGTCCTCTGGATATTAACTGAGTTGGCGATTATGGCGACTGATATTGCGGAAGTTATTGGTGCGGCGATTGCGTTATACCTGCTGTTTCATATTCCACTTGTCTACGCCGTGTTTATCACTGTGTTTGATGTTTTGCTTTTGCTATTATTGACTAAAGTTGGTTTTAGAAAAATTGAAGCAATCGTTGTTTGTTTGATTTTAGTAATTCTGTTTGTTTTCGTTTATGAAGTTGCTTTGTCAGAACCAAACATTGGCGCTATGCTTAAAGGCTTGATCCCAACAGGTCAAACATTCTCAAGTGCAGATCATGTTAACGGTGATACACCATTAACTGGTGCCTTGGGAATTATTGGTGCGACTGTTATGCCTCATAACCTTTACTTGCATTCAGCTATTTCACAAACTCGTAAAGTTGATCATAACGACCAAGAGGATGTTGCGCGTACAGTCCGTTTCTCAACTTGGGATTCAAACATTCAATTGTCATGTGCTTGGGTTATTAACTCCTTGCTGTTGATCATGGGTGTTGCCGTATTTAAGACTGGTGCTGTAAAGGATCCATCATTCTTCGGATTATTTGATGCTTTATCAAATACTTCAATGTTGAGTAATGGAATCCTGATTGCGGTTGCCAAGTCTGGAATTCTTTCAATTCTGTTTGCTGTTGCGCTGTTAGCTTCAGGACAAAATTCAACCATTACCGGTACTTTAACTGGTCAAGTTATCATGGAAGGATTTATCCATATGAAGATGCCATTGTGGCTTCGTCGTTTGGTTACCCGTTTGATTTCAGTTATTCCTGTTTTAATTTGTGTTGCGATGACTAGCGGTGAATCCCCAATCAGACAACATGAGGCGCTCAATACTTTAATGAACAACTCTCAAGTCTTCCTAGCGTTTGCCCTACCGTTCTCAATGTTGCCATTATTAATGATGACGGATAATGCGAAGGAAATGGGTGATCGGTTCAAGAACACCCTTTGGGTTAAGATTCTTGGTTGGATTTCAGTTTTAGGTTTGACATTCCTTAACATGAAAGGCTTGCCAGATAACATTGCTAGTTTCTTCGGTGCCAATCCTTCTGCAGGAACTTTGGCTCTGGCTCATGGCATTGCTTATGGAATCATTGTTGCCATTGTCTTGCTTCTCCTATGGACAGTTTATGATCTATATCAAAGTCGTAACAAAATGCCAAAGCGTTTTGAAACAACTGAAGAATATTATGATGAAAGTAAACAGTCAGAAGAGTAGTATAGAGAATTGAGAGGAGGGGCATTGTTAGTATGGATAAAAATGAAATGCCACATACCAAGTTTAAAAGAATTTTAGTAGGTGTTGATGATTCACCTGACGCACAATTGGCTTTTCGTTATGCAATTTCTGAAGCCCGACTTTCTGACGCCTCATTGGTCATTGCGTCCGTTTTGGAACCCGAAGACATGAATGTTTACCAAGCACTTAGTAAAGATTATGTCCACGGTGAACGTAAAGAATTGGCAGAACATATCAATCAATATCGTGATTTAGCACTTCGCGCAGGCGTTAAGGCTGTCGACACGGTTATTGAGGAAGGCAACCCCGGCGAAGTAATTGTTAAAACAATTATTCCTGCTGTTAAAGCTGACTTGTTAATTGTTGGATCACTGTCAAAGACTGGTGTTCGAAAGTACTTCGGCTCACAAGCTGCCTATATGGCTAAGTATGCACCGATTTCAGTAATGGTTGTTCGTTAGGCCGATTACCGAGTCCAGAATAATACGAAAACAGGATCGGAAATTCTTATTTCCGGTCCTGTTTTCGTAAAAATGTCGAAAGGGGGAGTTGTATCTTGGAACTTACAGAGAATCGCCGCAAGTGGTTCGTGGCAACTCTATTACTTGGAACGTTTACGATGTCGATTAGTCAGTCATCACTATCAACGGCTTATCCAACTTTTATGAAATACTTTAATTTGCCAGCTAGCACAATTGCTTGGCTGACAACCGGTTTCATGCTAATTATGTCTGTAGTTATGCCGCTATCGCCATGGCTGATGAATAATTTCAAATTTAAGCCGTTATACCTTTCTTTATTGATCAATTTTGTGATCGGAACGCTGATTATTATTTTTGCGCCCAACTTCTTGATTATGATGGTTGGCCGATTAATGGAAGGGTTTAGTGTTGGCGTGCTGTTTCCATCTTATCAATCAATCATTCTCGAAATTACGCCAACTTCTAAACGGGGAACCGTTATGGGAACGGTCGGCCTGGTGATGGGTTCCGCATTAGCTGTTGGTCCAATCGTATCTGGTGTCCTACTACAGATTTTTAATTGGCAAGCAATCTTTGGTTTCTTTTTAGTCGTTTTGGCAGTTGTTTTCATTTTTGCTATCAAGACGGTTGTAAGCCCGATGAAAATAAAATCAACTAAGTTTGATTTTATTTCCGTCTTTATGTCGCTTGGCATCATTGGACTGCTGTATTTTATCAACGAAATTTCGCATATGACAATGGCAAGTTACCTCAACTGGGGAATTTTATTAGTATCGCTCATCTTGCTCTATTTGTTTGTTCGACGCCAGCTGCACATGAAAGCACCACTGTTACGACTGGATATCTTGGCGATTCCTAATTTTGATCTTGGGGTTGCCTTAACCTCATTATCATATATGTCACTGATCACCGTGACGATCATTATGCCACTGTATTACCAGCAAGTTATTGGGTTAACACCTCTTTGGTCTGGCTTGTCACTTGTGCCGGCCGCTGCATTCTTGTCATGGTTAAATCGCCGCAGTGGTCGCTTGGCCGATCGGATTGGTTTTAAGCCAGTCATTTTAATTGGTTTTGGGCTGTTTATCGTTGGCTGGGGTGCCTTGCTGCTGTGTTCAGGACTTAAGAACATTTGGATTGCCATTATTTGTTCCATGGTCATTGAATCCGGTAATGCCTTTGCAATGATGCCGGCAACAACGCTTGGAGCTAATTCACTGACAAATGACCTCATTCCCCATGGCTCATCAGTCATCGCCACGGTGCGTCAGGTTATGGGTTCAACGGCTATTGTGATCGCAACGGTTGTATTAGGGAATCAAAATTTTAATGGGGTTTTCTTAACATTTTTAATTATTGAAATCATTGCAATCTTTTTAGTATTCAAAATTAAAGATACGGTGAAAGCCACGGCATAGTTGCTATTTGTGAAATGTAAGCAGTTTTCAATACAAAATCAATGTATAAGTGAACAACGTGATTGTTTTGAAAATCACAAGGCGTTCAATTGTACCCCTTTTCATTTTGTGGTAATCTTTTTGTGGATGATAAAACGTCAGTCGCTTTTCATTCCCGCAGAGCAGCTGTTCAAGTTTCAATGAGCTGCTTTGCCGTTATTGACGTTTCCATTAGGTTATCCAATATAATAGGACAGCTCCTCCAAGCAGAGATCTGCATGTAAGCACCTCAAACGAAAATTCCCAAAACCGGAATTTCCGTTCGAGGAGATTTACACTCCGATCTCTAACCGCTTGGATCCGCTCACTTACTTTAGGAGGGTGTACAATGGCATATCGAACTGTTAATCCTTACAATAATGAAGTTGTTAAGGAGTATCCTTTTGCAACAGATATTCAACTTGGCGAAACACTTGCTGAAAGTGACGCAACCTATCGGGCAATGAAGAAGCAGCCAATTTCTGAACGGGCAAAAATCCTTCATAACGTCGCTGCCAAGTTACGTGAACATGAAGATGAACTTGCCAGAGCCTGTACCATTGATATGGGAAAACTAATTGGTGAATCAAAAGGTGAAGTTGAATTAGTTGCAATTATCGCTGATTGGTTTGCTGATCATGGTGAGGAACTGCTTCAGCCAGAAGAAGTGGACACGATCGCAACTGGTCATGCCGAGATTCAAAAGCATGCAACTGGGGTAATCATGATGGTCGAGCCATGGAACTTCCCATACTACCAAATTATGCGGGTATTTGCGCCTAACTTCATGGTTGGCAATACCATGATTTTGAAACATGCTGCTAACACGCCAACTTCAGCTCAAATGTTTTGCGACGTTGTTGCCGAAGCTGGGGCACCCAAGGGTTCATTGACCAATTTATTCTTAAGTTATGATCAAGTTGGCGAAGCAATTGCCGATCCACGAGTTCAGGGTGTTGCGTTAACTGGTTCTGAGCGTGGTGGTACTGCCGTTGCTGAGGCCGCTGGTAAGAACCTGAAGAAGAACACAATGGAACTTGGTGGCATGGACCCATTCATTGTCCTCGGGGATGCTAATATGGACGATGTTGCTGATATCACATGGCGCGCACGTCTTTATAATACTGGTCAAGTATGTACGTCATCCAAGCGGTTCATTGTCATGGATAACGTTTACGATGAATTTGTCGATACCCTTAAAGATAAATTCAGTAAAGTTCAACCAGGTGACCCACTGGATCCTGCAACTTCACTTGCACCAATGAACACCGAAAAAGCGAAGAATAAGCTTCAAGGCCAATTGGATGAAGCCATTGCGGCCGGTGCTAAGGTTGAATATGGAAATGAACCAATTGATTTGCCAGGCCAATTCTTCAAGCCAACAATCTTGACCAACATCAGCAAAAACAATCCAGCATATGACACCGAGTTGTTTGGCCCAATTGCTTGTGTTTACAAGGTTCACAGCGAGCAAGAAGCCATTGATCTTGCCAACGATAACCCTTATGGGCTTGGCGGCATTGTCTTTGCTGGTGATGAAGATCACGGCGCTGAAGTTGCTTCTCAAATCGAAACTGGGATGGTCTTTGTCAATAACTTCATGTCAACATTGCCAGAATTACCATTTGGTGGGGTTAAACTTTCAGGTTACGGCCGTGAAATGAGCCACATTGGTGAAGAAGCCTTCATTAATCAACAATTAATTGTCAAGACTGCTAAACCAAACATGAACAATTTGGCCGGTGGATTAGTCGCAACGGATCCACAACCTAAAAAATTAAGTAAAACAAAATAATCCGCGCTATGTTTAATCGATGCGCGTGATTTCAAGTAAAAATTCGTCAGGGAGTCATGATCCCTGGCGAATTTTTTGCGTATGGTTTTAAGTAAAAGGGGTCAAAGTCAAATCGTATTGATGGCGACTTATGAGCATCACCGAAAGGTGATGCTTTTTTGTTATTAGGCATGAA
>NZ_JAHPPD010000095.1 GCF_019061365.1 Lentilactobacillus dabitei
AAAGGCATTCGATTGTGTTATCTGAAGAATAACATGCTCGAATGCCTTTTTGAATACGTCCAATTATTTAGTGCTTACTTTCTAACTTCACAAATCAATTGTTAATAAAAAAGCCCAAATCAGGTGTTTGACTACCTAACTTGGACAATTGCAGTGATCCTAGATATTAACTTGATTGACGCCACCCAATTGTGATGGGTACCGTTTTTTAAGCCGCTTAATATTATCTTCAGCAACCTTATCAAAGGGAATGTCAGCCCATTCGGAAATTTGGGATAAGTACCATAGCACATCCCCCATCTCTTTAATGAGTTGATCGTGATCTAGCTTTTGACTCTGAAATGTATACTTACGAATTAAGTCGGCCACTTCACCAGATTCACCAGTTAAACCCAGTGCACAGTTAGTGAGCACCTGCTCTTTGCCCATCAAAGTTCGATTCGCCGCCTTTTGGTATTCATCAAAATCCATTTTACATTCTCCCCTCAATCCATTGCCAGACCTCGTTTTTACCGTCCTTTGTCAATGCTGAAAACAGGATAAGCTCTTCATCATTAATTTGCAAAGTCTTTTTAATCAGCGATTCTTGTTTGTTCCATTTACCCTTAGAAATTTTATCCATTTTAGTGGCAACTGTTAAGACATCGATGCCATAGTAAACCAGCCATTCGTGCATCGAAATATCATCGTCAGTTGGGGCATGACGACCATCCACAAGGGCAATCACCCCTCTGAGTTGGTCACGCTTGGTCAAGTAGGTTTCAATCATTTTGCCCCACTTTTCCCGACTCGCTTTGGATGCTTTGGCATAACCATATCCAGGCACATCAACAAAATATAATTTGTCATCAATGTTATAAAAATTGAGTGTCTGGGTCTTCCCAGGTTGACTTGATGTCCGGGCAAATTTTCGCCGGTTAATCAGCACATTGGTCAATGAAGATTTGCCGACATTAGACCGACCAACAAGTGCAATCTCTGGAAACATGGTATTTGGATATTGCTTTTCTGCCACCGCGCTTATTGTCAAATCGACATTTTGAACCTCCATCAAACCACTCCTTTAATTTGTCATTAAAATAAAAAAGTCCGATCGCAAACTAACTAAAGCTTACATCAGACTTTCTCGAATTACGATGCCTTTTTTAAAATCAGCTTTGGTTCTTTATGATCAGTCACCGTTTCAGGTGTGATGATAACCTTTGAAACATCCTTACGGCTTGGCAAATCAAACATAATATCTCGCATTGTGTCTTCAATGATTGACCGTAAGCCACGAGCACCGGTGTTTCTTGAGATAGCCAGTTCAGCCATCTTAGTCAACGCACCAGGTGCAAATTCCAATTCGGCGCCATCAAGTTCGATCAATTTCTTGTATTGTTTAACCAATGCATTCTTAGGCTCAGTCAAAATCCGAACAAGATCTTTCTCATCCAATTTATCTAATGCCGTCAAGATTGGCAAACGACCGATGAATTCTGGAATCAATCCAAACTTCAGCAAGTCTTCTGGAATTACGGCCTGCATGATATTGCGGTTATCAAGATCAGGTGCTTTGTCGGAATCAGTTCCAAAACCAATTGTCTTGTCGCCTAAACGACTCTTAACAATCCCTTCAATCCCATCAAATGCACCACCAACAATGAACAAAATATTGGTTGTGTCGATCTGAATAAACTCTTGTTGAGGATGCTTACGACCACCCTGAGGCGGAACGTTGGCAATTGTCCCTTCGAGAATCTTGAGTAAGGCTTGTTGAACACCTTCACCGGAAACGTCACGGGTAATCGATACGTTCTCTGATTTCTTGGCAATTTTATCGATTTCATCAATGTAAATGATCCCATGTTCAGCTCGTTCAACATCATAATCGGCATTTTGCAATAGCTTTAAGAGAATGTTTTCAACATCTTCACCAACATAACCAGCTTCGGTCAATGTCGTCGCATCAGCGATTGCAAACGGTACGTTTAAAATCTTGGCAAGCGTCTGTGCCAGGTAAGTTTTACCTGAACCAGTTGGTCCTATGATACAAATGTTACTCTTTTGGAGTTCCAAATCTTCATCAGGCTCGCTGATCATTTCATTCACTCGCTTGTAGTGATTGTAAACCGCTACTGAAAGGGTTCGCTTCGCATTATCTTGACCAATCACAAATTCATTTAATTTATCCAAAATTTGTTTAGGTGTCAAAACTTTGAGTAAATCTTCTGAAGACTTTTCAGGGGCAAGCTCCTCGTCAATAATTTCTTTACATAAATCAATACATTCATTACAAATGTAGACGCCTGGACCAGCGACAATTTTCTTTACTTGGTCTTGGGTTTTACCACAAAACGAACAAGTAATGGGTCCGCTTGATTCGTTATCTTCAAACAATATAGTCACTCCTCCATCCGAGATGGACTTTAATCACTTTTATCAATCAACTATTTGATACTTTATCATACCACGGTGAAATTGCAATCAGAAGGCTTGACCACTCCCGAAAAAAAGACCCGTCTGATTAACGGATCTCCTTAGGAAGAAAACTATTTTTCTGAGCTGTCTTCTTTATCCTTTGAATCATCTTTTGCTTTAGCGTCTTGCTTTGAAGAATCAACAATCATGTCAATTGCTTGCTTGATCGCAATATCATGCTTCAACATATCATCAGTCAAAGCTTTACGAACAGCGTCTTCCTTCATTCCATATTGTTTAGCTAAATCTTTAACTTCAGCCTTAACATCATCTTCTGAAGGTTCGATGTTTTCTTTGTCAACAATTGCTTCAAGAACAAGGTTGGTCTTAACCCGCTTTTCAGCGCCATCTGAGAATTGCTTCTTCAGATCTTCAGGCTTCGTTCCAGTTAACTGGAAGTACATCTGTTGGTTAATTCCTTGTTGTTGCATGCCAGCAAGATATTGATCCATTTGACGTTGGATATCTTCGTTGATCATGGCTTCTGGAATATCTTTGACTTCAGCGTTATCAGTTGCTTCACTGATGGCTGCGTCTTCGATTGCATCGCGGGCTTCGCTCTTCTTCTGTTTCTTTAAGTCGTCCTTGATCTTCTCTTTTAATTCTTCAAGGCTGTCAACATCTTCATCAACATCCTTTGCGAAGTCATCATCTAACTTAGGTAATTCCTTAGTCTTAACTTCGTGAATCTTAGTTTCGAAAACGGCATCCTTACCAGCTAATTCTTTAGCTTGGTAATCCTTAGGGAAGGTCACCTTAACTTCAACATCTTCGCCGGCCTTGTGACCAATCAATTGATCTTCGAAACCAGGGATGAATGAGTTGGAACCTAACTCTAGTGAATGGTTTTCAGCCTTGCCACCTTCAAATGGTTTGCCGTCAACTTTTCCTTCAAAATCGATGACAACTGTGTCACCTTTTTCAGCAGCCTTGCCTTCTTTAAGAACAAGTTCTGCTTGGCTTTCACGCTTCTTTTCCAATTCAGCGTCAACGTCTTTTTGGTATACTCGGGTATTTTGCTTAGGAACACTTAAGCCCTTGTAATCGCCAAGCTTAACTTCTGGCTTAACGGTCACATTAGCCTTGATAACCCATGGCTTACCCTTTTCCATTGATTCAACATTGATCTTAGGTTGATCAACGGGTTCGATTTTGGCTTCACTAACAGCCTTTGAATATTCATCTGGAAGTAAGATGTTCAAAGCATCTTCGTATAATGCTTCTTCACCATACATCTTGGTGAAAATTGAGCGAGGAACCTTTCCCTTACGGAATCCAGGTACCCGGATGCTCTTCTTGTTCTTTTCAAATGCACGATCTAAACCAGTTTTAATTGAGTCAGCACCAATTTCGAAAGTTAATTCTCCATCATTGGTACCCTTCTTTTCCCATTTTGCAGACATTCTTTTTCCTCCGAGACGAAAAGATTATTTTTACAATTCATAATTGCATAACATTGTTATTTTAACGTATTAACAGTGAAATGTAAAATTTATTTCCTAAACATATCTATATTGTATGAGCTTTTTTGAACCCCGTTTCAATCAATTGTTCGGCTTCAGCGTGACGCCTGGCGACCTATTCAATTCCCAATCAAACAACTTTGTGGTATAAGAATAATTTGTGGTCATGTTCGGAACGCCAGAAATCGTAATCGAATATTGCTATCGCGATTGATCCAAAAATATACTGAGACAGCAAAAAAGCCATGAGGAAAATCCTCACAGCTTCATGCGGCCATTAGCTTAGCGAACTAGTCGTTAACGTCACTAACAACACCGGCACCAACAGTATGGCCACCTTCACGGATGGTAAACTTAGTACCCTTTTCAATGGCAACTGGCTTCGTCAATTCAACTTGGAATGTAACGTTATCACCAGGCATAACCATTTCAACGCCCTTTTCTAGTTCAATAACACCGGTAACATCGGTAGTATGGAAGTAGAATTGTGGACGATAGTTTGAGAAGAATGGCGTATGACGGCCACCTTCTTCTTTAGTCAAGATATAAACTTGACCTTCGAACTTCTTGTGGGTCTGGATTGAACCAGGAGCAGCAAGAACTTGTCCACGGACAACTTGGTCACGGTCGATACCACGAAGAAGAACACCAACGTTATCTCCGGCTTGACCTTGATCCAATGTCTTACGGAACATTTCGAGTCCAGTAACAGTTGACTTAAGTGGTTGATCATTCAAACCAACGATTTCAACTTCGTCACCGACTTTAACAGTACCACGATCGATACGGCCAGATGCAACAGTACCACGACCAGTGATAGTGAAGACATCTTCAACTGGCATCAAGAATGGTTTGCTGTCATCACGTTCTGGAGTTGGAATGTATTCATCAACAACATCCATTAAGTGAAGAATAACTTCTTCTTGTTCCTTGTCGCCTTCAAGGGCCTTAAGAGCTGACCCACGGATAACAGGAATATCATCACCAGGATAATCGTATTCAGAAAGCAATTCACGAACTTCCATCTCAACCAAGTCAACCAATTCGTCATCATCAACTAAATCAGTCTTGTTTAAGAATACAACGATGTAATCAACACCAACTTGGTGAGCAAGCAAGATATGTTCACGAGTTTGTGGCATTGGGCCATCAGTTGCGGCAACAACCAAAATAGCACCATCCATTTGAGCGGCACCAGTGATCATGTTCTTAATGTAATCAGCATGTCCTGGGGCATCAATATGGGCATAGTGACGCTTTTCAGTTTCGTATTCAACGTGGGCAGTGTTGATTGTTATACCACGTTCACGTTCTTCTGGTGCTGCATCGATATCAGCGTAGTCTTCAGCTTTAGCGAGACCTTTTTCAGCTAATACCTTGGTGATAGCAGCAGTTAAAGTAGTTTTCCCGTGATCAATATGGCCAATAGTACCAATATTTACATGGGGTTTTGTTCTTTCATAATGTTCTTTTGCCATTAATGAAACCTCCTGTTGTTTTCAAGAATTACATCAATTCGCATCAATGCATTTCTAAGTGTTATTATACTACATCTTCTGGAAAAGACAAAGCAGTCAATTTTCGAAGAATCCTTAAGTATTATATCGATAGTTAATTTGTTTGTAAACAGATTACGCTCATTTTCCGAAAATAATTTTGATTACATCAATTTAATTTTGCTTTCTTGGTCATAAATAATGCTTATCCATTTCATAATTAACCGTTGATCTGAAGTGTTGACATCAATTTGATCACCGAACGATCGCGCAACGATGGCTTGGAACCAATATTCCGGATCAGTTATCACCTTATCGAAAAATGGATAAATATAATTACTTTGTGTAAATAGTTCCTTTTCGAGTAAGGCTAATTTGATTGGATCAGACGAAGCATAATTGTCTTCAATAATATTCAAAACGGCTACTAATGAAGAATATTGATCAATAGATTTCAATTTTAGAATATTAATTTCATAGTCTTGATTGTCCAACCAGTTGAGGGTAACCGAAACATCGGCGTTTACTTTGACCAATTCCAACAAAATCTGACTTTTCGGAACTTCCCATAAAAATGGATCCCTCAAAATGTTTTTTCCTGCCAATACATATTCGTCAAACGGTAGCTGTTTAGCGTCCTCCACCCGCCTCACCTGGGTATAGGCATTCAAACCACCAATATGTGCAAATTGGTTAATCTGCTGATCAAGTAATTCAGCATGTTGCTGGCGATAATTTTCTTCAGCGGCCAGAATTTGTGTTCGCCAGTCGGCAACCGATTGAGCAGCGATTTCCCTTGCGACCATAAAATGGGCATTCTTCAGTGATATCTCGATCAATGATGGAATCCACTCGGCAACCCTGACAAATTCATCTTCATAGCGATTAATAATTGACTGAGCTTCCGCAGTCCGCTTCAGCTTAAACAACGCTTTTGTCCGTAGAAAATTAACGTCAATCTGATTGGGATATTTCGCCAACAAATGTTCAACCTTATGCATTACCTGATTAAACCGCTGGTCCGCGTAATCTGCTTGGGCACTCATCAGGATAACTTGATCATTCTTCGATAATTGCATTTCTTCGCCTCACAATCTTTGGACAGAAAACGAGCAATTCAAATAAATGAACCACTCGTTGCCATTTTTATTCATGTGATCGAAATTAATTTGCTGATTCCGATTTCTTCTCGTTGTTCTTTTGCTTTTTCTTGGAACGCTTATGATGTTGATTAACTTCCATTATAACTGGTAAAATCACGGGACGCCGCTTGGTTTGTTTATACAGATAATCACTTAGATCATCCCTAACGTCCTGCTTCAAGTTACTCCAATCAAACTCTTTATGCTCAAGATTGTTGGTAACTGTCTTTTCAATAATGCCAGCTGCTTCCTTCATAAGATCCTTGTTAGCCTTAACGTAAACGAATCCTCTTGAAGTGAGCTTAGGCTCGGCAACAATCCGCTTCTTCTTGCGATCAATTGTGACGACCGCCACAAAAATACCATCTTCAGACAATACTTTCCGATCTCGCAGCACGATATTACCAATATCGCCAATTCCGATTCCGTCAATCATGGTGTCGGCAAGATCTTCACTGCCACCAACCCACATTTCGTCTTTGTTGACTGAAATCTTGTCACCCTTATTAGGAATGTAAATTTGCTTATCAGTATAACCAATTTGCTTAGCCAGTTGTGCGTTGGCCTCCAGCAAACGATATTCACCCTGAACAGGAATGATGTACTTAGGATGTAATAAGTTGATGAGCAACTGCAAGTCTGTCTGACTGGCATCACCCGATGAATTCATTTGATCGGAAATCATTTTAACTTCACCATCCGCGCGGTAAACCATATCCCGAGTTTTAGCAACGGTCGTTTCCATCGCAGTTGACGGCGTTGTTGTGATGAACACCAAGTCTTTGGGCTCAATGTTAATGTCACTTTGTTCCTTATTAGCCATCCGCTGAAGGGCTTTGATCGGTTCACCCATCTTGCCGGTCTGAATGATGACAACCTTATCTGGAGCCAACTTGTTCAACTCATCAATGGAATCAATTAAAAGATCATCTTCTGGTAAGGTTAAGGTCTTCAAACGCATTGCGGTCCGAACAATTCGTTCCAAATCATGACCCGTCAAATAAACCCGGCGACCACACTTGGCAGCGGCATTAAAGACTTGTTGCATCCGCAAAATGTTGGAGGCAACACTTGCAACGATGATG
Source organism: Lentilactobacillus dabitei (assembly GCF_019061365.1). Classification (GTDB taxonomy): domain Bacteria; phylum Bacillota; class Bacilli; order Lactobacillales; family Lactobacillaceae; genus Lentilactobacillus; species Lentilactobacillus dabitei. The sequence continues at coordinate 7,647 of NZ_JAHPPD010000095.1, forward strand.
CGGCTGTCCTGATAATTAAATGTGTCGTAAATGTACTCAGCAATCTGCTTTTCCGAGGCGCTTGGCTTGGGGTTTTCGGCATTGCCAGAATCACTCAGTAGTGCTAGAACCCCTTCATCACCCAACTGGGTTAAAGCGGAGTAATTGGTCTGATAGAGTGGAGCGGCTGTTTGATCAAATTTGAAATCGCCTGTATAAACAATTGCTCCTTCAGAAGTATGAATGGCAATTCCAAGTGATCCAGGAATCGAATGGGTCGTCTTAAAGAAGGTGACCTTAACGTCATCAAAATCAATTTCACTGTGATCGCTGACAATATGAAAATCATCAAAGCTCTTTAATTCTTCAGAATCTGCCACGTTCAACTTAGCTAACTCAATGGTCATTTCAGAGCCGAACACTGGCACATCAAATTCACTCAAGAAGTACGAAATCGCACCAATTGAGTCCGCATGCCCGTGCGTCAAAAAGACGCCCACAATTCGGTCTTTATTCTTTTCCAAATAACTAAAATCGGGAATTACAACGTCAATTCCAAGCAATTCATTTTCAGGGTATCTTAAACCACAGTCTAAAATATAGATACCGCCGTTGATGTCCACAGCATACATGTCTTTGCCGTTTTCACGGACTCCGCCAATGGGCATAATTTTTATTTCGCTTTTCATGTTTCACCTCAAAAAATAATTTGTTCTTTTTTTACGTTCGTTTTCAGCTTCTATTAGTTTACCATATTTTTCCAGAAAACCGAATTTTTAGTAAGAGATTGTTGAATAATTTAAATTTGGGCAGAAAAAAAGGATGTGTACAAAGCCGCAGCCCTGCAACATCCCTCTTCAAATATTAACGACGAATTCCTAAGCTTTGGATCAAGTCACGGTAACGTGCAACATCCTTACCACGAAGGTAAGCAAGTAGGTTACGACGATGACCAATCTTCTTCATAAGTCCCCGTTGTGAATGATAATCTTTTCGATGTGTCCGCATATGTTCGTTGATTTCGTTGATATCTGCGGTCAAAACAGCGATTTGCACCTCTGCTGATCCAGTATCGCCTTCATGACGCGCATACTTCTTGATAATTTCATTCTTCTTTGTTTGTGTAACTGCCATAGTTCACAACCACCTTTTCTAAAATGATCCAACAACTGAGTAAGCGGCAGTGGTCCCCGACGAACTAAGTTGAAGGTCTGTGCAACGCACAAAAAATAGTATAACGGATTTTAACGAGTAATACAAGGATATCTTACATGATACCGCTCAGTTTTGCTTGCAATCGCCTTGTCATTTTTGTATAATGATGTCTGTTGAAATTTAATGGTTATATTTAGAATGATCTTCGGAGGTGAACAAAATGCCAATTATCAAATCTGCTATCGAACGTGTTAAAACCAACGAAAAGGCTCAACGCAGAAACGCAGCTCAGTTGAGTACATACCGGACTGCTGTTAAAAAGTTTGAAAGAGCTCGGATTGCTGGTGCTGACGATACAAAGGATTTATACATCAACGCAATCAGTGCAATTGATCGCGCAAAATCAAAGGGTTTAATTAAAGCTAACAAAGCTTCACGTGACAAGTCACGTTTAACTAAGAAATTAGCAAATTAAGACTTCCAAGTTGTTAGTTAAACTAACAACTTTTATGATACATATTCTTGCAGGACTCACCAATTTGGTGGGTTCTTTTTATTGACGGATCTATATATAAGAGGCTCACCGTTAAAATCCAAAAATTAGGATTCTAACTGGTGAGCCTGTTTTATAAAGGTTCTACAATATCTGTTGTTGGTAATAGATTTTATCTATTACTGATGACAGATTTTTTGTTTCTCGTTAGAATAAAA
>NZ_JAHPPD010000096.1 GCF_019061365.1 Lentilactobacillus dabitei
AAAAATTCCTTCCTTTTGAGAGACGATTTATTCATTATACGCTCTCTTAAAAGTTGTCTCAGGAATCAGCTTACATCCATGGTATTTGTAATAGAGTTTGATGACATTTTGAGTGGGATCACTGGAAACCGATTTGAGACCATGATCGTCATTATCAACTGGCACATAGTCTTTAATCGATGGATAGTCCGAAGCCTTAGCTGGGAACGACTTGCCAATTTCTTGGTGGGTTTTGACAACTGGTGAAGCAATTGGTTGATACTCATCCTGATCCGACTTTCTGCCCCAAAATTGAATTGTGACATCCGAGTACGGTTCAGCAATCCGAGCAGTTGCGGGAGTGGATTCCAGCAGCGTGTCCCCGTCACTTTTACGCATTAAGAAGGTGTTGACGGCAACTGAGCCAGCTTTAGCGTCATCGGCAAATACTGCAGGATAATTGAAGGTTATCTGTTGTTTAGGCGCAAGTATTGTTCCACTATCTGCGGTAACTCTAATCATTCTTACTTGAGACCAATCAGTGATTTGATCAGCGTTAACGAAAGTTGCTTTATAGTTATCTGCTAACGTTGCTGACGGTTTATCCACAGAATATTGAACCTTATAACCCGGTAAGTCCTCAACTGGTCCCGTTAGATGAACTACAGCATTGGACCCACGGGAGGTTGCCCCACCCGCGTCACCAATTTTTTGATCACCGTCGAATGGTAATATATCAACTAAGTCTAAGTGATTATAATCAGTATCACCATTATTGATAATCTCTGATTGATATTTAAAATCATCTCCGTTTTGTAAGCTTTGACCGGTATCAGAAACGTATGGGCCATAACTACCTGACTGCTTATCCTTAATACTAATCTTATTGATATTCAACGAACTGCTTGACGGATAATAGTAAATATCTGTTGTAGCAGAAAAGATACTATTTGGATCATTGGTATTTTGATAAAGGCCGTAATCTTCACCCATCGCATCATGTTTATCCACATGGAAATCCGTTTTTGGGAATGCTTCCCAATTGTTATTATCAAATACCAAATAGCCCTCAATGATGTAGTGTCCGTTGACTAGTCCTGGTTCTCCTTTTAACGAAACTTGGTACGAAATTCCATTGGAATTGGACATTTGGACATAATCATCAAAATTAGTTATATCGCCAATAATTGCGTTTTTTCCACTCCCACGGAAATTATTCTCCACTCTTAAATTTGATAACCCTCCGGCAAAGGACGCGCCAAGTGTAATGCCATCCGGAACAATGAGGATTAATTTACCATTTTGCGGTTTCAATTTTAGCTTTTGATTCCCACCTGTTGAAAAGAGAAAATTGCTAGTAAATGGTTGACCTCCCAAAATTTGATGACCATTGTTATTGATGATCCCCATCCCTTGCCAGTTATAAAACGTAACAAATGGTTTTTCGGGCGCTGGTGGTGTCGGCTTAGTCAAGCCAAAATCAGTTGAAGCAGTTTCAGGATTATGATAAACATTACTCTTACTCGTTTTATCCTCCGACGTTTCACCAAATACCGTCGACAAGTCATTGGTCCAAGAAATTTTTGATTCTGAACTATTTTTAAAATCGTCAATGGCCTTTTGAGTAACACTTCCAGTTATTTTCATTTGAAATCCTGTTTGTTTAGGATCATCAAAGCGAACTGGCGATTTAAATGTGATCGTAATATTTGAATAAGCTTTGCCTTCCAAATCAATTGGTTGACCATATCTTAAAGGCCCGAGCGATACTTGCTGACCATCAAGTGTTGCCGTTACCACGTTATCATTTAATTCTTTCTTGAAAGCAGTGCTTAATTGATCAGTATCAACCATTTCAAGCTGTTTCATCGAATAATTGAATTTTGGAGTATCAGTAACACTTTTCACTTCAGCATAATTATGGCCAGTTGTGCCTTCAGAATTCAAGCCTTGAAAGTTGCCCAATTCGACCGGCGTCATGGTGGTGACAACTGGCGTTTCATCGGTCACCTGATCAGAGTCCAAATAACGTGATGAATTATTCCACTTAGTTACTTTACCATTTTGAGCATCAAAGTATGGAATTGGCTGATCATCCTTGGCAACTCCGATAGTCGTTTCAGTTTTATCATTTTTTGAACCTGTCATCGTATATTGCAAAGGAAGCTTTGTGTCCGCTAGAGTTCCCTTTGGATAAACAATCGAAAAGTCAAACAAATCATTTTTGTAGTCGCTATCACCATGTTCTACAAGATTATTAGCATTCAAATTAAGATGATCAGTAATGGTATTGGTTTTTTTATCATATGTTGCATCGCCATATACTTTTGAGATGGTGTAACCATCTGGTATTTTTAGAGTGATTGTATAATCACCAGGTTCAGTGCGTGGGTTATAAATAAATCCATTGCCGGCATACGTACCGGTAAAATCTTGGTTAAGCTTATTTCCATCCCAGTAAGTGTAATCCAGGTTAAAAATTCCCGACGTTGTATACAGTTTTGGTGCATCTGTCTTTGCCTGGACATTGAAAGTATCATTCGTGTATATCTGCTTACCATTTTCATCAATATATTGAATTGGGACTGAATAAGTCGACTGGTTCTTAACTGCTCCAGGCTTGAGATGCAACATAAAATCAATACCAACGGACCTCGTGGGAATTGTCTTAAAATCTAGATTAATAACATAATAATTGGAATCACTAGTAATCGTTGGTGGATTTTTTAAATACGTGCTATCAGAGACATCAGTTGTCCCCACTGGTTGAAACACATTTCGATCAATCAATATTCTAGCATGACCATTTGAAAAATAATTTCCAGTCCCCTGTACCTTAGTTTGAGCAACTAAATGAATGAGATCCCCAGGATAAAACGGGCCACCAGTAGTCCCTCCATTCGAATAAGTGATGCCGCTTCCAATTAGCAACGCATCATTGGCATTAGCGGCTTCATTTTGTTGCAACTCATTAATTTGACTAGTCACTGGTTCACTATTTGCCAGATTTCTCAATGGATCCGTTACCAGCGTTTGCTCAAATGCTGTCGCAGCCTTTACATCAGCAGCTTGCTGAGAGACTAGAACAATTGCCATCAAACTAAATAATATGAGCAACAAACTTTGAACTAACCATTTGAAGCGGTGCGGTACTCCCACTGTATTCATATAACTTCCTCCTCAACCCAAATAACAAAATTATTAATTAAAATATTCCCTCATACCTATGATAAATGTTTACTTGTGAGCAGGTCAACTATTACACACGCTATAAAACCAATTCAAATCCCGTTATAAATTGGTGAACTCACTATTCCTTGATTGTTTCTCTTTAAACACGCCAAATCTTCTAATCCACAAAATAGACTTCATCGGCCCGATGACCAAAGAAGTCTATTTCCAATACCAATTATTTTATTGTAAGGGTTCTACTGGTGACAACTTCACTCCGGCACCACCGCATACGCCCTCACCGGAAAGCCAGGTGCCTTCTCAGCCTTAGGGACGGAAATGTGAATATAAGCGCCAGTAGCCGGAACCAGGTCCAAATTATCAAGTAGTTCCACTTGATAGTGGCCATGGGACAAGACATAATACTCACCCACTAAGCCGTTTTCCTGTTTAGTTGCCGTATCGGTATCAAACGTTTCATGGCCATTTGCCGTGACGTTTCGTTGTTCGTAAATGAACTTCAATGCGTCAAGATCCCAACCTGGATAATGAGCTTGACCAGCATCGTCCAAGTTTTCAAACTTACTCTGACTTGGCCAACGTTTGCCCCAATCAGTTCGCAGTGCTACAAATGAATGTTCCGGAATCTTGCCGTGTTTCTTTTCCCACTGTTTGATATCAGCAACACTCAACGAAGAATCTGGATTGGCGTTGGCTTCCTTTGAGCGATCAATGACGACCAGCGGTAAGACGAACTTTTTGAGCGGAATATCTTCCACGTAGGTATCCTGATGGGCGTCAAAATGAATCGGTGGATCCAAATGAGTGCCAAATTGACCTGGGAAAGTATATTCCTTAACGAAGAAGCCATCCGCGTGGGTAAAAATCGTGTTGAATTTTGGCTTGGCAAAAGCTGGAAAGCGCGGACTTTCTGGCCCAAATGAGTGGGTCAAATCAACCCACTTGAAGTTCTTTAATCGCTCAACGGTTTGTTGAAGTAATTGTTCATTTTCTGTTTTAGTAACGTTGGTTGTTGGTTCTGCGGTTTTAGTTGTCATAATCATTTTCTCCTTTACTAATCCTTATTTGAAAAGTCCAATCCAGGTGTCCGCTGCGTGAAGAACTTGGTTTGTACCAACAAGATGACGATGCCGGCCACAATCCAAGCCGCCCCGACGATCTTTGCTTCTGGAGTTAAGCTTAGGAAAATCCAAGTGCTGACACCAAAGCCAATTAATGGTGATACCAAATATTTGATGGCGGACAAGATCGAACTGTGATCGCCCTTGATGTAGAATTTCCAGACAACCGACAAGTTCAATAAGATGAAGCCAAACAAGGCACCAAAACTAACCAAATTGGAAACCGTTGCTTGGGATAAGGTCAAAGAAAGCACAAGTGAAATGGCACCAACCAGAACAATCGCAACAACTGGCGTGCGGTATTTCTTATGCAAAACGGCCAATTGACGTGGCAAAATGCCATCGCGACCCATTGCGTAGAGAATCCGGGAAATGGCGGTCTGGCCTTCCTGACCACTAGCAAAGCCAAATGAGAGGATGATGGTAATATCAGCTAATTTAACTAACCAAGTACCACCGACTCGCTGCAGGATTCCTAAGAAAGCCGTATTAGGATTCAAATTTTGATAATCAGGGGCCACAAATCCTGCTAGCGCGGTAATCACAACGAATAACAAGCCGATCCCGACAATGGAAAGAATGATCGCCCGGCCAACTGAATGGTGGGGATCTTCAGCTTCCTCCGATAACGTACTGATGGCATCAAAGCCCAAATAACTCACAATCACAATTCCAGTTGCCTGCAAAACACCAGAAAAGTTGAAATGAGCGGGATTATAAAAAGCAACGGCGTTTGGTTGAATTGAACCGGTAAACAATAGGTGAAGGGTACCAATTACAAACGCCAACAACACAATTCCTTGAAGGGCAAACAATGCCCAACTGACTTTGGTGACCACGTTGACACCAAGAATATTGACCCAGGTGTTGAGCAGCACCAACACGACGATCCATGTCCAACCTGGTACGCCGGGTAACAGCGATTCACCAAATGACTGGGTAATCAAATAAGTAATCGTTGGAATCAGGAAATAATCAAGGGTAATTCCCCAGCCACCAATAAAGCCTAAGCCCCGGTTGGTACCCTGCTGAACGTAAGTATAAACCGAACCGGAAAATGGGTAACGTGCCGACATGGTCGCATAACTAAAGCCGGTGAACAGCATTGCGATCATCCCAATTAAATATGCCAAGGCCACCATGCCGTTAGCTGGTTGTAGAAATGACCCATAGAAAGCTAATGGGGCGACCGGAATCATAAAAGTAATTCCGTAAATCAATAAATCTTTTGTTGTTAAGCTGACTTTTAATGAAGCTGGACTCACATTTTCTGCCATATGCAAAACCTCCAGAAATTTTGTTTTAATTGAATAAATTTAAATAATTTCAAAAACATGAATTGACTCTTGCATCACTTCCTTAATATGAGATATAAAAAACGCCCCTTACACAGCTATTCATGCCATGTAAGGGGCGAATTGTCGCGTTACCACCCTTGTTCACATAGAGTTTCATCACATTAAACGTGTTCTTCCAGGCAGGAATCTGCACATAAGCACCATTTTCCAAAATCCGAAACCCCCGGATTTTAGAAAACGGCAACTTATGCTCCGATTCCTAACCGCCTGGCATCACACTCTAAACGTGCTCCGACGACCCTGGTGCTAACATGTAAGCCCAAAATGATTTAAATCCAAAAACAGGATTTTAATCATTTTAACCTTACACACCGCACCAACCAGGCCTTGTCACACTCTATGTCTCATCAATACCATTTCTGATATTCGGGAGGATAACGGTCCCTGCCGATCATGCTGCGTTAACAACATGATGCCTTTCAAAGCTCATCTTCATTGGAACCTTCAATGCCCTTTCTCACCGACCGGGTTCTCTTTCTTTGAATGCTCGCAACTACTCTTCTTCTCATGGATTTATTTCATTATTTTCGATTTTTAAGCGTCTTTCCAAACACTCTTAGCTACTTTGATCACTAATCGTAACTTGTTCCACTGATCTTCCTCAGTCAGGCGATTGCCCTCTTCCGTTGAGGCAAACCCACATTGAGGTGACAAGCATAAATTATTCAGTGGAATAAACTGACTGGCTTTGTTGATTCGCTCTTTTAATAATTGCTCAGTTTCTAATTCAGGCTTCTTGGTGGTAACTAAGCCAATGACCACCCGTTGACCCCGACCATTGTCAGCGATCTTCTTCAAGGGTTCAAAGCCGCCGGAACGCTCGTCATCATATTCCAAGAAGTAACCATCGATGTGGAGTTGAGCCAAGTAATCAGCCACCGGATCATAGGCTCCTGCACCGGCCCAAGTTGAATCGTAGTTACCCTTGCAGACGTGCATCGTTAAAGTTAAGTCATCCGGCTTACTGTCGGCAATGGCATTAATTGCCTTCACGGCGGCTTCGGCCAATAGCTTTAATTCAGGCTTCAACGTGCCGTTAGAGAAGCTGGCCCACATACCCCATGAGGTGTCATCAATTTGTAAGTATCGACAACCAAGGTCGTAGAAATGCTGAACGGTTTGCTTGTAGGCTTCAATTTCGTCATTGAGCAGAGCCTCAAAGTCACCCTTGTAGTAATCGTCATAGACCTCAGCGTCCTTGTTCGGGAAGAAGACATCGGGACTGGGAATCGTTTGCTTGGCAGTGACGCCATCTGGCACAATGCTGTTTAAGAATTTGAAGCCGTCAAAGAATGGGTGGTTAGGATTATATTCAATCTTGCCGGTAAACTTAACCCCACCTTTACGAGTTTCCTCGCCATGGAAAATAAAGCCATGTTCTGGAACAAAATACTGAACCCCTTTTAAACCAGCAAAGAAATCCAAGTGCCACCAGCTGCGGCGGAATTCACCATCGGTTACGTCTTTGAGACCCAATTCAACCTGCTTCTTCACAATCCGTTTAATTTCTTCGTTTTCAACGTTCCGTAATTCATCTACGGTAATTTTGTGCGCCTCATAATCTGCCCGGGCCTGTTTTAATCTTGCCGGTCGTAATAAACTACCTACTTCATCGAAACGATTTGGAAATTTTGTTTTGATTGCTACTGTCATTTTGACCACTCCTCTAATTTTTTTGATAAAAATTGAATAAAAAAAGTCCTCGTATAGAAATAAATTCCATACAAGGACGATATTGTCGCGTTACCACCTTAATTTTCACGCAGCTTACACTACGTGACTCACTAGGCACTATGAATCAATGCCTGTCCGCTATAAGGTGCGTTTACCACGTTATCTTGCATTTGCTCAACAACATCCTGCTCAAAGACCATCTTCATCAATTCCCGGTAATTCACTCTCACCAAATGTGAACTCTCTTGATACCGTTCCAAGACTACTCATCTTTTCACTGCTTTTGTTTATCAATTTACTTAAAGAGTTTAGTCGCAATTATGAGAATGTCAAGTGTAAAATTTTAATGTGTTGAAATTATTATCCAGGGGAAAACGGTTGCAATCATCATTAGATCAAGAGTCTCACGGATTAGGAAAACATTAAAAAACAGCTCCTCAAATAATTAGCTTACCTGAGAAACTGTTCCAAAACTATTTAATCGTCTTTACATACTTTGAATTACCAGTAATATACCCACCGACAACATGATATCTCAGTGCACCAGTCTTGGTAACGCTATTGGCGTGTGAGAAGTCATAGTTCTTAATTCGAAGCTCAGTCCCCTTCTTGATGTGCTTATTGCGTTTGATCAGGCTAACCGTTTGATAACGGTTGAGACTGCGCTTAACTTTGACATAACGCGACATTTTTTGCTTGCCCATCTTAACAAGTTTGCGGTTTCCAGTAATGAAGTGACCATTACTCAAAACGTAGCGTGTCGTCAGATTATGGTGAACAAACTTGGTCACATGAAGGATGGTACCTTGCTTGTAATTGCGAACCTTCTTCGTCAGGTTTGCTTTCTTGTACGCGTTAACACCTCGTGGATTAATGACCGTTAACGTTTGATGCTTGCTTTGATAGTATACTGGGCGGACGTAACTCCAGTTTGCGGTGATGTAACCCTTCTTGTGGCGGTTCTTCGTCAAGTGGTTAACATCACGAACTTGGTAACGCAGGTGGCCACTCTTGGAGCGCGCATAACCGGTTACGACAAACATTGGTCGGTAGACTCGTGGCTTTTTGGTGTAGCCAGCGAGGCGATCTTTCTTGCTGAAGTTGTTGTGTTTGTAAAGATAGATCTTCTTCAGTGAATAAACCGCGGAGCCTTTGACGGCAGCCCAATCTGGAATTGAAGCTTGCGTATTGTTATTGTCAGGTTTTGGTTGCGGCGTTGGTGTCGGGCTGGGTACTGGTTGAGGAGTTGGTTGTGGTTCTGGAGTTGGTGGAACAGCTTTTGCTTTAACCACTACCTTGGTATTTGCAAATTTGTTACCATTAGTATAAATAACGTTATACTGACCAGGTTTAGTTGTATCAACATGGTCACCACTAACTTTAATGTTCTTAAATATCACAGGATCACCCCAATAATCCGTTGCGGAAATGAAACCACTTTGAGGATTCCATTTATCTCCAACCGATAAATCAACTTCCTCTTTAGCTTTAATAGAACTCTGATCAGAACTCGATCTTTGCTGCCAAACGTACGTGTCAGTTTCAGTGCGCTGATCTGCCATCAATTTTTCTGATGTGTAAAAATTACGCTTTCCACGGGGATTGCTTTCTGTACCACCAGCTAATGCTACCCAATATGGAGCTGTGTTAACGTATTTCGTTCCAGGAATTTCACCCTTTCCGGGAACATCAGGCAGACCCGTATACTGGTCTGTTGAGCTAAAATCTTTGTTTAATTTAATTTTCCAAATATTACGGCAATCAGATAGCATTCGCCACATATCCACACTGTCATTTGCAGTAAAGCCACTAAGATCTAAACTGGATAATCCAACATCTCCCTCAAACATTTGCTCCATATTAGTCACATTCTTAGTAGTAAAACTACTTGCCCAGTTTAAAATTCAAGTGCAACACTAATCAACTAGACCTTTCAGACTAGACATGAAAGGCCATGAAGACCTATTCT
>NZ_JAHPPD010000097.1:0-1419 GCF_019061365.1 Lentilactobacillus dabitei
ACATTCGGCTTCCACAAGCTGCATCTAAAATGTACATATGCCATGCTCTGAATTTAATTTGTCTGTTCATTATCGTCACTCCTCCACACTATTTCGTAAATCAAACATAAACGTTTGGAACTTAGCTTTATTAAATTGATAAAGCTTTTCGTTTGCTCCGAAGGGTCTCTCAAATGATAATCTATCGCTATGGAAGGACAAGTAACCACTGTTATCAAGTTTTTTATCATAATATTCTGAATAGTCATTGCCAAATCCAGACACATCATGATAAGTTAGCGACTTCCAAGCAATCTTGCCAGCTTCTTCAAGTGCTTCATAAAGCTCTTTTGTGATCCTAAATTCATCATTTGATGAAAGCAAGGTTACGTTGTGTGGCTTGGCTACGATTCTTAGTTTTCCAGCATTAAACTCTTTCATTTGTCTTCCCCCACTTGATAATTGCCATAAATCAAAGCAAGCATTACCTGTGCTTCTTTCAAATTGTATGGGAAGTAGTCATCGCTCCATTTTTTGAAGCCATCACTTACTGGTAGCCAATCCATTACCTGCTCACAATCTTCTTTGCACTTTTCTTCATCTCTGGCAAAAATGTATTCTAATGCTCCTTGGAAAGTTAAACCATTTTCCATTTCTTCTGCAAAATACTCAATTCTGTCGGCAACTGGTTTAGGAAAAATAATCTTTGGTGGAACGCACTTGCCATCTTTAACCGACCAGCCATAGATGCTTTTTAGTAGCGGATCATATGTTTCTGCAAACGATTTTTCAATGTCTTTGTCAATATTTCTTTTAGTATTCTTATTCATGTTGTGCCTCCAATAGTTCTGGGTTCTCGTGTACGTTGCCAATGACTTCAATGATTGGTGGGGTATACAACATGATTCGATTCTTAAAATCCCCCAGCCAGAAAGAACCCCATTTAAAATTGACAACTTCTATCACACTACTGCCAATATAGCCGTCATCTCTATCAGGTTCTTGATCGTAACCATGAACGACATCGCCTTCGTAGATTTCCTTGCCATTGGCATCTTTCAGTCCGGTGTACTGTTCAACGATTACATCATCTGGTTGACCATAACTATATCCAATCTTATTAAATGTGGTTTGAACGTAATGGTTTTTCAAATTAATTTGGATAACTTGTTCCATCTCTTTTGTTACTGAGTTCCACGATCTAAATTTAGTTTCTCTACTCATTTATGCCATCCTCCCTAATATTCCTCAAATATGCCGTTCTTAGCGTCGTACTCGGCGATTACCACCGGTGTCTGATACTTGGCCATGAACATCTTCATACGCAAGACAGACGCTCTGGTTAACGTTGCACGACTGCCTTTCACATCCACCACGCTGACCAAATTACCGTGTTCGTATATGCTGAAATCTGGCGTATAGGTGCAACCACGGACATGC
>NZ_JAHPPD010000097.1:1494-7811 GCF_019061365.1 Lentilactobacillus dabitei
CATTTTGTGGGCGTTGAACTTATTGCCCTTTCTTGGCAATTTAATTGCCGACCCAGGCGGCTCTTGGACACCTGTGGGATAGTTTGTCATTTAGATCATCCCTTCATCAATTTCGTCCATTCGTTTCCGTGTCATGATATGCAGCGCAATCAAGTCATCTTCTGACAACTTAATTGGCCGTATGTGATATTTCTCGATGAAGCTCTTAGCACCCATCTGATGGCGCTCGGTGTGATGCTCACGGCAGAGACACTCAAAGTACAGTTTGCGATGATCCACTAGCTTGCGACTACCTCTGCCTACCGGCGTGAAGTGATCGATGTCGCTATGCAGCTTGCCACAAATCACACACTGCCGATGACGTAAGCACTGGACAGCTTTCGGGTAAGTATCAGGAATGGCATCCCATGTCTTCGTTTTGAACGGAATCCCATTCTCAAAACAGAAGTCGAGTATAAAGGTCAGGAACTTATTTGCTTGATCCATACTGCAATCACTCATTGAGAAGCTCTCTGCACCCGTTTTGGCGTAGTAGAAGTATTTCATCCACTGTTCCATGTCCTGCACGTCATAGCCGGTATATGCGGCCATATCCCGTAGCATGGCAAAGATCTTCTTACGCTGGTCTGGTGAGATCTGGCGACCATCATCAAGCTGCAACTCAATCGTTGGCTGTTTGTGGTTGGCAAACCGTTTCAGCCGGTACATATTCAGCTCATCATCAAGCTTGATAGTGATTTCGTCACCCTTAATTGCTTTGAGTTTGCCAAACATCTAAACACCTCGTCACTAACATTTTTGTGAATCACGACTGTATCGGATAAACTCCAAATCAGAATGGCAACGCGTCATCAGGAATATCGATCGAATCACCAGAATTAGCAAACGGATCGCCACTTTCTGATTGATTGTTCTGGTTGCTTGACCGTTGTTGTCGTGGCCGTTGTGGTAAATCAAAGTCATTCACATTCAACTCCACTGCGAATTGCGGTTCACCCTGCTGGTTCGTCCACTGGTTAACTGACCATTGACCAGAAACCGCCACGTTGTCACCTTTGTGAAAATACTTCATGATCGTATCAGCACGCTTGCCAAAGACGGAGCACCGCACCCAGTCAACGCCATAGTTACCGTTGCGATCTGGTCGATTCTGACGAACGGCAATCGTAAAGTCAGCGACCTCGCTGTTACCAACCTGTCTCGTTTGTGGATCTTTTCCGATGTTGCCGGTGATTGCCATATTACGCATTAGTCTTCACCTCTCCATATTTACCATTTTCAATGTTTACAGCAAAGATCGCATGATCTTCTCCGGCAATTTTTTGAACCTGATCAACAAAGGTGTTGCATTTTCTAGCAATTTCTAAATCTGAAATATCATTTGGACGTTTCATTTCCATTACCCCTATTCCACGTTTTCCAACGCACCTTTTTCTTTTTGATTCTTTTCTAGTAATCCCAAGCGGTAGATAAAAGCCAATCGCTCAATGTCATTCCAGTTCGTGGCGAAATCAATATCGCCGTACTTGTCGTTAAATTTATCGTTGTAATACCGCTGATCCTCGATGAACCGCCAATGCTGCTGTTTCTCTTTAATAGCCGTTGCAATCGCTTTGTAGATATACTTAGCACGCTGTTCCTCGCATTCAGCAATTTTGTCAGCATTTAGTTTTTCATCAGATTCCTTAAAAACTTTGATCCGTTTTGCGTACAGTGACGCTTGCTTTAGCAGAATCTTAACGGCCTGAGTCACATGCAGATCATTTTTCTGAAAGGTTTCTTTGATTTCTTGTTTATTCATGTACGGCTTCGGCATGTTTGTTCACCTCAACAATCTTTTGCACATTTTTCTGGAAGTAGAATTCAATCTTGCCAAGTGAACCATCTCGGTTCTTCTTGATCGACAAATTCAAATTCTGATCGTCAGGATCATCACTAGGCCGCCACAAGAATCCAACGATATTAGCATCTTGCTCAATAGCTCCGGTTTCTCGCAAGTCACTTAGGAATGGCTCGTTACTCTGGCGAGACTCAACACCTCGATTAAGCTGGCTCAAAGCAATCAATGGAATCTTCAATGTCTGAGTCAAGATCTTTAGCCGCCGGGAAACTTCTTCAAGTGCTTGACGAGTGTCTTGCTTTGGGTTATCCGTTGCAACCAGCCCAATATGATCGACAATCGGCAAGTAGTTACCGGATCCCAATCGTTGGGCATGCTGTTTGATCACACTAGCAATATCGTCGATGCTGATTAACCGGTCATTTGACCAAAAGTGAAGCTGTGCAATTTGTTTGATCGTGTCGGCAGCTTGCTTCTTCTGGTCAGCGGACATGCGCACTGCTGGATTTTTCCAAAAGTTCAACGGAATGTTGGACATGGATGAGTACACCCGGCGCATATTTTGCTTGGAACTCATTTCGAGCGAGAAAATTTCAACCGTCAAATTAGGGTTCTGCAAAATGGCGTTCATCCCTAAATTCAACGCAAACGCTGTCTTTCCAACAGATGGTCTAGCACCAATGATCATGAGTTGATTGGCAGTTAAGCCACCACCCAAGAGATCGTCAAGATCAGGATAAGTCTTGAGAAAATGGGCTTGTGGACTTTCCAACTCTCGTAAGGCGTCATCAGCCATCTTGTAAGCTACGTTATCAGTGGCATCATCTTTCTGGTTGGCTTGCTTTCGCAGTTCGTCAAGGTGATCCATATTGAAACTGGATGGATCTTTAAAAACATTCATAGCCGCTGACTTAATCTCAGCCTTGTAAAATTCTTGACGCAGTTGCTGAAAGGTACCGTGCGCATCGGTTGGGATCCTAACTGACTGAATCGATTTGAAAATTCCCTGCACATTTAGCTGTTTGCCAAATGGCGTATCACCGAACGCCGCCGCAATCTGATCGGCATTGTCATATTGACCGGCCCACAGGTTGATGTAACTGGCAAGAATCCGATAGCTGTTGTTGCTGAACCATTTTTCGTCAACCGTTTCAGAGTTCAAGACTTGTGGTTGGTTGATTAGGAACCACATCGCTTTGCGCTCAACATCTGGCACTACTCGATTTGTTTGCATCATTGGACACCTCTTAGCTCTGGTGGATTAACAACTTTATCGGCTTCTTCAAACGTGATATCTGGATAAGTCTGTTTGATCTCTGACATGGCCTTATCCAAATCGTTGCCATATTTCGAATAGGCGTTGTAGATCAGATCTCGTTTTCGCTGTCTAGCAACTGACTTCTCAAAGTCAGAAGGTTCTGAAACCCTTGGTGGCTCAGGAGAATCATAAGAATCTGTCCAACGTTCTCCGTTAAACCATGTGCTCCCATTGGGATAAAACTTAGGATCGGTGTGCTTAATCAGTGCCACAATACCGTCCTGAATCTCTTTGTTGGTTACACCTTTTTTGATAGACCGTTTGTAGGATTCCAAGGCTTTCTTCCTACCCTTTTTGCTAGGATAAAGTTTCCAAAGCTTATTAAAATTAACTTCGAGCGAACCTGCACCGTTTTTATTAGGTGCAGCCTTTTCTTTATTCTTTTCTTTATTCGTCTCGTCTCGTCTTTTATATGGGTCACTACTGTGGTCACTTTTGCGGTCACTACTGTGGTTACTAGTGCAGTCACGAGTGTGGTCACTACTGTGGTCAAATAGTGACTGCACTCTTTCATCAGTTAATTCAAAAATCTCATAGCGAGCAGATCGATTAGCACCTCTGGACTTGTATTCAATCAATCCTTTATTGATCAGGAGCTTGCGTGCTTTGACAAATGCACCGTGTTTTAAATTACCTTTAACGAAATTTTCCGCTGGTGTTATTGATTTAGCCCAATGTAAGCCGTTATAAATATTTAGCATTCGCATATATAGATAACTGGCAGAAGGAGTTAAATTCAACACCTGTTCGATTCGCCAAAAGGTATTTAACTGGTTCATATAATTCAAAGCAATCCCTCCTTTCAGTTAATAAAGTCTGGTGAAACTAACGCGACACCCCTCATGATTGCAAGTCCCGGTTATGAGGCAGGCATCCCTTAATTTGAGAAATCCTTGGACAACTTTCTTTTCTGATTCGCCACTTAGTATTTTGAGTTTTTGCATGGGAAAAACATATTCATGTTGTTCTGGAAAGTCTAAAGTTAAACTTGTCATAGCCAGCCAAAGAACAGCGGCTTTTGTTCCTAACTTGCTTGGATATTTGTGATCAAAGAAGGCCATGTGTTGCTTTTCAATATTCATGATCAGACCTCCAAATCATCTAAGAAATCGTCGCCAGCTTCGGAAGTTTTACCTTCCCGCTTCTTCTGGTTCTGACGAAATTCCATCAACTCGGTGGTCAACTCATGATCCAAAGCATTGATATCTTCTTTCGTCATATGGCTAAGATCCTTGACCTTGGCTTTCCCAGCAGCGTTGACGAGCAACTTCTTTTCAGCAATCTTCATTTCAGTACTGATAGCCTTTAACCGGGCTTTCAAGTCTTGCTTGGCTTTGGCGTTTGGATCAGGTTTTTGATTAGCTGGTCGTCTAGTACGTGCTTGCTTGCGTGGCTGCTCTTTAGGTGCTGACTTGGTAGCCTTATTGCCATCGTCGTCAAGATCACTGGTAACGCCAAAGATGGCGGATAAGCTGTAACGGCGGGCATAAGTTTCAGCCGATCCAAACGCCTGAGCGTCATTCTTAGTAACTGGCATGGTCAACGGTTCAAATTGAATCCATTCGCCGCTGTCTGACATCAAGATGGTTGATACCGATACTTGATTACCTTCACTGGCAACTTCCTGTGTATAGCTGAATCCTTTCGGCAGAGCCTTGTCGATGGCATCAACGACACCTTCGAGTGTTACATAATCGGATTTGAAAAACGGATTCTTAGCATTCTTTTCAGGTTGCTTGATATCCTTACGAACGGCATTCATGGCTGCTGCAATAGTTTTAATTGACTCACTTGACTTCATTTGATTACCGCCTTTCTGTTAAATTTGAAGGTTGTCTTTTCGGTAGCCGGCTTGATGGTTGGGCCATCCAAAATTACTCCGTCATCACTGATGTAGTGATCACCGACAAAGTGGAAGTTCTTCTTGATAGCTTCCTTATCCGGCTTCGGGTTTGGTTTGAGAAAATCGGTTAACCCTTGATCAGTTAAACTTTGGATTAGCTTCTTATCGTTTGGCCAGTTAACGCCCTCCCGTTGTTTGCGGGTTGAAACCGTCCCATAAGGTGTTGAGATCTTAGCTTTCTTATCACTTTGACGTAACTCATGCAAATAATCGGATAGCAATCCTTGCATGTCCTCGCGACTTGATTCATTCTTGTCGAGTTCTTTCTGTTGCCATTTTTCGATGTCCTCGATTTGTTTTTCGAGGTCCTCGATTTGTTCTTTAGCCGCTTGCTTAACTTCAGCATCTTGGTCATCGAAGTCACGGAGCTTACGCATCACCCAGGTAGCTGAACTCAAATCATGAACTTCAAATTTAGGCTTCTCAGTTGTTTGTTCGTCATTCTCTAAATCTAGTTTTGACAAAGCACTCATTCTTATTCCTCCTCATAAATTCCAGTCACTGCATAATCGCTCAAATGATCTTCCTCACGGCGCAAATAGGTCAGCATAGCTGCTTTAACATCCGCGCTTGGTTCATCATCAATGGCTCGTTTTAAACCAGCCACACGAATCCGTGCATAAACGACATCCTTAGTAATTGTTTTTTCCATGTCCCAACACCCCCATAATCCGTTGCGTCCAGCTTCGTCGTGGTCTATACTTGATGTATAGAATGTTTTGAAATCTGAACAACTTTTCTTTCGTAGCATCTGACAGTGGCCGCTGTTGGGTGCTTTTTTCTGTATCTGGATTAGTCATCATAATTCGTTAACCCCTCTTGAAGTTCACCGATATTGCGAACATCCGGGTCGGCCACCATTTGTTGAAGCATTGCTTCTAGTGCAGCCATTGGTACGTTATAGTGCTGGGAAATCTTGACGATCGAAAACATAAGATGGAGAACAATTTCGGTAGGCTCTAAATTTTCTGATCGGAAAATTGCCGGTGTGTCAGCGTTAAGATTTCTAATTTCGATTTTTCCTGGTTTCATGATGTTTTCCTCCTTTAGTCAAACCATTGTTTCCAATAATTTTTACGATCTTGCTTCCAAGCAACGTACTGCGTGCCAACCCAGAAACTTAGAGCTGCTAGTAATGCAACTTGTAACCACATTGGAACAACTAGCATTTCTTATCACCTCCTTAAAATCCGTACACGATGTGGCTATGAATCCATTTTTCAACAGCTGGTGCTGGATATAGCGGCCGCTTCTTA
>NZ_JAHPPD010000097.1:7851-9257 GCF_019061365.1 Lentilactobacillus dabitei
ATTTTGGTAAGTAGCTCCGTATTGGTAACACTAGGCTTACTCATATCCTAGCCTCCAAACTGTTTGTTAAATTCTTTAATTGGATCTTTAGGATCGATATCATTGTATTGGCACCATTCCAAGAACTCAGTTATTTCTGCACTAATCTCTTCGGGAAATTCTTTACTAAAGGCATCAATGTTCTTCCAGTCTTGAGTAGTACGCTCGTTGAGAGGTACAGAAGCGCTTTGAAAAGCAATTGCTTGGATCTCTTTACGATCATCTTCCTGCTTTTCTTGATTGGTCAGCGCTGCAAACAAACCATTACGCACTCGTTTGCTTTTAAAAAACGATAAGATATCGTAATTAGCTCGAGCAGCTGAATACTTGTAAAACCAATCATCAACAAACTTGGCAGTTCGTTTTAACGTATCGTTGTCCATCTTGCGTAATCCTTGACGCCAACGACTAATTGAAGCTTTGCTGGCAGGAATTTCATGTGCCAACTTAGTTAGTGGTGATTTAAATTTGGAACTTTTTAAAGCTAAATCTAGTTGCACTGCTTCTTTATACATACCCATCATCTCCAATCGGTAAATAGCCGATAATTAATTTCCAACTTGTCAAAGTACAATACAATCAAGGATAGAAGCATGATTTACCTGTGGGCGACCGCCTTGAGGTTTCGTACTTTTTTGTTCAAAACCCGCAAAATCAACATTTTCAGTAAATCCATATTCGATCATTCGTTGAATCCAAATTCGATATGGTGTTTCAACTTCGAGGAAGTCATGCAAGTCCCGACCGTCGACAGCAACAGAACCATCTTTTTGTTTGAAAGTTTTAATTAGTTCATTCATTAAAATCATCCTTTCGTCCATTTAAATTTAAAGCTATCGCCACCTTTTAATGAGATAATCTTCATAAAGGAGGTGGCAACATGGGAAAACGTGTTTCAGTTACCAATCAAGATAAAAACGGCAGAAATACGAGCTTTCGTGATAATCAAACTCATAAGCAGATGACGCGCAGTCAATTTGTTCAAAAGATTAGACAGGGGAAATACCCTAATTACGAAGTTCGTAAGATCAATGGAATTGATACCCCAGTATCAAAACCCGATTCCACTACCAACAACAACCTTGATTAGTCTTTGAAAATAATGTCGTAGCCTTTTTTTAGAATGATATCGTTAAACGAAATGCTTGCAATAAGTTCGTTGCCATTTTGACGATTAACGATGTTAATGCTGGAACAGTCTTTCCCGCTTAGGTGAATAGACTGTTTTTTTTCGTCATTCATTCCATCACCCCCTTTCGTTCTTTGAAAACTAAATCCAACATCATCTTTAGTGGGATAATGAAGTTATTCCATTAAAGGTGGTGATAGTTACGGTTAGATCTATAAAATCTTCATCTAAGCGTGTC
>NZ_JAHPPD010000098.1 GCF_019061365.1 Lentilactobacillus dabitei
ATTCATGCCTAATAACAAAAAAGCATCACCTTTCGGTGATGCTCATAAGTCGCCATCAATACGATTTGACTTTGACCCAAATTTTCTCACTAAACCGGACTTGATGATGCCCTAATTTCGTACCTGGGCCCTTCGAATCTTCTGTCTAATTTTATTAACCAGTTCTGCGACAATAAAGCCTAAAGCAATCGAGCCAGCAATCCAAACCACTTCTGACAGGTAATTAAACGCAACCTGATAATTACCAAGGGCGAAGTTTTTGATTGAGTTATACGCCTGACCGCCCGGAACTAACGGCACCAATCCAGGAACATCAAACAAAATACTTGGCATCTTTTTCCAACGGGCAATGATGACTGACAAAATTCCGATCACTAAGCCGCCGAAAAAGTTGGGCGCACCAAGGCCTCCCCAGGTGCTAAATATCCAATAGTAGACCAGCCAGCCAATTGTAGCGTTAATGCCGGCAATATTCAGCGCGCGATGGGGTAAATTGACAATCAACCCAAAGCCAATCCCGGAAAGGTAGACGCAAATACATTTAATAATAAAAACAGTCATTTAATTCCCCTCAAAAGAAATGTAAGGCAATCGCCACGCCGAACCCTAATGCACAGGCACTAATCAGTGCTTCAATCCCGCGAGCGGGGCCACTAATCAAATTGCCGGATAACGCATCCCGGACCGCATTCGTTAACGGGATCCCCGGCACTAACGGCATTAATGACCCAATGATAATGTCGTCGGCTTTAATCCCAAAGCCATACTTAACAGATAAAATCGCTAGGCTGGCGACCGTCATGGCGGCAATAAACTCACTTAGGAATCGGATTTGAACATAGATGTTTAGAAAATATAACACTGCCCAACCAATCATCCCAACTAAGAACGTGATACCAAAATCTGGTAGATTATTCTGGAAGACGACCACCAGCGAGCCGCTCACCAATCCAGCACCAAGTAATTGAACCCAGAGTGGGAACATTGCCACTAAGCGGTCAATGTTCTTGAGATCATCATAAAATTGTTCAATATCAATCTTCTTAGCTGCATACTCACGAGAAAGTTCGTTTACTTTGGCGACCTTCTCCATGTCTAAGACCCGCTTGTCGATTGAACCAACCTGAGCACCAACATCATCAACGCCACCAGAAACAATAATTCCCGTCAAAGTGGCATAGATGTTTGCATTCTTCAAGCCGGCGTTCCTGGCAATCCGCAGGACAGTATCGTTTACCCGGGTCATTTCGGAACCCGATTCGATCATAATCGTTCCAGCCAAAACACAGGTATTAATTACCAAATGATCGTAATTTTTTTGTTGATCAGCCATTTGTTCACCTCGTAAGGAAAAACTGGGAGACGAGCCATTCCCAGTTCCTTGTTGATATTTGGGATGGTTCGCCACTACATTGCCGTGTAGTGCTCCACAAAGCAATAACCTGCACGTAAGCACCTTATTGTAAAATCCCAGGATTTATTCCCCACTACCTAGTCGAGTAGTGCTCCACAAAGCAGAAACCTGCACGTAAGTCGCCTTAATCTAAAATCCCAAAACCACGGATTTTAGATTAAGGCGACTTACGTTTCGGTTTCTAACCACTTTGTTACGCACGCTTTTATTTTACAAACACATAATGCGCCGTCTTATACCCGATCACCAGTTGTTTTTTATCCGTGACGTTATCCACCGTCACCGAACCTTCGAATGGGTCATGGGAGATTATTTTTAGCTTGTCACCAATATCCAACTTAATGTCGCCCAACAATGTCAACAGGTCGTGGTTATCAATGAACCTATTCACCGTCACTGTTTCGCCATCCTTGGCTTCCGTTAAGATCTTATCATGATCTTTTTGATAATGACCGTTTCTATCGGGAATGACACCGCCATGGGGGCAACGTTCTGGGTGCCCCAGGAAGTCATCTAAATGATCGATCATTTTGTCGCTTGTCACATGTTCGAGGCGTTCCGCCTCATCATGGACATCTGGCAAATCAAAGTGCAGGGTATTTGTCAAAAAGACTTCCCAAATTCGATGCTTGCGAACCAATTCCTCCGCGTATTTCATCCCTTTGGCAGTCAGTCGAACCCCCGAATACGGTTCGTGCTCAACCAGCTTTTCATCCACCATCTTGTTGACCATTTCAGTTACCGAACCAGCGGCAATATTCAAACTAATCGCAATTTGTTTATTGCTGACCAGTTTATTAGCGCCACCCAGTTCAAAAATTATTTTTAAATAGTCCTCTTTCATTGGGGTCATTAATTGCATAATCTCCTATTTTACGGAATATCATTGCCACGATCGTAAATAATATCTTCGTCTTCTCCTCGCGTTGTCTCCGCTTGGATCGTGACGTGGCAAATATGATATTTATTCTTCAAAATCTTTGTTATTTCCAAATAAATCGGTTGAGCTTGACTAATCTTCATATCATGCATGTTAACATGCGCCGAAAAAATAATGTTATTTTCATCGATTGACCACGCATGAACGTGGTGAACACTGAAGACACCGTCAATTTGAAGTAAATCACGTTTGATCGCTTCATAGTCAATCGTTGGTGCGCCTTGCATGAGTATCCTGAAAGTTTGCCGGACAATCGGAATTGCCTCCCAGATAATGTACAGGGCCACCAAAATGGTGACAATTGGGTCCACTAATGTCCAGTTAAACAAGTCAATTAAGATACCACCAATAATGATTGCAATCGATGATAACGCATCACTCATAATATGTAGATAAGTTGCCCGCATATTCAAATTGCTCTTGGAACCCGCATTCAATAAAAAGGCCGACAGCAAATTGGCTACCAACCCAATAATCGCAATGATTAACATTAAATCGCCGTTAATTGGTTGTGGGTTGCTAATTCGCTTAATCGCTTCAATCATCAAAACGGTGCAAATAATGCCCAAAACAATTGAATTCAAGAATGCCGTAATAATTTCGGCTCGCTTATAGCCAAAAGTGTTTCGGGCATTCTGTCGCCGACGGCTAATTCTGCTCGCAATGTAGCTAAAAACAATTGAAAGAGAATCACCCAAATTATGAAAGCCATCGGATATCAACGATAGACTTCCAGCAAGAAAGCCGCCCACAAATTCAGCAATTGTAATAACAATATTTAGAATTGTAACCCAGAAAAATCGATTACCCCCTACTTCCTGGTGATTATTGTTTTCCATAAACTAACCACTCCAATCTGAATCTATTATTACATTACTGAAGCATAATTTCCATACCAGTTCAACAATTTTGTTAGGTAACCTGAAAATTTAATGTTGATATTTTCCAAAACAAAAAAAGAACCATGACAAGCCCAAGCTCGCTACGGTTCTCCAGAGAAATATCGGCACCCCATCGGTTTTAATCAAATTTCTTTTCGTTCATACTCGAATACTGATCCAATTTTACAACTGGATACTCAAAGTGCTTCTGTTCGCACGATGGAACTCTTTTTGTCATATCACTTGTGCAATCTAACAGTTATACAAACGACAATCTAATTAATTACTATACAGGGTGCCGATACCCTCTATGCCTAGAATATCATTGGATTAAAGATTTAACAATCGTTTTGACTAGATATTGCAACGCTTTATCAACTGTTTAACTTCTTCAATTGACGAACCGTTTTGGATAAAACAGTGCACCAAGTCCAACCAATACATATCCGTCTCATCCAGCAAAGGATCGGCTGCCAGCTGCGGCTGGGATGGCACAAGGCCATTATTGATGTAGTCACAGATAACGTCTGGTCGGCTATTGATGCGTTGAGCTGATTCAACCAATGTGAGTTTCATAGCAATCTCCTGAAATTTTAGAATTAAGATTAGTCTATCAAGTTCGCAAATAAATGCAACCCCTATTCGACCATTCGCCAATTCCCCTCATCAGCCTTAGAAATTTGGTTGATGAAATGTAAAATTGAAGCGGCCCGATCCTTGTCGTGTTCAACCAATTGATTGAGGCCTTCCCCAGTAATCATCGGCTCGCTTAATGAAAACTGATCATCTTTCTTGTCACCAGTGGAAAAAGCCAACACTGTATGGCCATCCTCAATTTCAGTAATGATGAAGAATAAGCTGAAGTCATCATCATCATCCTTCATGTAGGCTGGCATGGCCCAAATACCATCGCTGATCTGAATCAGTTCCTCGTTATCGAACCGATAGTCCCGATGATTTTTTTCGTTAACGGCTTTGTCCAACACAAATAGCATTTTGTTGAAAACTGGATCGCCCAGTTTGATATTGTCTTCCATAGTGGTTTCCTTTCAAATTAATGATCGAAATCTCATTATAACAAATCACTCTGGAGATGCAATTAGGATTTGGTTACTTGAAATATTTTGTCCGCATCGTTCTGCCAAAATATTCAAGACTGGCAATTGCAAGGCCCCAGATAACCGATAAGACGGGATAATTGAGCGTGTACAAGAATGAAGAAACGGTCTCGGTGCCCATTGCCAGACTAATAGCAAACTGGATAAAGTAAGCAATTGGTATATAAATCATCCCACTTTTAACGGCTTGATAAAGCTGCCAATGATGAAGCGTTTTAGCCCCACCGACCTTAATTTCAGCGTCCAATAAGTGCTTTTTTGAAACTGCCAGACATATATTGCCACAAGCCCAAAATTGTAATCAATTCATTAGCCCCGGCCACCCAGAGGAATACAAGGGTTGATCCCGCAACTGCCACGCCAAAAATCACCAAGTTGGCGAAGAACGTATAGATCCGATAGAAAGATAAACGCGTGATCGCCAATTCGATCCAACGTTTGTCTGGCATATTCATCGAGAGGACCGGGAACCCCGTAAAACCATTTCAACATTCTGATGCCAAAAGATTCTTGAGCTTTCACTTTAATCGCCTCGTCTTAATAATTTTTGTCTTTCACGCTAGCAAACTTTTTAAATTATTCAGCTTTAACGATGTGACCAATTTCTTGCTGCGTGTCACTCATCCAAGCCATGACAATAATGAAAAGGGTGAGGCAAATCGTAAACCAGGAAGTAAAGCCATTAAAAGAGGCAGTAATCAAATATACATAAATTCCGTAGAGAAGTCCCCACAAAGCCCCATGGCGATATGCCCGGCGAACCGCGTTAGGCTATTCATCTTTTGACACTTCTTGGTAGTTGAGCTTCATTTTCGATACCTGATGATTAATATACATGCTGACACCACCAAAGCCTACAAGTATATTAATAAATACAAAACCAATGGTAAAGGAGTGGGTGATCATCGCTTCTGGGAGAAATAACATGACAATATTTGTCACTGCTGTATATATCCATAAATACATAAACCCATTTGTCGCAATTCGATTCACGGCTTGGAGATTATGCTCATCTAAAACGCCACGGATGCTAAAAGAATACCTCATAATCTTAATTAGAATGCCTTCTTTATTCTTCATCAGTTTCACCAACCTTCCAAAATAATGTGTTCAAATCTGTCCCCAACGTTTCAGCTAACAGGATACATAACTTCAACGATGGGTTGTATTTGTCGTTTTCAATCAGATTAATTGTCTGTCTGGCAACCCCAATTGCTTCAGCCAGTTCAAACTGTGACAGTTTATTTAGCTTTCGGTACTCTCGCACTCGATTCATAATACCGATCTCCTTTTGTCACATATATATGTCATCGACAACAATATAAACTTAAAATCATGTGGTGTCAATTATATATGACAAAAGAGAAGCCGGAAAATAAATTCCTGCTTCTCTCACTATTGTTAAATTAAACTGACAATAAGTTTCGTTCTTGGACTGCTTTTTGCATATGATCATATAAATGATCCCCAATCACATTGGTGCCCACTGTTTTGAAACCCTTGCGTTCATATAATTTTTTTGCTTCGGGATTTTCGAAATCAACGTTCAAACCGATCACTGATTTGCCATCATTCAATGCCATCCGCGGAACCGCAGCAAGTAATTTGCTACCAATTCCGTGACCTTGATAGTTAGGATCAACGGCGATTGAATCCAAGTACCACTCGTCAGAATGGGTCTCGGAATCAGGAATATACGGTTCTTTAAAATCGGCACTCTTCTTTGATAAATTGATCAGAACCTTGTTGATATCGTCCTCGTTTTCGCTGGGGTAGCCAAATACTACACCAACAACTTGACCATTGGCCTCGGCCACCACGGTGGATGCCTTACTGGACAGATACGTATCTGTCTGGTAAGCCCTCGTGATGACCTTGGCTAATCCAGGTTCGGGAACGTCGTCTAATTCATCCAGTTCCATTTCATCAAAAATAATATCAATTAGCGGGGCTATCTGCCCGGCGTCATCTTGTTGTGCTTCTCTAACGGTTATCAAAAAAATCCTCCATTTGTTAGTTAGTGATAGTGTTACACGTTATCTTACAGATTTTTTCATAGCTTGTCAAAGTACGGGATTTACTTGGTGCCTTTTTCATTTTTGCTTTCATGATCAACCGAATCGTTTTCATCCAGTTTCCTTTTGACATTTCCAGGCTGATTGCGCTGAATTAAGTCCAGTTCAGTACGGATCTGCCCCAGAATTTCAATTTCTAATTTTTGAATTTCCAGAGAATGCGGCAATTGGTTTTGCGTTAAGTTATCCAACTTTGCATGAAGAATTCGTAATTCATGCTCGGATTTCTGATTCACATGGTAATCATTTTCAGAATTCATGCGATCACGATCGCTGGCCCGGTTCTGGCT
This sequence comes from Lentilactobacillus dabitei, assembly GCF_019061365.1. Lineage (GTDB taxonomy): Bacteria > Bacillota > Bacilli > Lactobacillales > Lactobacillaceae > Lentilactobacillus > Lentilactobacillus dabitei. The sequence continues at coordinate 6,719 of NZ_JAHPPD010000098.1, forward strand.
CATCATGATGATGGGGGCTTGAATTGCGGCAATACAGCTTAATGCGAGGTTTAATAAAATAAATGGAAACGGATCAAAATGCATACCGAATAATTGCAAACCATTAATTGTCATCCACGCCACTAACACAAACGTGAAAATCCCAATGAATCCCCAACTACCACCGAACCGGGCCACCGCGTCAGACACCTTTTGACCAAATGTTAAACTTTTTGCCAAGTTGTCATTAACATCTACAATATCGTAATCGTCACTTTGCATCGCCTTAGTCAGCCGATGATTAATCTTTTTAGTTTGCTTCACATCGGAATTGATCATCCCATCAACCCGCATCAACTGATATTTGAGCAGATCATGATCGCAAATAAAATCCGTAATTTTAGCGGTCGGATAATCCCCCTTAATCAGGTTACGAGTCGCTGGTTCGAGATTTTTTAAATAACGACCATCAATTTCCATATGTCGTTGATGGTCAATGAAACAAATTGCCGTTTTTTCTTCAACCATAGATGGACCTCCTGACGATTGTTTTAGTTGTTAAACATTCAATTGATTAGATACGCTAGATTGTAGCGGAAACGTGCTCGACCAAGCAATAACCTGCACGTAAGCACCCTAGCTACATAGTGGAAACGTGCTTCAACAAGCAATGACTTGCATCTAAGCAGCTCTGGTTAAAAATAAAACCCATTTTCAACCAGAGCTGCTTAGACTCCAGTCATTAACCGCTTGTTTCAGCACTCTACAAAAAAAGCACCCCACCGATTTATTATATCAGTAAGATGCCATGATTCATTCTTTAATTTTGATCTCAGTCGTTTAAAACTAGTGCCTATCCAAAAGCAAAGTTACCATTATGCCTTAATCAAATCAGTCTTGGCCTTCAACAAATCGGCTTTGAGTGCACGAATGTGTTCTTGAGCTTCCTTATTATCTGCAGTGTCCTTCATCCATGTTAGTACGGCTAAATTCGTTTCCATTTCAGCAATAATTTTTTGAATCATCTGATCCGATTCACTATTGGTAGACATATCTAGTCTCCTCCTTCAATTGATGATGTAATCGTAACATGACTGGGGAAAAAGGCAACGGAAATGGTGTCGCTTTCACTGAATTCTAATTATTATTTTTATAATACAAGAAGTTGCTTTAACAGCAACGTTCAGTTGTGCACGAGATGAGTACTTCTCTAATCGATAACCTTCAAAATATCGGCTGGGAGTTGACTTTTGAAATGAAGCTGCTCTTTGGAAAAAGGGTCCTTAAATTCCAAGCTGGCAGCGTGCAGTGCTTGTCGCTCAATCCCTAAATTCATTGATCCTTGATACAGTTCATCTCCCAATAAGGGATGTCCAATGGCCGCAAAATGGACCCGAATTTGGTGGGTCCGACCTGTGTGGAGAACCACCCTCACTAACGTCCGATCGTTAAACTCACGTTCCACCCAATATTCAGTCCGAGAAGGCTTGCCTGTGTCTGAAATGAGTTGGCCGTATCCATCAGGATCTTTAGCAATCGGCTTGTCAATCACGCTGTGTTCTTCAAGGCCACTGCCAGAGACAACGGCCGCATATTCTTTATGAAGCGTCTTTTGGGCAAGCATTTCATTCGCCAGACTATTGGCCAGACGGTGCTTGGCAACCAGAACCACTCCACTGGTAAAACGGTCAAGTCTCGTGATAATGTGTGGGACCAGGTTGGTGGCCTGCTCCGAAACTAAATGATACTTAATTCGATTGACCAGGGTATCCTCCCGATTTGCAGGGCCTGGGACCACCGTTAATCCAGCCGGCTTATCCACTACCAACCAATTATCATCTTCATACATCACTTTGATTGGCTGTTCACTCACCGCAACCCCCGGATCAGGTTGTTCATCAGGTAAGACGACCTCCACAACATCGCCCACCTTTAGCCGAGTTGCGTCGTTGATGGCTTGACCATTAACGTTAATTTGGCCGTCAGTTTTCACTGTTTTATACATCCGGTGACTAATACCATGGCCATTCAAAAACTTTTTTAGTGTTTTAGGATCATTTTCAGTGTTCCGCCAATTAAATTTCAATTTTTTCTCCTGTTCAACTCAATCCGTCAACTTTTTTAAGATTAAACAAACTTTTTCCCACATTTGCCTGGGGGTATTGACATTTTAACAAATTATCGACAGAGTGGATGCCATAAATTATGTAATGGGGTAATTAAGTAATGAAGCGAATATGGAAGATTTCAATCATTGTCATCATGACCACCGTTGTTTATGTGGCCGTCCGAATGATTTCCTTTGATAACGATGCTGAAAAATTTACTCAAACATACTTGAATAAGGAAGTTAGTCATCACAACACGGCTCAACTCAAGAAAATTAGTGCTGATGGTAGATTGTAAAATTAATCCGAACGCTGTTCGGACAAAAAAGATCAGCTTCCTTTAAAATGGTGTTTACCACAAACCC
>NZ_JAHPPD010000099.1 GCF_019061365.1 Lentilactobacillus dabitei
AGGTCAAAACAAAAAGAGCCCTAATCACAAAGTGATTAGAACTCGAATTTAGTTTCACCAACAACAGTTGACGAAGAGCCCCAAAATCAGAATGCACTGCCGCTTTCACTTAAATTATGGGAGCAAATCGCCCTTCGTCCCACTCTCGATTCGCTTGTAATTGTTAATCAAGATTTAGTTCAATTGAAATGTGCTACTAAAAGTCTTCTTCGTCCAATCCTTCTCGAGGATCATTTCCAAGGAGTGCCTGCAGTTCAGCAATATTATGATTGTTCGTAGCCAACAGCTTTGTGAGTACCGCTGCCAAAACTGGCCGATCCTCTTTTTGAGCTAATTTAATGGCTCGGGTAATAAACAAGTTTTCCGTGTCATAATCGTGGACAAAACTATCGATCAACCACTCTGCAGAGTGATACTTGTTTTCACCATTTTCAGTTAACATCGCATACTCGCTGAACTCTTTTTGCGTAGTTGGCGTCAATAGATCTTCATCAATCAGAGTTGTTCCCAATGCATCCCTTTGCTTGTTGGCTTGTACCAACAATTCACCAAAGTAAGCCTTCAGAGAGTGAGCGTTCATCCCTTTGACATACCATTTGGCTTGCTGAAGCTTATCGGCTAACACCACTAAGTTTGATACAATGTGGCCAACCATTGCCCCCGCGGTTGGGGTGTGGTGATCAATATCTGCCTGCTTCACTTCTGCTGCAAATAAATCTTTTGGGGTTGTTTCAGCATTTTTAGTTGTCATTTTTCTACCTCATTCCTTCACTTTCATTGATTGAACTTCGTAACCTAAATCTGTCACTGTATTGGACAGATCATCAGCAGAGATTTTGGCACCATCAAACTCCGTCTTAACTTTGGCAGCGTTGAACATGACTTTAACGTCTTCAACGCCATCCTGTTTTGCCAATGCCCCTTGAATTTTTTGCATGCACGACGGGCAGGATAATGCGTCTAATTGTAGAATTGCTTTACTCATAATAATGACCTCCATTTATTGATTAGTGTATTTGTAAAGGGTAAGCTGATCGTTTTGTCTCTGGTTTGGATTAAAACGCTTGGATCCGCTCACTTACTTAGGACAGCTCCTCCAAGCAGAGATCTGCATGTAAGCAACCTGCACGTAAGCACCACAAGCAAAAATTCCAAAGCCCGGAATTTCTCCTTGCGGCAACTTACGCTCCGGTTGCTAACCGCCTGGATCCGCTCACTTATTTAGGACAGCTCCGCAAAGCAGGAACTTCCATATAAGCACCTCCAACAAAAATCCCTAAAAACCAGGGATTTCTGTTGAAGGAGACTTATATTCCAGTTCCTAACCGCTTTGCTACGCTCACTTACTGTCTTAATGATAATTCCGATTCCTGCAAAGATAATTGATCTGGATCAAGTTTTGCCACTTTTGTTCGATATTTAATCAATCTCATCGCATTGAAGATCACGACCAAGATACTTGCTTCGTGGACAAACATCCCACTTGCCATATAAATGTAGCCAAGCATTAACCCGATCAGTAGAAATACAACGGTGGCGATAGCGATAAAGATGTTCTCCTTTGTATTGGCAACCGTTTTTTTAGCAAGGCCAAACGCGTGAACCAGCTCTTCAAACTTCGAAGCCATCAACACAACATCGGAAGTTTCAACTGCGACGTCGGTTCCGCCACCCATGGCAATCCCAATATCTGCCGTGGCAATTGATGGGCTATCGTTAATCCCATCGCCGATGAAAGCAACCTTGTGCCCTTGAGCTTGATACTTCTTCACGTAGGCCACCTTTTGTTCTGGCAGCAGTTCAGCATGAACCGTATCGATGCCAATTTGCTGGGCAACCGCTTGGGCAGTCGCTTGATTGTCGCCCGTTAACATAATCGTTTGCTTGATTCCCAACTTTTTAAGCTGGCGGAGACTCTCGGCAACCCCTTGGCGAATCACATCAGAAATTCCTAAGATTGCACTCACCTGATGATTAATGGCAACAATAACGGATGAACTCCCCTGATTTTGAATGGTTTCCAGATCAGCTCGCTGCCGAGAAGAAAGATGAATCTGATGATCAGCCATCAACGCAACATTGCCAATGAACACTTGCTGATCTTCAATGTCAGCTTGAATGCCCCGACCTTTAATCGTATTGACTGAGCCTGTGGTAGCTTGATCACGGTGAACCCCTTTGCCGCTCGCAAATTGAACAATCGCTTTGGCCAATGGGTGATCGGAATGCTGCTCAATTGAGGCCGCCATTGCCAAGCCATCTTCATTAGCGGCATAGTTCTTAAATTGGGTCACTGCAGTTTTGCCTTCAGTTAAAGTGCCAGTCTTATCAAAGACTAAGGTATCAACGTTGGCAAAGGTATTCATCACCTCGCCGCCTTTAATCAAGACACCGTTCTTGGCACCATTACCAATCCCGGCAACGTTAGAAACCGGGGCGCCAATGACCAACGCCCCTGGGCAGCCAAGAACTAGCACGGTAATTGCCAAGCGAAAATCTTGAGAGATCAAACCCACCACTAGTGCAATCACTAACACAGCTGGAGTGTAATATGTCGCAAATTTGTCAATAAACTTTTCAGCTGGGGATTTAGTATCTTGGGCATCCTCAACTAACTCAACGATCTTGCCAAAAGTGGTCTCATCACCAACCTTAGTGGTCTCAACTTTGACGGTCCCGTTATCCAAAATCGTTCCTGAGTATACTGGGTCATCCTCAGTTTTGGTCACCAACTTGGATTCACCAGTAATGCTGGCTTCATTGAAATGACCAGAACCGGCCACAATTTTACCATCAACCGGAATTTGACCGCCGGCTTTGACTAGCACCACATCACCGACATCCACAAAGTCAACGTCGGATTCTGCCGTGCTGCCATCGTCATTCACAATCGTTGCAGTGGTTGGCGCCATTTCAGTTAAATCCTTGATGGAATGGCGGGTCTTAGCCAACGTCTTATCTTCCAGAAAGGTTCCAAAAAGAAATAAGAAGGTCACAATGGCGGACTCATTGTACTCACCGATGATAAAGGCGCCAACAACTGCGATACTGACCAGCAGTTCAATACTGATCGTTTTAAACCTTAACGCCGAGATCGCCCTTAGCAAAATTGGCACCGCAGAAATGATTGAAGCCAGGATAAATGCCCCTGTATAAAGCAGCGGCGACCCTAGTACATTTCCAAGCAGCCCAATTCCAATCAGAATCGCTGTTATTAACGTAATTTGATTAATGTGTTGATTAATAAATCGTTGTATTTTCATCATGTTTTGCTCCCGTCCTTTGATTATGCCTTAAGTATAGAGAGCAATCCCAAATAAATAATTGATCTGGATCAAGTCTTGCAAATTAAAATCATAACGCTTTGTGTATGCGACCGTTTTTATCTATAATTAAGTTAACAAATATGTTAGGAGGCTCCCCATGAAAATTATCGTGATTGGCGCAACCGGCCGAGTTGGATCGACCGTCGTTTCGAAGTTAACGGCTAATAAGGACATCGAAGTGTATGCAGGTGCCCGCCACCCCAAGAAAATTCCCGTCGCCCCAAATGTCACGCCGTTTAAAATCAACCTACATGACACCAAGGACGAAATCAAAGAAGCGCTCCCGGAAGCGGGCAAATTGATTTTCGCTGCCGGCTCTGGCGGTAAAGATTTACTGCAAGTCGACCTCAACGGGGCTGTCAAGGTGATGAAAGCCGCCGAAGAAAAAGACATCTTACGATTTATCATGCTGAGCTCAAAGGGTTCCTTAACCCCAGATTTATTTAGCGGTAAAAAACAATCCCCGCTGGCTGATTACTTAATTGCCAAGTATTATGCCGACGAATGGTTAATGAACAATACCCATCTGCAGTACACCATCCTGCAGCCAACGGCATTAGTCGAGAAACCGGGGTCGGGCAAAGTCACTTTGGGCGATTACACCACTAACGAAAATAGTATCGATAACGTCGCCGAAGTCCTCATCGGCTTAGCTGAGCACAATTCATCGATTGGTGAAGTCATTGAAATGAGTGCTGGCAATGAGCCAATTCCAGAAGCGATTAATCATTTAAATTAAGCTGATTTTAAATCTTAACTGAACGATTCATCATCACGTCACCTCGAGTGCTGTTGGATCGCTTTTTGTAACTTATGTTAGTTTTGATTACATTAATCACTTTGAATTTCAAAATAATTAACTCATTTTCGCCATCGGTTGGTTGCCCTTCCAACAACTGTGGTGACGTTTACAAATTCGTTTACCGTTTTCTCATTTTCTAACCATTTTCAAAAACTGCTGGAATTATCGCAAAGATGATGTTAGAATTTATGACATTAAGAAAAAGGAAGCGATGTTATGAATGCTGCAAATACCTCTTTTATGATTTTATCCAGTATTTTAGTATTGTTCATGACTCCTGGACTGGCGTTTTTTTATGGGGGTCTCGTGTCAAAGCGTAACGTGGTTAACACCATGTTGTCCGTCTTCATTATGACTGGTGTTGCAATTGTTTTATGGGTTGTGATTGGTTACTCGCTATCATTTTCAGGTGACATCAGTGGGATCATCGGTAACGTGAAGAACTTCTTCATGAATGGTGTTGATTTAACATCTCTGACGGCTACCAAGATTCCAACTGGCATATTTGCAATCTTTGAAATGATGTTTGCTATCATTACGCCGGCTTTGTTCGTCGGTGCCGTGGTTGGCCGAATCAAGTTTAATTTCCTGTTAGTATTCTTAGTTCTTTGGTCAATCATTATTTACTACCCAATGGTTCACTTGGTTTGGAGCCCCCACGGAATTCTTTACGGCTTGGGTGTTCTCGACTTTGCTGGTGGAACCGTTGTTCATATCAATGCCGGTGTGACTGCGTTTGTCCTTTCCGCTTTCTTAGGCAAACGAATTAAGTTTGGTGATCGGCCACATAACCACTACAACTTGCCTTGGGTCTTGCTTGGCGCAACGATCCTCTGGATTGGTTGGTATGGCTTTAACGCCGGATCAGCACTGGGCGTTGATAACATTGCTTCTCAAGCAACAATCACGACGACCATGTCAACAGGTACCGCGATGGTCACCTGGATGGTCCTCGATATGATCATTAGCGGCAAGCCGACTTTGGTAGGCGTTTGTACCGGTACCCTCTGTGGATTAGTTGGCATCACCCCTGCTTGTGGGTTCGTCACCATCGCCGGTTCGTTTTGGATCGGGATATTCTCAACCTTTGCCAGCTACTTCTTTGTTAACTATCTAAAGGATCGAATTGGCGTTGATGATGCCCTTGATGCCTTTGGTTGTCACGGCGTTAGTGGGATCGTTGGTAGTATCGCAACCGGTTTGTTCGCAACGAAATCTGTTAACCCAGTCGTTACCCACAATGGTATGTTCTACGGCGGCGGTTTCCATCAATTTGGCGTCCAGTTACTCGCTACTGCCGTTACCATCGTATTCGTCGTCATTGCCGCTTCAATCATCATCAAAGGCCTCAGCCTCGTGATGCCAATACGAGTTGATCGGAAGGAAGAGGAACTTGGCCTTGATCAAGGTGAACACGGTGAGGAAGCTGATTACACCGTTGAAATGAGTGATAACCTTGACGAATACCGCTCAGATCTGAATCTTTATTCAAAGGAATTTAGAGGTCAGATGGCCAACTTAACACCAAAGGATCCACCAGTAAAATAAATTGTTTCTTCTATATACAATCATATGATAAATACAAAACTAGCTGACTGCTTGAACAAGCTGTTAGTTAGTTTTTTGTGTCACTGCACATAGCCGTCACTATCACTTGTCATTTAATCCTAAGAAGGATAACATTTTAATATGGATAAGGAACATGCATTCTTTAGCCAATGAAAGCTTGTATCATATTTTGAGGAGGAACATTGTTGGAAGAAAAGAATTTTTTACAATTGCCGAAACAGCTCAAAGAACATCTGGGCATCAAATCGGGCAATAACGTGGAGGTGACAATTACTCAAGATGGGCTCATCGTCAAATCTCCTCAAAAGCCGACTGAAATTCATGAACGTCGGGTGAGCACAATTATTTTAATTATCCTCATGACAATTGCGTTTCTAGGTTATTTTATTGTGCGAAAAATCCACTACATCCCGTTAACCGGAACTGAATCAGTTGCGACCCTTTCTTTGGGGCTCACAACTTTTAGCGGCCTGATTAGCTTTTCGACTTCATTCATTTTGCTCAAGCACAAAAAAGCCGCGGTGGTTCAAGCCGTTTCTTGGCGGAATTTTCCAACGGTTGCTTTAGCTGGCGCCTTAATTAGCTTCATGTTAATGGCCGGCCTATTCTGGATCGCTGGCGACCTGTTCAAGGGTGCTACCTTTGATTTGGCAACATCCACGGCCATTTTTGCCATGATTACGTTGATCGAGACCCAGACAATGGCTAACCTGGTCCCGAGGCTTTCATCTCGATTGCTGACGAATACCTTTATTGCTGTCATTGTGAGCGGCATGGTTCTGGCAATGATGAGTAACCAAAACCTCTACTGGTGGAAGCGCAATTTAAGCTTCCTGGGAATCACTAACGCCAAATCTGCTTGGGAATTCAACCTGACACTCATTTTTTCAGGCCTCATCCTAATCGCCTTAATCGATTATTTATTTGTGTCATTAAAGCGCATTTTCCCCCAAAACAAGCAATTATTGATTTTAAGGATTCTCTTAACCCTCTTAGCCGTCGATTTAGCTTCAGTTGGCGTTTTTCCTAACAACGTTCAGCTACATCTGCTCCACGGCAAAGTGGCCGGCTATCTAGTATATCTGGTCTTGGCATTGATCATTGGCATTCGGTGGCTGCTCCCCAATGTTTCGCCAGACTTTCTTCACCTATCCTGGTTGATTGCCGGCGCGCTGCTCGCCGGTGAAATTCTCTTTCAAGTGGTCGGCTATCTATCACTAACCGCGTTTGAAATTCTGGCATTTATGTTGGCATTTACCTGGCTGGTCATGCTGTTTGAACGACTCAATGATTATCTAGAGCCAATTCAAACCCGCAATTACGTCGTTAAATAATTTTGAAAATGAGGTGGGCAAATGACTTATTCCCGAACGGAACATATTGAAATGGTTAACATGTGCATGATTTATGATCAACAGGCAAATAAAGTGTTGGTTGAAGATAAAACCGACGTTGCCTGGAAGTTCGGCCATACCTTTCCCGGTGGGCATGTTGAGAAAGGTGAGAGCTTGTACGACGCAATGGTGCGCGAAATCTTTGAAGAAACCGGCTTACATATCAGTCAACTGGAATCATGTGGCACCGTTGAGTGGTTCAGCGAGGAACCCGCTTATCGTCGGATTGGCTTTTTATACCGAACCAGTCATTTTACAGGTCAATTAAAGCAGTCAGACGAAGGGAAAATCTATTGGCTGCCAATTGATGAGTTAACCGAAGAAAATACCGCTGAAAGCTTTATGAAAATGCTCAAAATCTTCACCGACCCTCACGTGGTTGATGCGACTTCGCCAGTAATGAATGACTCGCTAACGATAATCCCCAAACACGACTTAACCGATCAATAATCATATAATAATAGTGACAAACTAACTACATTTATAGGAGGTGCGCCATGCAAAACTATCTGATTATCTACAATGGGGCAGCTGGAAAAAGTAATAATGAAAAGATTGCCAAGCAAGCCCAAACATTTTTGGAAACCCACGGCAAGCGGGTTGAATTGGCCAAAACGCAATCCGAAGAGGAGGCCATTTCAAAGGCGGCAGAAGCGCCTAATCAATTTGACTGTCTCGTCACGATCGGTGGTGACGGCTCAATTAATACCGCTTGTAAAGGCTTCCTGCAAACCGGGAAGGCCATCCCTTTGGGCATCATTCCCGGTGGAACCGTCAATAACTTTGCTCGCGCGCTAAATGTGCCATTGAATACCAGCGACGCGATCACTAATTTATTAGCTGGCACCTGTGTCGCCGTTGACCTTGGGACAGTTGGCACAACGCCAATGATTAGCAGCCTCACGCTGGGGCGATTAGCGGATATCGCCCGAGACATTAAAGACGACGAGAAGAAAAAGTTCGGTAAGGTCATCTATCTCATTAAGGGATTCAAGGAACTGTTCACCCATCGATCCTATAAGCTGCGAATTTCTGCTAACGACAAGGTCGAAACTTTGCGGGCCCAGATTGTCCTCATCACCACAACCAATTCAGTTGGCGGTTATGTTGAATTTAACCCCGAAGCCACTTACGATGACGATCATCTCCACGTGTTTATCCTGAAAAAGTTTACTTTGCCGAAATTGCTTGCGTATCTATCCTACTTTCTTTCGGGCAATTTGAAAGATAATGCCGACGTCAAGTATTTCAAATGTAAAACGGTTAAAATTGAAGGTTTATCTCGGCGAGAAATCCAAGCCCGTATCGATGGTGATCCAGCGATGAAGTTGCCGATTACGGTTAAGACCAAGGCAGACTTTTTGCAAGTGATTGTTCCAAAACAACAATAGGCTGGCGCATCGGACAATTTCTATCCAGATTTAACGATAAAGGACAACCATTCCCGGCACATTGGAATGATTGCCCTTTATCGTTAATTAGCAGCGAACAGCCGCCTGGTTTTTACCGCTGCTTCTTTGATGCTTGATACTGTTTATATAGTGAGAGGCCTAATTGACCAATTGCCAGGATAATCGATAACTTTGACCAAAAGCCAGCTGTTTTGTTCATCTTGCCACCTCCAGTTCAATTCAATCTTTGATGGGGATTATTTTACCGTCCGGCCTCTCAGCAAACAATTTTAAACTCTGGCAGATTCCCGCCTGCTATTTGGAAATTGCCGGTCATGGCTCACCGGCTCCCTTTTACTGGGTCTAAACTTTCTGGTATTGATGGAAATCATCAATGCCAGTTTTTTTATCCAGAATAAATGGGACATCACTGTCCCC